>NZ_BAAJLX010000003.1:0-358454 GCF_057543495.1 Colwellia sp. SU-HH01217 | reverse complement strand
GATCCTCCCCCGATAAAACGGACACCAAAATCTAACTAAAGATGAGGTGTCTTATGCCAAAGTACAATAACCCAAGACGAACTTGGAAATACTCAAATGAGTTCAAAGTTAATGCCGTTGAGTATCGTGGACATGTTTACCAAAAGCATTGGAACGACATGGTATAATTGAATAGAAAATAATAATATTATTATTTTACTTGTATCAGGAGAGAATAATGAAGGTTTCTCAATGAAGTATATTAGTGAAAAATAGTTAGCAATAATTTTATTAGTACAGTGTTTTTCCTCATTTATTGCATACCTCCTGATTGCATAAGGAAGTATGATGGCTTGTATGACTTATTTATTCATTATCTTTATTATTTAGCCTTATTATTGAATTCTGAGTTGCTCTGAGGTGTTAAGTTTGTGCTGTTAGTGTTGTTTTTGGTTAGGTGTAAGAACAAACCCAGTGAAGTCAGCAATATTGCAGTACTTGATATTATTGCAACAGGGTAATAAAGGTTGCCCGCCAACTCTAATTGGCTATATTTTATGACCATAATTAAACCTTCTATCGACAAGGCTATACAAACCGTACCAATAAATCGCGGTATTGTTCTTCTCAAGCTTTCAATAACATCTTCTGTTTCTACATGATTGGAATACTCTTGATTAATTACTAAAGCCAGCTCGAAAACGGCGAGTGCAATTATGCTTGTATTAATACTACTTAAGAAAATTTGCATTATATCCACGCCATCGATAATGCCATGAACAATAGTGTTGCATAGTGAAAATATAATCGCGGCAGCCAAACTAAAAAATATAAAAGTAAAAACTTTGGCAAATAATGGTTTGATAGTTTTTGTGGTAATTGACGGTGTGGCTGAGGGCATGAGAGTTTCCTGGTTTGTAAACTGGAGCAATAATATTTATCGCTAAAAAGATGTTGTATTGATTGGGATAACCCTTTTAAAACAAGAGTGATAAATAAAATGGTTAGCAATTGTGCTAACCATTTTATAGTCAATACTCATGATTTATATGAGTTGAATTTGAGAAAATCGCCGTTAATTGGTGATACTCAAAATTGAAAAACTAACAATCAGTATCTTCAGCATCTAAATCCTTTTTTGCGTCTTCACAAGCATCTTCAATCGCATTTCCTGTGTCAGTTGCGACTTCTTTTACTTTATCTTTAGCATCATTAGCAGCGTCTTTGACTTTGTCAGTAGCATCTTCTGCGGCATCTTTGGTGTTAGAGATTGCTTGATCAATTTTTTCACCTGTTTCTTCAGCTTTTTCATCACTACAAGCACTTAAACCAAGTAGTGTACTAAGCGCAACTGTTAATATTATTGATTTTTTATTCATGTTCATAATAATTTTCCTTAAATAATTATATGGCTAAGCTTTTGGAGCTTTTCCTCGTAATGCATTGGCTATTAATGAGATAACTAGTAATACAACAAAGACAAAAAATAAAATTTTAGCGATTCCTGTTGCTGCACCTGCAATTCCACCAAAACCAAAAATAGCAGCGATAATTGCGATAACTAAAAAAGTGAATGCCCAACTTAACATTAGATTTCTCCTTTATTTTTTTGAATTACATTAGTTATTAAGCGAGAGTTGTGCCAAAAGGTTAAGTGGTTGTTATTAATAGTGAAACTTAGGTTTATGTGTTGCGGTGTGAAAAATAGATATTAATTAGTGGGTAAAATATACAGGGTGTTATGTAGTACTTGCATGGTTATTATCTTTAGTTAATAAACAATTGTTGCAACATTGCAGAATTAATTGGCTTAAGTAGGGCGCTATCTGCACCATAGCGATTTAATTCTTCTTTTGATACATCGTTACCGCTAACGATGGTAATGGTAGCGGTTGGGATTTTACTTTTAATCGCCGCACTAAGCTCTAGACCATTACCGTCAGGTAAATTCATGTCAATTAACATATGCTGCCAATTAGCATCTGTTTCAATTAACTCTTTTGCGTGTTTGATGTTGTGGGCAATTGTTACTTGTTTTCCTAAGGTGTTAAGCAATAAAGCGGTAATTTTTGCTGCGTCTACGTCATCTTCAACTAATAATACTTGTTGAGGTGTTTTTTCTGGTGCTTTTTTTTGGGGGGGCTTAGCAGCTGATGTGTTTAATTCTAAGTGCGCTTTAATTTTTTGATGTAATTCTTCTTTGTCTATGGGCTTGGCCACGACATCGCTAAAGCCTAAATCGTAAAGCTCTTGTGCCACACCTTTCATCGTTGCAGCAGTTATAGCGAATACGGGGGTTGTAATGTTTATTGTGTTTAGTTTTGACATAGCGCGTTTGCCATCAAGCACAGGCATATGAATGTCCATTAGCACTAAATCAAATGGCGCTTGAGTTTCAATATGTGACACAATGGTAGAGATAGCTTGTTGGCCATTTTTTGCATAACTAACATCCAAGCCGAACGATCGACAGGTAAAACCTAGTAATTTTCGAATGTCGTCGTTATCGTCAACAACGAGCACTTTTCCTGTAATTTTACTCAATAGCTCAGTGGTAGATGGGTAGTTATCAGAATCAAACGTTAACGTTTTTCGCTCGGTATTAGCAATTTTTCCCGGATCAATACACACGATAAATTGGCTGCCCCGTTCAAGTGTTGATTCAACTGAGATATTGCCTCCCATATGATTTAACAACTCACTACATATAGATAAGCCAAGACCAACACCTTCCTCGTTGCGCGAAACTATGTCTTGTACTTGTTCAAAGGGTTTGAATATTGTGGGTAATAATTCACTCGGGATCCCTATGCCAGTATCTGTAATTGAGAAATACAAACGCAGACCGTCATTTGTTTCATCAAGCCATAACGCAATATGCACAGAGCCTTTGTGGGTAAACTTTATTGCATTATGAATAATATTAATAAGTATTTGGCGCAACCTTAATGGATCAGCAATAATTTTAGTGGGTAACGCTGATTTGGCTGTTAAGCGTAAATTAATCCCTTTTTCTTGAGCAGACATCAACATTAATGTGTAAATATCAGAAATAAAATTTTCAAGAGAAATGGTGGTGGTATTTAATTCGAATTTACCTGCTGAAATTTTAGATAAATCCAAAACGTTATTGAGCAGCCCTAATAAATGCTTACCATTATTGAATATGGTGGACAATTCGCCTTTTATCGCTTGGTTGTTAGAGTCGCTTAGTAGTAATTCTGTATAACCTAAAATTGAAGTTAATGGGGTACGTAGTTCGTGACTTAAGTGGGCTAAAAACTTATCTTTAGAGCGGCTTTTTGTTTCTGCTTTAATTCGTTCAAGGCGTTCATTTTCAATATCTTTTCTTGCTAGAGCATAACGAATGGCGCGGTTAAATCTGGCACTATCGAGATCAGATTTTACTAAATAATCAACAGCACCTGCATCGAGTGCGCTGTTATCTAGCTCGCTGTCTATTTGTCCGGTGAGCATAATGATTGGTACAGAACAGCCATTTTCACTGGTTTGCTTTAGTACCGCTAAACCATTGAGTCCACCTAGCTGATAATCGAGTAAACAAATATCATGGTTGTTTTTTTGCAATAATTCCATCGCTTGACTGGGATTATCGACCCAGTCAATATCAAACTGATGGTTAGGCATTTGCTCAAGGTAATCGCAGGTTAGAATGTAATCATCTTCGTCATCTTCTACTAATAAAAGACGTTTTTTGTTCGTTAGTTTAGGCATAATTAGCTTAGACATTGTAAACTTAAATCCTGTGCACGCATACTTGCTCTCGTTTTATAAGGTCATTAAATTATTAATTAGTTAAGCGTTTGTTCATGGTGCGGCGGTAGTTCAACAAATTCAACCCAATATTTACCCAATGCCTTCATTAAATCCACTAAGCCTTCAAAGTTCACGGGTTTAGTAATATAAGAAGCAGCACCGAGCTCGTAGCCTTTTACCATATCTTCTTCTTGCTTTGATGTAGTTAAAATAACAACAGGAATGCTTCTAAGTTGTGGGTTGGCTTTTATTTCTTTTAACGCTTCACGACCGTCTTTACGCGGCATATTTAAATCCAATAAAATAAGACCAGGTCGAGGTGCGCTGGCTTTATCTTCAAATTTTCCTTGGTGAGTTAAGAAGTCTAATAACTCGACACCATCTTCAACAAAATAAAGTTCATTGATAACGCGACTTTCAGTGAGTGCATCTTGAGCAAGTAGCCGATCATCTTCATCATCGTCGGCCATTAAAATGACAATAGGTGTGCTTTTTTTCATGGGTAAGTTCCTAAAAATTTATGTTTTATGTTACTGGGGGCTCATAATCGTGAGGTATGCGCACCGTAAATGTTGTTCCTTGCTGTACTTTGCTTTTAACTTCTATTGTGCCGCCATGACGTTCTACAATACGTCGGCAGACAGCTAAACCAATACCTGTACCCTTATAAGCTGTTCGGGCATGCAGACGCTGAAAAGGAATGAATATTTTTTCGTCAAAGCTTTGTTCAAAGCCGATACCGTTATCGCTAATGTTAATAATATGCCATAACGTTTCTGTATTTAACGTGCTATCAAAAACAGATTCGTTAACATGGCTTATCGTTATTTGAGGGGCAATAGATTCTTGTCTAAATTTAATCGAGTTACTGAGTAGGTTTAAAAATAACTGACTAAGCTGGCTGATATCCCCATTAATTTCAGGTAAATCGTGATAGTTAATCACAGCTGCGCTTTCTTCTATCGCCACTTCAAGATCGCCAATTACCTCATCAACAACTTGTGTTAACGAGACAGATAAAAACTTTTTCCCGCGGGTGTTAATGCGTGAATACTCTAGTAAGTCGTTAATTAAATTAGACATTCTTTCTGCGGCATTTCGCATACGCTCAATAAAATCTAAGCCGCGTTCGTCGATAACATCGGAGTAACTTGTCGATAACCTATCACCAAATGCTCTTATTTTACGTAAAGGCTCTTGTAAATCGTGTGAGGCGACAAATGCAAAATCTTCTAATTCACGATTACTACGGGCTAACTCCTCTGAGTAAATGGTTAATTCTTGGGTGCGTATATTAACTTTTTCGGCTAATTCCTCATTACTAACTTCTAGTGATTGGCGATAAAAAAATTCAGACTTAGTGTTTAAGTAAACAAGCACGCCTATACCAACAAGTAACAAAAAACTAGTAATTGAAGAGATACTAAAGGTAAGTTTTGCTTCTTTCTCGGTGGCGGCCAATTGGGAATATAATTTATTGCGATATAGAATTTCACTACTTTTTATACGATAAAATAGGCTTGCCATTTCTTTATATAAACTTCGTCCTCGGCCCGTTAGTACAACATTTAACGCTAATTTCTCTTTGTCGGCTAATGCAAGGTCTACAGTTGAGCTAAGTTCAATCATTTTCATTTCAGCTAATTTAGCCAACTCTTTAATATTTTCTTCTTGATTAGCAATATCAGATTGTAAAGTCTGTACTAATTTAAGTTGTTCAATTACCTGACCAATCGCATTTTGATAAGGTTGTAAATAATCTTCTTTTTGGGTGAGTAAATAACCACGCTGTCCAGTTTCAGCTGCTAGCACTAAATTATGTAACTTATCTATACTAAGAATTATTTCACCCGTATTGGTGATACCTTTTTGAGTAATTGATAAATCATCTATCGTTTTTAACGCGAGTATTACATTTATAACGATAACACCTATCACAATAGAAAATATTAAGCCCCACGATATTTTTTTGTTTTCTAGTAGCCGCTCAATGTAGCTCATAATGGAAGATCACCTTAACTGCAATTATTGTACGTTTTAGTTAGACGCTTTAGACAGCTGTTCAAGTGTTTGACTGCATTCTTGGCAGGAGTTTATTATTTTATTCGCTGCTTCTAACGCTTTTTCAATTGGCATGTCATTTTCTAATACTAATTTTATCAGCTCTGCCTGCATAGAAATTCTATTTAGTGGGCCCCTAGCATCATGAATGAGTTGATTCACATTGTTGGGGCTCGTTTTATTCTCTTCTGGTTTATTTTCTTCTGGATTGTTACTCATGAGGAATGACTCCAAGCGTTATTTATTCTTCAAAATCTGAGTATGCATGTAAGCGGTTATATAAGGTTTTTATGCTTATGCCTAACATTTTTGCTGCAAGCGACTTATTTCCTTCAACTTCTTCTAAGGTTACTTTAATTAACTCCCGTTCAACATCTTCAATTGTGCGGCCTGCGCTTAAGCTATGTTGTTTTTCAGAAATTGATGAGAAGGGCGAGCGAAAGTTCTTAGGTAGCTCTATGTGGGTGCTGTCGATATCCGTTAGATCTGACATAATAAACGCACGATGAATTGTGTGTCGTAACTCCCTAATATTGCCGGGCCAATCGTAATCGGTTAATCGTTGAATTTGCGCTGCACTCCATTGACAGTTTTGCTGATATTCCTGGTTTAACTCTTCAAGAAATGCCGCTGCTAATAATGGAATATCTGTTTTTCGATCACGTAGTGGTGGAATAGCAATAGGGAATACAGCTAATCTAAAGTAAATATCTTCTCTTAATACTTTATCTTGAGCTATTTCTTCAACAGAACGGTTGGTCGCTGAAATTACTCGACAATTTACAGCTATTTCTTTTGTCCCGCCAAGAGGCGTTATCCGGTTGCTTTCTAATACTCTTAGAAGGTTGGGTTGCATGTCAATAGGCATTTCGGTTATCTCATCGAGAAATAATGTGCCGTCACCTGCTCGTAAAAATACGCCATCCTTTTTTTCTATTGCACCAGTAAATGCGCCTTTTTCATGACCAAATAATTCGCTGGCAATTAGATCTTTTGCAAGTGCGCCACAATTTGTGGCGACTAATTGTGTATCGCTATTGTTTTTTTGATTACTTTCGTTATGAACTGCCTGTGCGACTAGCTCTTTACCGACACCACTTTCGCCTAAAATCATAACGTTTGCTTGGGTTAAAGCAACTCGAGAGATCATTTTATAAACCTCTTGCATTGCTTCAGACTCTCCAATTAAGCAGCCAAAATGTTTTTTAGGCAGATTTTTGGATGATTTCTTTGATGTTTTTGAACTTGTTTGTGGTGTTAAGGCTTGTTCTAGATCTTCTCGTTGTAGCGGCTTAGCCAAATAATTTACTTTAGGCCCACACAAGCCTGTTAATACTCCTTTAACTAAAGGATGGCCTGTAATTAATGTGATAAATGGGGAATGATTTGATTTTTCGATATGGTCAATTAAATGTAATCCGCTGCCATCGGGTAGCATAAAATCTAAGAGTATGTGATCAAAGCTATTATTTTCTAGCCATTCGTAAGCTTCCTGTAAACAACTTGCCGTACAAATTTCATGGCCTAAAAATTCAATAATATGGCAAGCCACTTCGGTAAATTCTGTATCATCATCCACTAATAATATTTTTAACACGTTAATACTTGAGCCTCTAAGACATTTTATGACTCCATAAGCTAACATATTGTAAGGGTTGAGTCTTTATACTTGTTTGCTCTTTTAAAGTCGACTCAAGAATGGTAAGTACAAGTGAAACGGTTGAGTGTAAAAAATAGCAGTTAAACTTCATTAATTAAGAGTTTATCAACGCTTACAAAATGTGAAGGGAGAAAAGTTTTATTAAAGTATTTAACCGCTTTATATTGGTTTTCTAATGTTTTTAATTTGTGGCCAAGCCTAGACTCGGCATCCATAAACTCATCACCATTGCCATTTCTAACTTCTTGTTTTGTTTTTATGTATGCTTGAATAATGTCCGCACATTTTACAAATTCTGATTCTAAAGAGGGGGTTGGTCGTATGATTGCGTCAAATGCAGCTTGTAGCTCATCAGGAATATCGCTGATTATTTTTTCTTGAACAGCAGATTTAATTTCTTCGTAAGCGGCTTTCATTCCTGGCGTTGCATTTTTGGCGATAGTATTGAGATCGCCAGATAAAAGAGGCTCTTCACTTTCATGTACTTGGCAAATAGCTAAACAGTGATAGGGATCAATTTCATTATTATCAAAGACATGTTTTTCTATCAGCGCCAAAGTTAGCGCGATAGTGTTTGATTCGTATACATGTTCAGCAACATTCTCTGTTTCAGTTTTTCTCATCAAAGGCCATCGCTGTAAATACCTCATTCTGTTTAGTCTAGCGGTTAGGCGTGAAGTTGCTGTACTCATGATGATCCCTTTATTTATGGTCGATAGGCACTATTAAAATAATGTTACTGTTTGTATGTGTTGAAAAATGTTTTAAGCCTTTCTAGCGCGGTACGAAGTTCATCAACGTGTGGTAAAAAAACTAAACGAAAATAATTATTCTCTTGAATATTAAACGCTCTGCCATGGGCTAAAAGTATTTTTTCTTGTTTAAGTAAGTCTAAAATCATCTTTTCATCATCTTTGATATTGAATTTTTCTTTATCGACTTTTACAAATAAATACAATGCTCCCATTGCAGGGTTACAAGATAAACCATCAATTTCGTTGATCATTTGATGGGCTAGGTTGCGCTGTTTAATTAATCTGCCATCACCTTTAATTAACTCATTAATACTTTGGTAGCCGCCAAGTGCTGTTTGTATTGCATGTTGCGAAGGTACGTTAGCACACATCCTCATTGATGAAAGTAGGGTTAACCCTTCGATGTAGTCTTCAGCATGTATTTTAGGGCCTGTAATTACCATCCAGCCGGCACGAAAACCTGCGATACGATAGTTTTTTGATAAACCACCAAAAGTAATAACAAGAACATCGTTAGCTAATCTTGCTGTAGGGATATGTTTGGCTTCATCAAATAAAATTTTGTCGTATATTTCATCACTATAAATAATGAGTTGATGTTTTCTCGCTAAGGCAATAATTTCAAGTAATACTTCTTCAGAATAAACTGCGCCTGTTGGGTTATTCGGATTAATTAATACTAACCCTTTAGTTTTACTCGTTATTTTACTTTCAATATCTTTAACATCTGGAAACCAGTTATTTGACTCGTCACAACAATAGTGGACGGGCTTACCACCAGAAAGAGATACCGCAGCCGTCCATAATGGGTAATCTGGTGCGGGGATTAATACTTCATCGTCGTTGTCTAATAGGGCTTGCATTGCCATAACAATAAGCTCGCTTACACCATTACCAATGTAAACATCGGCAACACGTACATCTTTTATTTGCTGTTGCTGAAAATATTGCATTACTGCGACGCGAGCTGAATAGATACCTTGTGATTCACTGTAGCCTTGAGAGTTGGGTAAGTGGTGAATTACATCTTTTAAAATATCATCAGGGGCTTCAAAACCAAAAGGGGCAGGGTTACCAATATTGAGTTTTAGAATTTTGTGTCCTTCGTCTTCTAGACGGCGGGCTTCAACAGCAATTTGTCCTCTAAGATCGTAACAAACGTTGTCGAGTTTTGGTGATTTTTTAATGCGTTTCATGGTGCCTAATTCTCAGTATGTGTATAGCTTTGCGATTCAACTCCATTGTTGCCAATATTTTCCGGTATTGAAACAGTTTCTTGCAAATTTTTTAATGTAATTTATTTATAAAAAGCTATTCTGGTTATTAGTAGGTTAATTACGTAGAAAGTCTGAGGTGTTTATGGCGTTACCTTTAATTATTGCAGGGGCCGCAGCATTGTCTGCCTTAGCTGTGAATGGCTTAAACGGGGATCGTAGATCTCAGCAAAAATATCGCCGCAAGTTAATGAGGCCGCAAACGCTTGACGACTTTAATGAATACCAATCAAGCGTGGCGATATACCCAAGTGATTTTTTAGACTCATCGCGAACTGTTGAACCTGAAATAGGCGCTATTGTTTGTTGTGGTATAGGTGGTGTGCTAGATCACACTGGCATATGGATAGGTGATAATTTAATTGTAGAGCTTGGCGGTAACGGGTTAATTAAAGCAGTTTCTAGCGAGCGCTTCATTCGTGAACGCTCTGGTAAGCAAATATTTATTGCGTGCGATTCTACAGGGGCGCCTTTAGTTAATGAAGCGGCAGCGTTATTGGCAACTCAGCAGATTTATCAATATCGTGACTATCATATGATAAACAACAATTGCCACCACTTTATTTGGCAATGCTTTAAACCTAATGACCATTCGTTAACGACTTTTAAATCGTTAAATGATCGACTAGCCAAGTATTTCAATCGTGTGATTTATTGGGATGTATGTCAAATAATAAACTTTACCAGCGAGCTCGGTAAGCGTTTGAAGTCATTCTCTAGAAATAGAAAATAATAATCTATAAAAAAATACTCTTCCAATAAATTATTACTGGAAGAGTATTAAATGATGTGTAAATTTTTAGAGTTTTAAGAAAATAAGCTCATAATGTCGTCAATTGCCATCATAGATTTTTCACCCGTTATACGGTTTTTAACTTCAACTTCTTGATTGTCTAGATTACGTTCACCAATAATAAGCAAATAGGGAGTGCCGATTAATTCGTGATCGGCAAACATCACGCCTGGACGCTCTTTTCTGTCATCAAATAATACTTCAATACCAGCAGCTTTAAGTTGGTCATACATATTTTCGGCGGTTTCTTTAACACGTACTGATTTAGCCATGTTCATTGGCACTATTGCCACTTGAAATGGGGCAATCGCAGAAGGCCATTTTATGCCATATTTATCGTGATTTTGCTCAATAGAAGCGGCCACAATACGTGAAACACCAATGCCGTAACAGCCCATGGTTAGTATTTGGTTTTTACCAGCTTCTGTTAACACGCCACACTTCATTGCTTGGGCATATTTATCGCCTAGTTGGAAAATATGACCGACCTCAATACCACGTTTGATAATAATATTGCCATTACCACAAGGGCTTGGATCGCCTTCAACTACATTTCTAATGTCTTCAACGGTATAATTGCTACAATCTCGGTCCCAATTAACACCGGTAAGATGAACACCATCTGTATTTGCACCACAAACAAAATCAGCTAGGTGTGCAGCGCTTCGGTCAACAATAACTGAGATAGATAAGTTAACAGGACCAATCGAACCCGCATTACAATTTACAGCTTGTTGAATTTGCTCTTCACTGGCAAAAGTTAATGGTGAAGCAATTTGTTCAAGATTTTCTGCTTTAATTTCGTTGAGTTGGTGATCACCGCGAAGAACTAATGCCACAATTGGTGCGGTTTCATTTTCTTGTGCTTTACCTAGGACAAGTAAGGTTTTAACCGTGGTGTTGAGATCAACGTTTAAAAACGTACTAACCTCGTCAATGGTTTTAGTATTCGGGGTATCAACACGGGTTAATTCTTGACTTGGTGCAGGGCGCTCTCCTGCAGGTGCTAATGCTTCAGCTTTTTCGATATTTGCAGCAAAGTCACTTTTATCACTGAATGCAATATCGTCTTCGCCAGAATCTGCTAGCACATGAAATTCATGTGAAACGGCACCACCAATTGAGCCTGTATCAGCAATTACTGGGCGATAATCTAAACCTAAACGTTCAAATATACGACAATAAGCAGCAAACATTGCATCATAAGTACTTTGTAAACACGCTTGAGATAAATGAAAAGAATAAGCGTCTTTCATTAAAAATTCACGACCACGCATTACACCAAAGCGAGGGCGTATTTCGTCTCTGAATTTAGTTTGAATTTGAAAAACATTTAACGGCAGCTGCTTGTAGCTATTAATTTCATTGCTGACAAGTTTAGTGATAACTTCTTCATGCGTTGGACCTAAAACGAAGTCACGCTGATGTCGATCATTTAATCGTAAAAGCTCAGGTCCGTAATCGTCTAATCGACCAGACTCTTCCCATAAATCAGCAGGTTGAACCAGCGGCATTAACACTTCGATAGCGTTAGCACGTTCCATTTCTTCTCTGACAATGTTTTCAACTTTTTTTAATACCTTTAAACCTGTCGGCAACCAAGTATACAAACCTGAAGCAAGATTACGCACTAAACCCGCGCGTAACATTAATTGATGACTAACAACCTCAGCGCTTGCTGGGGTTTCTTTTAAGGTAGATAGTAAATATTGACTCGTGCGCATTGCTAGGATTTTCCTCGGAATAAGATCCGTAAAATAAAAAGCGTGTTATATATTGCGCACATTCTAACAGGGCGGCTTATCAGGTGTAAGTGATATATTGTCCTTTTTAACAAAAATTTAGCGTTTATCGTTGTTAAACAAAGTGGCAATAAAATATATCTATTGCCTGTTCTTTAATATTGACTGGCGTATAGTAACGTTAAAAAATAGAGATCCTAAATGGGAAGCTACCGATGAATATACAACTTATACGCGCCGATTATAACGATAAACAGCAAAGCGAGGACTTAATTGCGCTATTAAATGCTTATGCTATAGATCCTATGGGAGGAGGAGAACCTCTTGATGATTATGTTCAAGAAAATCTGATAACGTCTTTAAAACAGCGAAAAGATGTTTTTTCTATTCTTTGTTATGTAGACAACGAAGCGGCAGGGCTTTTAAATTGCATTGAAGGTTTCTCTACTTTTAGCGCAAAACCTGTGATGAACATACATGATGTTACCGTTTTACCTAAATTTAGAGGATTGGGCTTAAGTGAGAAGATGTTTATTGAAGTAGAAGCGTTGGCTAAAGAAAAAGGTTGTTGTAAGCTCACTTTAGAAGTTCTAGAGGGCAATGAAATTGCCAAAAATGCTTATAAAAAGTACGGTTACTCTGGATATGAGTTAGATCCTAAAATGGGAAAAGCAATTTTCTGGCAAAAGAAAATTACTTAATCATTATAAATTACGTTCAATGAAACCAAAATAACCAAGCTAAAATGAAATAGGTCTTCTTCTACCGGCAGTACTAGGTGTTGGGCTTATTTCATGTGTATTGTTTGAGGTTGAAGGTTGTGCTTTATTACCATTTTTTTTACTTTTTTGTTTTGTAGGCTTTTTGCTTGGAGCAGCAGCTATTTTAATAGGCTTTACAGTTTCTACTTTACTGTTGGCATTTACGACGACTTGAAACACTTCACCATTAAATTCAACAATGTCATTTTCATAAACTTTTTTTCTTTTTTGATATTCCACTTCATTGTTAACAAATACATATCCTTCGCTGATCACAATTTTGGCTTCGCCGCCACCGCCAACTAAATTAGCGACTTTAAGTAACTGGCAAAGTGGAATAGGTTGCTCACAAATTTCAACAACTTGATATTCAGGGATGTCTTGCATGTTATTCTCAATGAAAGTGTAAAATAAAATTAATCTGAGTGCTCAACACCGAGTTTAACATGTCTATCAGCAGGTTGTAATGAGTATCTAAGTACAAATGTATCTATTTGTTTACAAAATTAGCAAGAATTAGTTTAAGTTATTGGCCAATTTATCTTTTAAATTATCACCTAATACTTTTTATCTGTATAATACGCCGCAGCAGAAACGGCAACATACTTGAAAAAGTATTACGCAAAGCTACCGGTCTAAGGGGAAACCTATGACAGCGGGGTCTCCTAGCAAATAAAGGGTCGCTTTGATGTACGTTTCACTTATTTAGTTAAATTGTAAATTAAGGTCTCTAATGAAAAAGTTATTAGTTGTTGTTTCTACTCTTGTTCTCCTGTCTACGACTTACAGTCCTGTTGCTAGTGCTTCTAATGTGGCACAAACGCTTTGTGAATATGTTTCTGCAGACGATAAAAAACGTCTACGCTCTTACTTAAAAAGTAATAAATTAAAAATTCGTCAAATTTTTGATGGCGTGCAATGTAATGGTCAAAATTTATTATCGTTTGCTTCATCTAATAATGCGGTTGAAACAGGCACATTAATGATAAACAAACTGCCTAAATCACAAGTTAAAAAAATCATAGCTTCAATTAACTCATCAGCACTTAGCGCTGCTGCTCAAAAACGTATTAGTAGCTAATACTAATATTAAAGAATTGCTCGTGTTTACCTGTTTGGGATGCTGTTTGCATCCCTTTTTTTATTCATCGTTTAATACCCCTCCATTAAGTTTGTTCCCTAAACAAATACCTCGTATAATTGCTTCAAGTTTATATTTATTAATAAAGAGTTCTAATGACTTGTGAAACTACAAATAACTCGAACATCCTTGCTGAATTTTTAGCGAGTGTAAAAACTAGCCAAACACTATGGGCATTGCAAGATAAAGAGAGTGAAGATTGGGTTGTGCTCGACTCAATTAATTTTGAGAATACTGATGTGATGCCGTTATGGTCTGAACAGTCGTTAGCTAATCAGCATTGCACTCAAGAGTGGGCTAACTATGTGCCTGCGCAAATATCACTAAGGGATTGGTTTGAATTTTGGATCGAAGACTTAAATAGTGATGGCGTTATTATTGGTATAAATTGGCCTGAAGATGGTGATTGCACAGAGTTAGAATTAGCCGAATTTACTCAAAGTTTAGCGGAAGTAGAAAAGCTATAGCCGAAAAACT
Organism: Colwellia sp. SU-HH01217; assembly: GCF_057543495.1. NCBI lineage: Bacteria > Pseudomonadati > Pseudomonadota > Gammaproteobacteria > Alteromonadales > Colwelliaceae > Colwellia > Colwellia sp. SU-HH01217. Next base: position 344,034 of record NZ_BAAJLX010000003.1, on the reverse strand, counting down.
TAACTGACATTAGTACTCATACTACTTTTGAAGGAATATTATTCAAGTTTCCTGTAAACTGCAATTTAAGCCGTTAAAGAAAGCCGTTAAAGCGATTTTTCAAAAAAATAACGGCTTATATAAACTATTTATCATTATCCACTATTAACCACTTACCAATAGCTACGAAAAGCTAACGTTACTCCCCAGCCATTATATTTTCCGCCATCATTTGCTGTGTCTTTCATTTGAGTATACTGCGCTCCTAAATGAACTTTAAGCTTGTGTTGGTTAATTAAGTAATTCATTCCGGCATAAATTTCACGGTAGTTATCGCCTTTTCCTGCGATATTTTGATTTTCATACTTTCCCAGTCTAATACCATTAAGGTGCTGACTATCTAGGTAGGTATATCGCATTACCCATTGTATTTCTTTGGTGTGTTGATAATAAGGCATGACGACAAGCCCCCATAAATCACTTTGTTCTAAATCGCCTTGACCATAAGAAGCATCGTTCCACATATGCCATTTGCCAAAGTTTAATTTGCTTGAAAAACTGACTACATGACTAAAATCACGGGTATTGCCTTGTTCATCTACATCGTTATATACATAATCTAGAGTCACTTGCGCTTTTTGCCATAACGGCGTTTTATTATAATTAGCCGTTAATGATAAAAGGGCAAAGTAACTAGCGCCTGTTAGGCCAATTTCGTTAGAATCATCACTCGAAAATATACCGCCTTTATACGACATATTGTTATCAAACCCGCCTTGTATACTAATACCAGTGAAGTACTCAGCGGTAAACCATAAATTATTCGTTAAGTTATTTCTTTGCGGTGTTAAAAGTTTTTTTGATGACGTCCTGCCATCTAAAGTAAAGCCAGCCGAGTGTTTTAGTACTGTTAACTTCATGTTTTTGTCGAGTAACCAGCTTAAATTTGCGTCGGTGAGGCGTTCATATTTTGCGCCATTATTAAGGTCTAAACTGGCTTCTAAATCTGCATTAATATGGCCATATTTTGCTTTAAAACCAAAACGAAAGCGTCGCCACAGTGTGTCGCCATAGTCATTGTTGTGATCATCAAAATATGCGGCATCGCCTTGAAGTCGTCCAGAGAGGTTTAAAAAATTACCTTGTTCATTTTTGTATAATTGCGCATAACGCCAATATTCATCTAAGTTATAGTCTTGAGCAAGTAATGGTGAAGATAATGCTAATGATAGTGTTGTTGTTGCAAAAAATTTAGGTAAAAATGCAGGCGTTTTATGGTTCATTTTTTGAATGATAAATACATGGTGGTATAAGTTATTAGTGAGTATAACAAAGACTTGGGGTATGTTAATAATAAAACCTTATTTGAGTCGATTTAGCGATTATCGAGATATAAAAGGTTTTATTATTTAAAGGCTGACTAGCGTTTTCTTCTTAAAAAAGGAGAGCGCTAGCAAATAGTTATTTCCTAGCTTCAAGGTAGTTATGGTAATCGGGTATCGATTTCTCAAACGTTTGATCAAATAAAGAAGAGTTAATAATAAAATCAGCGGTTGAATGGTTACACGCAACAGGGATATTCCAAACAGCGGCTAAACGCAGTAGGGCTTTTACATCGGGATCATGTGGTTGTGCTTCTAACGGATCCCAAAAGAAAATTAGCATATCTATTTTTTCTTCGGTAATTAATGCACCTATTTGTTGATCGCCGCCTAATGGACCGCTAATGAGTTTATTCACTCGTAATGTGGTTTCTTGCTCTATTAAAGCGCCTGTGGTGCCAGTTCCAAAGAGTTTATGGTTGAGTAATTTGTCTTGGTATTCTAAGCACCATGAAATTAAATCAGCCTTCATATTATCGTGCGCCACTAAAGCAATAGACTTTTGCTTAGCAGAAGTAATCGTTTTGTATTTCATGTTCGTTGTATCGTTAATTAAGAGTAATGTACTTTTTGCAGTTAATTTACAGTAAGTTTATTATTTGTAAAGGTGAATAAATTAAAGCAGTCAATTTAAAGCAATCAATTTTAATTAGGGGTTCTAGTGCTAAAATTATCAACAAAAATTTGGTGTCTAACTGGCGGTCTTGGCTTTTCAATGCTCGGCTTTGAAGCTCAAACAAATGAGCAAGTGGTTTCAAAAAGCTCGACCAGTGCTCATCAGACTAAAGGAAAAGTTCTTCATGTAAAAATTAATACCTTAGACGATATTAATGATTTGTTTCAATCACTCAATTACACTGATAAAGATTGGCAAGAAGGCAACAGAGAAGTACCAAGAATTACTTTTGACTCTGTTGGAGAACGATGGCACCACTCTTCAAAAAATCTACCAGTTAACGTTAAAAAAGAAATTTTTTTTCGTGTAATGGGACCATTAGTTTTAATGTCTAATGAAAATATCCTCAAAGAACGAGTATTGGTTCGTGAAGCAGAGCTTGACTCACCTGTACTTAAATTAACCGCTATAAAATATCATGTACTTAAAAGCGATAATCAAAAAATGACTGAAACTAAGCGAAAAGCATTATTGAACAGAGTTGATATAATGCCGCCTTCGTTAGTGTTAGCTCAGGCTGCTAAAGAAAGTGGTTGGGGAACATCTCGGTTTACGATTGAGGGTAATGCCTTTTTTGGACAATGGGATTTCAGTGGTAAAGGGATGAAGCCTAAGAGACAACGCAAAGCATTAGGTGATTATGGTTTGGCACGATTTGAAAGCCCGTTAGCGTCGGTAGAAGGGTATATGCTGAATATTAATACGACAGGGGCATATAAAAAGCTTCGTCAATTAAGAGAAAAGCTACGCGATAACAAAAAAGAAATAACCGGATTAGTGCTTGCAGATACCTTGGATAAATACTCAGAGCGTGGTCAAGCATATATTGACGAAATTAAATCTATGATTCGATATAATAAATTACAGTTGGTAGATAATGCTTACCTTTCAGATAATAATATTATTCATCTAATTCAATAGCTCATTCATTTTATTCACTTTAAAGTTAGCAACTAAGGCAATTATTTGTGTTAGTCTGAGGGCACTTGAATTTCTTGGAAGTAACTATGACTGCGATAATTAATAACGCAACTGAAATGGTAAATAAAGGTTTTTCACTCAAGCTTTTTGATGATGCCGAAGCCCCGTCTTCTGAGCGAATTAGCTTAATCAGCAAATCAATTCCGGCACTTAGAAAAGGTCAGGTATTGGTAAAAATGTTGTCTGCGCCTGTTAACCCATCCGACTTAGTTTATTTGTTAGGAAAATATGGTTTACCACCGCAAGATGGTGCTTTCGTTGGCTTTGAAGGCTGTGGTGTGGTTGTTAAAGCAAATGCTGGTATTTATGGAAAATACCTTGAAGGAAAACGTGTTGCACTTTCTGCTCAACCTGGAATAGATGGTGTTTGGGCTGAATACGCCATTACCAAAGCCAATTTCTGCTTACCTGTTAGAAAAGAGCTAACTGACGATCAAGCGGCAACTATTATCGTTAACCCTTGTACTTCAGTGTGTTTGATTGAACGGGCCATTGAGCTTAAAGCAAAAGCCATCGTTATTAATGCCGCAGCGAGTCAAGTCGGAAAAGGTGTAATTCGTTACGCTAAAATGAAAGGCATTAAAACTATAGCAACAGTACGAAGTGCAACAAATGTTCAACCGTTAAAGTCTTTAGGGGCTGATGCTGTGTTGTTAACGACCGATGAAGAATACAAAGCTAAATTGAAAGAAGTTTGCTATCAATTTAATGCAACGGTTTTACTTGATGCCGTTGCTGATAAAGACACCCCAGAAGTATTAAATGCGATGCCGAATAACTCCACCGCGATTGTTTATGGTCGATTAACCGACACTCATAATCCTATTGGCGGCATGTTTGGTGTGGCGGATGTTATTTTTCGAAATGTAAAAGTAGAGGGCTTTTGGTTGGCTAAATACATTGGAGATGCTACTCCTTGGCAAGTATTATCGTTAAGCCGAAAGGTGCAAAAATTATTTGCTCAAGGGATTTTTCAAACAGATATATATGCCAGTGTTGGCTTTGATGATTTTGCTAAAGCCATTGATCATTACGCGAATAATAAAAGTGATGGCAAGGTGATATTAAAACCTAATGGCTAAATTATATTGAACTAACTAACAGTATTTATTGATTGAACAGTTAACTGTCTCGGTTAACTTGCTAAGTCGGCAAATGTCGCTTGAGTTACTTTTGCTAAATCATTTGCCGATAATTCGATCTCTAAACCGCGTTTTCCACCACTAACAAAAACAGTGTTAAATGATGTACTGCTTCGATCTATGATAGTTGTTAATCGCTTTTTTTGTCCCAAAGGGCTAACACCACCAAGTACGTACCCTGTAGTGGTTTCAACCCGTTTAGCATCGGCCATTTTCACTTTTTTAGCCTTTAACGCTTTAGCCATTGCCTTTAAATTCAATTGATTTTCAACAGGAACAATAGCAACAGCAAGTTGTTCGCCATGGTTTGTTACCGCATTAACGACTAAGGTTTTAAATACTCTACTTGCATCAACGGCTAATTTTTCAGCTGCTTCTAGTCCAAAAGAACTCGCGTTGACATCGTGAATATAACTATGAAGTTCAAAAGCAATTTTTTGCTTTTTTGCTTGGTTAACCGCAGGCGTCATCTATTTTCCTTAATACAATGTATTGGCAAGTTAATCTTGTTAACTTGCCTCAACTCTAAAACCAATTTTTAATGTTACTTGAAAATGTGCCACCGTATCATTAACGATATGACCACGTGTTTCAACTACTTCGAACCAATCCATGTTTTTAATGGTAATTGCACACTCTGAAATTGCACTTTGAATAGCCTCCTCAATACTATTAGGAGAAGTACCAACAATTTCTAATTTTTTATAGGTGCGATGATTAGACATATTTTATTCCTTACTGAGTAATTATTGTATTTTTTAAAGATAGTTGAGTGCACTGTTTTAGCCAGTAAATAAATATAAAAGTCATTATTATTCAGTTAGAATAGCCGGCAATATAAAAAATAAAATAGCTTAGGTTTTAGTGGTCAATATGCGCATTATTCATACTTCTGATTGGCACCTTGGTCAAAATTTCTATGGAAAAAGTAGAGCAAAAGAACATCAACAGTTTCTAACATGGCTGTTAGAGCAAGTTAAAACTCATCGTGTTGACTGCGTTATTGTGGCTGGAGATATATTTGATACAGGGACACCGCCAAGTTACGCAAGAGAAATGTATTTTGATTTCGTTGTTAGTATTCATCAACTCAACTGTCAGTTAGTTGTTTTAGCGGGTAATCATGATTCTGTTGCTATGTTAGCAGAGTCTAAAAAACTGTTGAAAAATTTATCAACTACTGTAATTCCTAATGCACAATCTATTGATAGTCATACGAGTAGTACCCTAGACGAACAAGTTTTTTATTTAACAGATCACTTAGGTAAGGCACAAGCTGTTATTTGTGCTATTCCGTTTATCAGACCTCGTGATATTTTAAAAAGCCAAGCGGGGCAGTCAGCAAATGATAAAAATCAATCGCTGCAACAAGCCATAAAAGATCATTACCAAGGCTTGTTTAAACATGCACAAAGACTTGCCAGTAAAGCAGGAGAAAAAGTATTACCCATAATTGCTACTGGGCACTTAACGACAGTAGGTGTTACCTTAAGTGAGTCTGTTCGCGATATTTACATTGGCACTCTTGAAGCATTTCCAGCGAATGCGTTTCCTGATGCTGACTATATTGCGTTAGGTCATATTCATCGCAGTCAAAAAATAGCTAAAACTGAGCACATTCGTTATTGCGGCTCACCAATCCCATTAAGTTTTGATGAAGCAACTCAAACGAAGAAAGTGTTAATGGTCGACTTTAACCATAACAAACTCGAGAAAGTAACCGAGCTTGAGATTCCAAGTTTTCAAGCCATCATGATGATAAAAACTCGTTTGAATGATTTGGTCGACACTGTAGTTGAACATATCAAACAATTTGAAATGCCAGTGAATGCTAAAACTGCTCAATCGCACGAAGCAAATAATAAACCAGAAGATCAACAAAAAATTTGGTTAGACATTGAAATTGAAAGTAGCGACTACTTGCAAGATCTACAAAATAGAATAACTCAGCTTATTAGTGATTTACCCGTTGAAATTTTGTTAGTAAGGCGCAGTAAAAAATCTCGTTCAGTGATGCCAAATAATCAGAAAAAAATCACGTTAAATGAGCTTACCCTTACCGATGTTTTTAATACCCGTCTCGAGCAGGAGAGCTGGCAAACAGAGGAGGAGTTGGCTCGTAAGTCTCGTTTAAAGGTTTTGTTTCAACAAGCTGTTTGCGATGTTGAGGGGCAATCATGAGAATTTTAAGCCTCAGATTTGAAAATATTAATTCTCTTAAAGGCCAATGGAAAATTGATTTTAGGCAATCGCCTTTTGATAATTCGGGTTTGTTCGCTATTACAGGTCCCACAGGCGCGGGTAAAACCACAATTTTAGACGCTATTTGTTTAGCGCTTTATCATCAAACGCCACGATTAACGATATCAGATAAACAAAATCAATTAATGACGCGCCATACTGCAAATTGTTTAGCGGAAGTTGAGTTTGAAGTTAAAGGACAAGCTTATCGTGCTTTTTGGAGCCAACGACGAGCAAAAAATCAATTAGAAGGTAACTTACAAAAACCAATTGCTGAGTTGGCCCTTATCAATGACGAAGATTGCGATCAAATTTTAGCAACTAAGGTTTCTCAAGTCCGCAGTGAAATTGCCCGCATTTCGGGTTTAGACTTTTCACGATTTACTAAATCGATGATGCTATCTCAAGGGCAGTTTTCAGCTTTTTTAAATGCGCCAGCTAATGAAAGAGCCGAGTTACTTGAAGAGTTAACAGGTAGTGAGATATATGGTTTAGTCTCACAACAAGTCTTTGAAAACCATAAACAAGCACAAAACCAGCTGAAGCTATTAGAAGCGCAAAGCCAAGGAGCAAGTTTATTATCCACTGCACAAGAAGAGCAGTTGAAGAATGAATTAGAGGCTGTATTAAAAGAGCAAAAAAGCCATCGTCTGTTACAAGAAAGTTGGCAAAAAACTCATGTATGGCAATCAAAAATGCATGAGCAGCAACAATTGGTTAAGCAAGCACAGCACAGAGTCAATGATGTTAAAGAGCAGTCGTTAGCAGCAAAAGATGAATTGTCTCAACTTGAGTTGTCTGAGCCAGCAGAAAATTTACGCATACCTTATCAAGAATATCAGCAACTGCTGAACCGGTATGAAGTGCAAAAAAAATCGTTAGTAGAGTTAGCTGCACAAATTAATACTAGCGAGCTAAAAGCCAAGAGCGCAAAAGAAAAACTTAATCATGTATTGCTTGAACAAGCAGCGAAAGAAAAAGAGTTTGTCGAAACGGAAAATTTAATTGCAGAAAAAATACTGCCACTCGATAGTCAAATTTCGCACCAACAGCAACAAGTCACACTTTTAGATACTGAGCATGCCGCTTGTCGTAATGAACTTGAGCAATATAGCAAAAAACAAAACGAACTCTTGAAGTTAAATCAACAAAGTTTAAAAACTTTGGCGGATATTGAACAGTTTTTTAAGGCGTATCCTTGGGTTAAACAGTTACCGGAAAAACTACCTTTATGGCAAAATCAGTTTACTGGTTTAATGCAAAGTAGCTCTGCGATTGAAAAACTTGAGCAACAGCATGGTGAATTGGTTAACGAGCTTAAGCAGCTCAATAACGATAAACAATCCCATGTAATCGAGTCAACCGGTAATGACAATGATGTAGAAAGTTTATCATCAGCAATCAAACAGCTACAAGATAACAAGTTAACTTTACTGGCTAACTACACAAACGAAAAGGCTAATCAATCAAACCATCTTAATGAGCAAGCTCTACAGAGCCAGCTTCAATTGATGCAAAGCCGACAATCTCTTACAACTCAGTTAGTATTTAATGCTCGACGGTTTTCACAACTCGTTGAAGAAGCCGAAAAAAACCAACAACAAATTCAGCTAACTGAACAGCAAACTTTAGCAGTGTCAGACGAGTTGACTGCTTGTAGAAATAGTTACCGAGCTGAAAAGCAACAATATGATGATGTAAAATTAATTGTCACTCAACAGCAAACTATTATGGCGCTTAGCGAGCATAGAGACAATTTACAAGCAGGACAGTCTTGTCCGTTATGTGGCTCAACTGAACATCCATTAATCGAAAGCTATCAACCAATTAAAGATAGTCAAATGCAAGAAAGATTGAATGACTTTGAGAAAGCGTTATCGGCATTAGAGCTAAAAGGCAATGACTGTAAACTCCAACTAAGTCAATTAGCATTAACGACTGCCACTTTAAAAGAAAGCCAGATAAAAAATAATAATGAGCAATCAGAACTGTCAGCCCATTGGCAAGAACATGCCGTTTCCCTTGAGCTAAATTACCCTATAGCGCGGTTAAATTTTATTGAACAATGGTGTAGTGAAACTGAGGTAAGGTATCAAAAACTATTGTTGTTAAACGACTCGTTAATGAAAATAAATGAGCAGATTAATACCAAACAACAACAGTTAGCGACTATTGAAAAACAACAATTAAACCAAAAAAATCAATTACAAATTTTTGTTAATCACATTGAACAAAAATCGCTGTTGTCTGCTCAAGTTTTGGAGCAATTAACAATAAAAAGGGCAGAGCTTGAAGATAACTGGTTGTTAGTAGTTACCGATATTAAACAAGTACAAAATAATGATGAAGTGCCATGTCCTACCAAGGCGACTTTTGAGCATTGGTGGCAGGAGCAACAAACCTTAGTTGAGCGTTTTCACCATGCAATGAAAAATCAGGTGGTTGAACAAGAAAAGCAAAGCCAATTCGCTCATCAAGGTGATTTTAATAACCAAAACATTGAGAAAATTGAAGCACAATTAGAAAAAATTATCACAGAGTACACGCAATGTAATGAAACCATGCAGGCCATTAAGAATGAACGCTTTAAATTGTTTACTGATAAAAAAGTGGCACAAGTTCGTCAACAAATATCATCGTCAAGAGACAATGCAAAAGCGGTTATAACCACAGAACAAAATGTCGTTAATAATCTGACTGATCAACTTAATATTTTACAAGGCCAACATCAAGCAAACAGTAATCAGTTAAGTGAGTTAGACACGCATTTGCAACGAATAAAAGAAGATTGGTTAATTTGTTTAACGCAGAGTATTTTTACCGATGAGGCGCATTTTTTATCCGCTTTACTTCCAATTGAAAAACGTGACAATTTAAAACGATTACAACAAGAGTTGAACAGTAATAAACAACAAGCTGAAGCAGTGCTAGATCAATATAATCAGCAACTTAGTTTATTAACACAAGAAAAAGGTACTTTACCTCAAAATCTTGTTGATAAATCTTTAATCGATTTAACTCAAGGGTTAGAAGAGTTGCAAACACAGCATGATCAATGGCAACTCAAACAAGGTGAGCTTAATCAAACTTTGAGTCAAAATAACAGTAAACGAGAGCAACAACAGTTATTGCTGCAACAAATTGATGCACAGCAACAATCATTAGACGATTTAGCTCACTTAACGGCATTAATTGGCTCTGCACAGGGAGATAAATTTAGACGTTTTGCTCAAGGTTTAACGCTAGAGCACCTTGTTTATTTAGCGAATCAACAATTGTTAAGGTTACATGCTCGTTACCAACTGCAATGTCAAAATAGCGATGCACTCACACTTGAAGTGCTTGATACTTGGCAAGCTGATACAGTAAGAGATACTAAAACCTTGTCAGGTGGGGAGAGCTTTTTGGTTAGTTTGGCTTTGGCGTTGGCGTTATCAGATCTGGTTAGTGCTAAAACGAGTATTGATTCTCTGTTTTTAGATGAAGGCTTTGGTACATTGGATAATGATACACTGGAAATCGCATTAGATGCATTAGATAACTTAAACGCCAGTGGTAAAATGATTGGTGTTATTAGTCATGTTGATACGTTAAAAGAGCGTATAGCAGTTCAAATTAAAGTAAAAAAACGTAGTGGTCTTGGCATCAGCTGTTTAGATAAACAATTTGAATTTACACCTCAAGAATCGCTATAGATCGCCCTAAATTATAACAATAAATGTCGACTCATTTGCCCTTAGAGTTCGATTATGATGTAAGTTAACCGTAAAAAAAGGATAAAGTTTGAGTCAGTTTATTAATTTTGCTAATGGTATTTTGTGGAATCATCTACTTATTTATTTGTTACTCGCTGGCGGGATTTGGTTTAGCTTTCGATTAAAGCTTATTCAGTTTCGACACTTTACTCATATGTTTCAATTAATGAAAACAAGTAATGGAAGTGACAAAGCGGGGATTTCTTCTTTCCAAGCATTAATGACAAGTCTAGCTGCACGAGTAGGAACGGGTAATTTAGCCGGTGTTGCTATTGCTATTTCTTTGGGTGGACCTGGTGCAATTTTTTGGATGTGGGTGATTGCTTTACTCGGCATGGTAACCGGTTATTCCGAAAGTTTACTGGGGCAAGTCTACAAAGTAAAAGATGCTAATGGCGAATATCGAGGCGGCCCAGCTTATTACATTAACATGGGCTTAAACCAACCTTGGTTAGCCGTATTGTTTTCTGTGTGTTTATTTGTCGGTTATGGCTTTGTTTTTAGCTCTGTTCAAGCCAATACGATGGCGGATGCGTTAAATAACGTTTATCACATTGATCCTTTCGTTTCTGGCTCTATTATTGTTTTGATAGCTTTACCGATTGTTATGGGAGGCGTTAGATCTATAGCAAAAGTGTCAGGCATTTTAGTCCCTTTAATGGGACTTGTTTACTTGTTAATTGCATTGGTAATTTGTGGGATAAATTTTGACAAAATACCAGCTATTTTTGCTTTGATTTTTAATTCAGCATTTGGCTTACAAGAAGCTGGAAGCGGAGCTATTGGCGCGGCTATTATTAATGGCATAAAACGTGGCTTGTATTCTAATGAAGCAGGATCTGGTTCTGTTCCACATGCTGCAGCATGTGCAACACCAAACCCGAACCATCCAGCCGTTCAAGGCTACGTGCAAATGTTAGGTGTATTTATTGATACTATTGTTATTTGTAGCGCGACAGCCATGATGATTTTACTTGTTGTGGGCCCTGAAACGGCAGATCTTACAGGCATACGCTTAACACAATTTGCAATGACAGAGCATGTAGGTAGTTGGGGGAATCACTTTGTTTCAATTGCAATTTGTTTATTTTCATTTACCTCTATTATTGCCAATTATGTTTATGCTGAAAATAATTTGCATTATTTTAAACTTGATAATAAAGCAGGTCGTTGGGGATATACCGCAATATTTCTTACTTTTACTTTTTGGGGAACCGTAGCTGCTTTACCAGATGTTTGGGCACTTGCCGATTTATCGCTAGGGCTAATGACTGTGATTAATGTTGGGGTGATTTTAGTGTTAACACCGACTATCGTGGCTGTTACCAAAGATTATAATAATCAACGTAAATTAAAATCTGATATTTCGTTTAGTGAAAATACGCCCATTCAAGGACATCTTGAAAAAGGGATATGGACAAAGTGATTTATGATACTTATGTCAAGCTAGCGCTATATTAAAGCTAAGTTAAAACTAAAAAGCGTCATAATTAATCTTTAAGTGATTAACAGTCCCTGAGAGAAAACTCGTTAATTGAAACAATTTATGTTATCACTATTTAACGATTAATTGATTAAAGCCGTTTGTAATGATTGATATGCACCACAGAATAGGAATTAACGCATCAGTAGAAGCCGTCTATGTCGCTTTAACAACTGATGAAGGGCTAACAAAGTGGTGGACTAACGACGTTTCAGGAGCCGGAGAAGTAGGATCCACCATTAAGTTTCGATTCAACGGTGGCGGGCCCGATTTTACGGTGACAAAATTAATCACTAATAAAACAGTGTGCTGGAAACATTCAGGGAGTATTCTTGAGGCATGGTCTGGTACAGAGATTAAGTTTCAATTAGCAACTGAAGATAACCAAACGTATGTTAACTTTACCCATGCTAATTGGGCAGAACCAACGAATTTTATGGCACATTGTAATATGAAGTGGGCTGTTTTCTTATTGAGCCTTAAAGATGCACTTGAAACAGGCACTGGAAATCCTTTTCCAAATGATATTCAAATAGATCACACTTAATTGGCTGTTAATTGATATGCTCACTAAAAATAACACCGGACTTATAATTGTTGATATACAAGGCAAACTTGCTCGTATGGTACACGAGAGTGAACAATTAATTGCTCATTGTAAACAGCTTATTACTGGGGCAAACATTCTTGATTTACCTATTATATGGCTAGAACAAAACCCCGAAAAAATTGGCAAAACAATTAATGATATTAGCATGTTATTAACAGACCAAACGCCTATCACTAAGTATACATTTGATGCGTGTGAAAACCCTTCATTTATGAAAGCCGTAAGTGACGCTAATATTAATCATTGGCTTATTTGCGGTATTGAAGCGCATATTTGTGTTTATCAAAGCGCATTGCACCTACAACAATCTGGTTATAACGTCCAACTTGTCAGCGATTGCATTTCTTCTCGTTCATTGAATAATAAAGAGTTAGCTGTCAATAAACTCATCAATAGAGGCGTTGATATTACCAATGTTGAAATGTGTTTATTTGAATTAGTTAAAGATTGTCGAGCAAACGAATTTAAAGAAATACTACAGTTAATTAGGTGATGAATGTTTACAGAAAACCCAGAAGACTTCATTAATAACTCATCAATAGGTATTCATGCTGTTTCACCAGAAGGAGTAATTGTCTATGCAAATGAGTGTGAGTTAGAGGTGTTAGGTTATACAAAAAATGAATATCTCGGACATCATGTTTCAGAATTTCAAATAGATAAACACTGTTTATCTGATATGTTAAAGCGACTAAGCCGATTTGACATACTGAAGAATTATCCATCTAGAGTGCAAGGGAAAAAAGAAATTAAATATTTAATCTATAACTCAAGTGTTTATGAAGAAAATGGGGAGTTTAAACATACACGCTGTTATGGGACCGAAGTTGATAAACATATTTATGATGTGTTTTTAAAGCATTATCAATTTTAACCAATTAACCATACGACTAAATATTTCCCTCGTAATTTATTCTTGGTAGAGAAACTTCAGTTCTTGAGCACTAAGCCTATATTGACTACAATAGCGCACTTTCTATTTTACTTAGGTAACACCCATGAACGATACTAAATCGCTGCCTGATTTGCCCGATCGCCTTTCAGGCAATCCTCGTAGTCCACATCATATTGAGGAAGTTTTTGAGCATAACATTGGTATTAAATTAAACGGTAAAGAGCACACTAATGTAGAAGAATATTGTATTAGTGAAAGTTGGATTAAAGTCCCATCACCTAAAGCTTTAGACCGTCGTGGTCAACCATTGTTGATTACACTTAAAGGTAGTGTTGAAGCGTTTTATAAATAAATGCTTCTTCAACCATTGAAGTCGTTAACTAAAAAATTATTTATTTAGCTAACGACTTTCAAAGTCCACAGGAGTTACATTATGTTAGCGTTAAAGCCCAATTGTGAGTGTTGTGATAAAGACTTACCGCCTGAATCGTCCGACGCTGTTATTTGTTCATTCGAATGTACATTTTGTCGAAATTGCTCTGAGAACATCTTAAATAATCAATGTCCTAACTGCGGTGGTAACTTTGTCAGCAGACCTATTAGACCCGCTAAGGCTTTAGTAAATAATCCAGCATCAACAACTCGCGTATTAAAAGACATCCCTTGTATAAAAAGCATCTAACATGCTGTTTGTTTATTTAACTTGATTAAGTTTTTTTTTAGAAAATATCGGGTTAGTTACACTAAAACTAATGTTTAAAACCACCAAATAACCAACCTAAATAAAGTACCGCTAACACAAAAGCTGCGCTTGGGTACGTTAAACATAATATTAAAAAAATAATAAACTCCATCTACAGCCTCCTTTTATCTCAACGCTAAATAACCTGATCTGGGCTTAACAAATACTTCTCTAGCAGCTATTTTTCCTTACTTCTTCGTTAAATTTCTTGCAATAGGCCAGCTATTGACGCGAAATTTTCCTGAATTAAGAAAAACTATCAACTAGAGTGTAGTAAAATAATTATTTACCTATTTTTCAAACTGTTAACCATCACTTAAACCGAGTTCAGGTTAAATAATATTTTTACCACGACTCTTGTTATAAAGCTTATCTTTTGAATTTAATTACTTATGTTTGAATGGGCAATTTGGATTAGCGTTTATCTTTTTGAGCTCTAGGTTGTATTTTAACAGGTACAACTAAAAATACTCCTAAAAAACGCAGATGTCACTAGGTGTTATGAAGTTATCGAAGACATAAAAAAACCCGTAAACCTTGTATTGTAAGGTATTACGGGTCTCTATAGGTTTGACTCTTTTTATCGAGAATAACCTGAATATGGTGCTCGCTACTGGACTCGAACCAGTGACACCTTGCATGTCATGCAAGTACTCTAACCAACTGAGCTAAGCGAGCAGTTTTGGTAATCACGTAACGTGAGGCCAAATATCATTGAATGTTTCAACGAGGCGCTATGTTAGCTATCTGTTTCTTTAGTTGCAAGCAGTTTTAACGCTTGAACTAAAAAAGCGTGTTTGTTTGTAGATAAAATCATCAAAGAGTCGCTAATTTAGCCAAAGGTTAAAGTTACTGAATTAATTGCCGTTCAAACCTTTGTTGTATCACTTTTAATCGCCAAGCAAGTAAAATGGCTGCGACGGTTAATCCTGTGATAAAACCTATCCAAAAGCCAAAAGGACCAATGCGCGGTATTACCCAATCGGTGGTTCCTAAAATTAAACCCACCGTTAGTCCAACCAGCCAATAAGAGATAAAGGTGATAATTAAAATAGACTGTGTATCTTTATAACCCCTAAGCGCACCAGCAGAAATAACTTGTACGGTATCAGAAAATTGATATAACGCAGCTAAAAACATTAAACTTGCCGCAAGGTTTATTACTTCAATTTCTGTTGTATAGATACTAGCAATTTGATATCTAAAGGCGAGGGTAATTAAAGCAGTAAATACAGCGAGTATTAAACCTAGCACAATCGCGTGTAAACAATAGTCTTTTGCTTGCTGAAAATTTTTGTCGCCCACGGCAAAACCAACTTTAATAGTTATTGCCATTGCGATAGATAAAGGCACCATGAAAATTAAGCTGGTAAAATTTAGAGCGACTTGATGGCTTGCAACTATTTCGGCGCCAAAGGGGATCAGCAAAATTGCAACAACAGCAAATAAGCTCACCTCAAATAAAAGCGATAAAGCAATGGGAACGCCTAATAGTAAAATATTTTTAATTTTCGCGTAATTAGGCCAGTAAAATTTTGTGAACAAATTCACTTGTTTTAAATAGTCAGATTTCCAGCAATAAATTGCCATTGATATAAACATTGCCCAATATACAATGGCGGTAGCAACTCCACAACCAGCGCCTCCTAAAGCAGGTATACCAAAGGCTCCATAAATAAATATATAATTAGCGGGTACATTAACGATTAGTCCAATAATACTAATTATCATTGTTGGTTTTGTGTGTGAAAGACCTTCAGAGTAATTTCTTAGCACCAAATATAAACAAAACCCTGGAGCGCCCCAAACGATATACCTTAAGTAATCAAACATCAGGGTTTTTAGTTGAGTTTCCATTTCCATTGAGTTGAAAAAAAGTGGTGCTAACAAGTAATAAAGTACAATAAGTGAACAACCTAAGGTTAACGCTATCCAAGCGGTTTGATACGTTTCATCAGTAATATCTACATACTTTTTGGCCCCTGCTAATTGGGAAACAATAGCAGCAAGCGCCATAATTAAACCGTAAACCGTTAAAATTAAGGGTAACCAAATACTATTAGCTACGGCAACCGCTGCCATATCGATTGAACTTACACGTCCAGCCATAACCGTATCAAAAAAGCCCATTAAATTTTGAATTAGCTGTGCAATTAAAATAGGGTAAGCAAGCTTCATTATGCTTTTAGTATTTGCTTGAAAATTGTTAAAGTTCATCAAGGGTCTTCATTAAAAAAAAACAAAGCGGTAGCTTCATCTTAGGAGTGAATTTCATGTATTAAGGGCATGATAACGTTTTATACATCGAGTGCAATAACAAGATGCTGATATCGAGACTTTTATTTGGCTCATCCAATTGAAGGATTTAAAATACTTGTTCGTCGTCGCTATCGATCGCCAGCTGAATTTTTTGTTGGTATTCATCTATATGCATATTTAAATGAATATCTTTGCAACAAGCAGGGCATTCTTCGTAATAATCTTGATCTCCAGCTGAAGAATCTAAAGCAATTCTTGAGTGATGCCCACAATGAGGACAATGTATACGCATAACTGTTAAATCTTGGGGCATGTTGCCTCCTTAGAAATAAAGATGGAGTATGACTAATTTCTAATTATGGCTTGTTTTAACTAAAGTGCTAATCAATAAGTGAGCAATTGTTGATTAAAAAGCTATGTCTTTGTTTTAGGTCAAAAGTTAAAATAAAAAGGAACATAAAAATTGATTATCGATTTGCTGACAGCTCTTTAATTGTGTTGAGGGTTTGCTGTTGAAATGATGACACGGTTAATTGCTCTGTAACATTGAGCATTGATCGCCACATTGACTTTAATGCCATTCGATTTGTTATCCAACTAGGAATTGAACCGTTAGGATCAGCAATAACTACATGTTCAATGGTAATCGTATTATTGATGTGAGGTGTCACTTTCCAGTGAGCAAATACAATCGTTATTGGTAGTGCATCTTCTGTGATTAAATGACGATAATTCAAGCTTTGATCTTCAATACTAACTTCCACGGATAAATCTTCGTTTTGCCAATACCTTGAGCGAACAATAATCTCACGATTTTTAATTGGCCAAAAACTATCAAAAGCCGTTTTTGAGATGTTTTCTTGTGCAGAAATGTTTTCTATTACCTTGCTATAATTTACGTTTTCAAGCCAACGGGTAATATTAGTGGTGTCTTGTAGAAAGAGTAACGCACCAGAAAGTGATGAAGTAACTGTTACTTGCGCCTTTATTTCAATTAATACTGTATTAGGGACTTCTCTGAATTTTACACTGACATTTTCATTTTTTTCCCACATTGTCCAAGGTTGAACGTTTGCAGGAGAGTTTGATGTATTATAGTCTTTAGAATCAATGGGTAAGGCGATTGATAAGGTGCTAAAAAGAAAAAATAAAACAAGCGTATTAATTTTAAGAGCAGAAAAATGGCTAAAGTGAGTAAACATAATGGCTCTAGTTATTGCAATAAGGTTGTATTTCACCTATATTGCCGTGCTTATATTTTGGTTCTCAGTTAATTTTACCCTAGAACCTTGCGAAACAAAACAACAAAGTCATGTGACACTACGTGTAAGCCACGCCCCTAGTTCAAGACTATTTAAATTCAATCATTAATCATCTTTTTAGCCTTATATTATCAGTGACTTACCGCTGTAATCTTTCACTTTTATTCTTTTTATTTTCCATGTGTTTTTTTTGTTATTTGTGTCGGTGTGTACCAAATTTGTACCAAATTACTTTTATGTATATTATATTAGCCTAATTACGTTAAATAATTTTTAGGCAACCATGGCATTAAGTGACACGAAACTAAGAAAGCTCGAAGGGAAAAAAGATCATGAATGCGAGCTTAGTGATCGTGATGGTTTATCTGCTAGAGTTTCTCCCTTGGGTAAAATTTCATTTCAACAGCGCTTTAGGTGGAAAAACACACCAGTGAGAATGAAGCTAGGGAATTATCCTGATTTAACTATAGCGAATGCCAGAAAGCTAGTTTTAGCTAATAAGCAGCTCGTTGAAGACGGTTATGATCCAAGAAATTATAGAAAACCCATATCTGAAACATTAGATGATGGACCAGTAACTGTAAAGTCTGGTTTGAAATATTGGGTTGATGAATACGCAAGTAAAAACCGTTCAGATATAAATAAACTTGAGCGCTTGTTTGAAATGTATGTTTATCCTGAAATAGGTGGCATGGCATTAGATCACACTGATAAAAAAGATTGGCTTAGAGTGTTCAATGGTATGAGTAAATACCCAACGCAAGCAGGTCGATTATTATCAATTATAAAGCAAGCGTTACGGTATTTAGCTGTAAGGGATATTGCTACTTGTTTAGTTCTTGAGGTTTTCAGGGTTAAAGATGTAGGTAAAAACACTGCGGTTAAAGAGCGTTTTTTAATGGACCATGAATGTGCAATGTTGTGGCGATATTTAAATGATGAAAGTTATCACAGCAAAAGAAAAGTAGGGAAGCGCAACTTATTAATTATGAAGTTGTTGCTTGTGTTTGGTTGTCGTACCGTCGAACTGCGCACAGCATCTAAAGCTGACTTTGATTTGAAGCATAATGTTTGGGAGGTTAAAAAATCTAAAGCAGGGCATGCTATCAGGCGTCCAATTCATCATTTGATTAAGAATGATATTCAACTACTTATTGATATGTGCCCTGGTACACCAATATTATTGCCACCAGAAAATAATTTAGATTCACAAACTCCTGCTTCAGGTCAAACACTGGCTTCAATTGCCACTAGAATAATTAGTGATATTGGAGGGGCAGAGTGGAGCGCCCACGATTTACGAAGAACAGTAGATACTAAGATGGCCGAACTTGGTGTAATGCCCCATGTTACAGAAAAAATATTAGGGCATAAAATGCAAGGGGTGATGGCTGTTTATAATAAGCACGATTATTTCGAAGACCAATTGAAAGCTTATGATCTTTGGATTGGTCATTTAATTGAAATTTCAAAAGATAATTATTTCTCATTGAAGAATTAATTTACCCTTGGGAAGCGATAGGATATATAAGAGCGGCCACATTGATTAATTACCTTTTTTACTGGCATACCTAAATCATTAGCAACTTCATCTATTGGTTTTGTACCAGCAATCTTTAATAATTTTTTTAGATCATCATCAGCCCACTGTTCCTTTTTGGTCTTTTTTGAATGCGTTTGAATATTCATTTTTCCTCTTTAATTTTTCAATTTGTTTATCAAAACAACTAGTGTATTTAACTTAATGTTAACAAAACACACTTTCACGCGTAGAAAGTGTGCTTAATTCTACAATCGCAATTAAATCAAACATGTAAAATAATATACAATTGTAGAAAGAAGGGTTTTACCTTACTAATACAGTGTTAGCAAGCAAGTTCAATCTGCGGTTCACTTTGCCAAACTGCTGAACTGTTGTGTTGCTCAATACGAGCTGCTATAACGCTAGCGCATTGTGATCTTGTTGGTGGCTTGTACATTCCAAATCTATCAGTTGAACCGCTATTTACCGCAGCGTTAGTGCTATCAGCACTTGATAAAGGTAATCTTGTGAAAACCTTCGGGTTTAGCATTCTTAAACCATGTAATTTGCAGCGCGGTCTGCCGTATTTATCACAAGCAACTTGCATGGCTTCACTCATTCTCTGCCACCACGCCCTTGTGTTTGGCGTACCCCATTCTCCTGAACTTCCGAATGCTACCCACTCAAAATTACTAACTAAATAATCAAGGTATTCTAAAGATTCGTGCAAATGCCAAACAGGTACACCTTTAGCCCTAAAGCCCGAGCGAACCCACCGAACAACCAAGTCTTGATTTTCTCTTTCTGTTCCATCAATTTTATCTGGTATTAAGCACCAATCGAAATTAGGGTGCTGGCAATACTCATGCACCCACTGAGCATAAGCTGTAAAATCTATTTCACCCTTACCAGCTCGCCAGTGACTAAATGCCCCATTATCTAAAACGAAACTTTGGCAACATTCTAATACTGCCGATAAATCATCAGGTCTGTAAAAACTAACGAGCGCGTGTCTACCCATTAAAAAATTAGGTCTATCATGCGCTTTACCGCCAAGCGGTGTACCGTGGTAATGAATCATATTTACTCTCATTGCTTGCTAACAACCCGATCAAACGGAAAATTAACAGTTGGTCATTTGTTGTAAGTTTAGTTAAATAAGCGGTTCAGCATTTGTTGCCGTTAATTTCCGCTTATCGAAAAGGTTAGTTTGCTTTTGGTTCGCTTGGTAATCGCATCCAATACTTAGGTGTATTAAGTACGTTTCCATCGTCATTCATTGGCAAAAAGCATTTTTCTTTTACGCAATACCATTCAACAGAAATAGCTTTATTGCCTAGCGTTTCAAAAAAACATAATACCTCACCGCTTTCTTTTGGTAGATAATATTCCGTTTGTTGCCATTGCCGATACTGAGAAACTTGAGGAGACATCTTTATGGCGTGTACACATTCTTTGATCTGGTTTTCAACATCAATAATCATGTGCGATAATTTACTTGTAGATATTGTCTTCTGCTTTTCACATAAGTTGTCAATCTTCACCAGTTCAGACAGCCTCAACAGCCAAACCATCGGTTTTGTTATGTTCATTTTTAAATCTCCATTTAATGTCATCAGCAAAACTAACAACGTAAATAACTGTGACGCTTACAGCGCACGTTTTTACAAAAGGTTAACTGGAATTACTCCCAACCCATTAAGTACTCCGCCTTTTCTACTTTCTTCATATATTCACCAAGTGTAGTTAGAAAATTACCTTCTTCGTCTTGCAGCTTCATTTCTAGCGGCAACTCTGTTACATCAAGTTCGTCATCTTCCAACTCCGTACAGCAATACTCTTTTAGTATCTGTCGCGCTTCATCTTCTGTAAACGCTGCTACAATATCATTTTCACCAACTTGGTAAGGCTTTAATTTATTAATCATATTCTTATCCATTTCGTTCAGTTATCGCGTATTTCCAGTTAACAACACGCATAATCAGGACAAACAACAGCTTGCTCGCTCCTCACAATCTCAAAGGCGTTGCTTGCCTATTTGCTACAGGTTAGCGCGCAAAACCCATGTACTCTGCAAATGTCTCACTTAGCTCTAGCCGTAAAAATTTTTGGTAGTTTTGCTGTGCGCGAGTTGGCTTCCTTATTTTCTTACGCTTACCTGTGAATATAAGTAAATTATCGGCAGGGTGAATGTTTGATACAGTACCCACTTTGTCTTTGTCGAATGTAACGCCAATATAATGACCTCTATCATCCGTAACCACTCCATATTCACCATCGAAAACAACTTCCATTCCCAAACCAACTTCAATTCCATAATGATTTTTTATATATTCAAACATGATTAACTCCTGTGTATTATTTTTCGCGCTAACAACTCACTAAAGTCGGATTTATAACAGTTCGTTCCTCACGTTATAAACCGCTTAGCTTCAAGGTTAGTTTGCCATGTATTTATCTATCGAATAATTGATAACGCACATATTAGCTATCATTAAAGTAAGCAATAGCGGGAACCCGTACCAATCACTAAAAGGTGTCGGCATAATAAATGTCCATCCTACATAATAACTACACCAAAAAAACAAAACAGGAAGTAGTAACCAATTTCTTTTCATAATATTCTCCAGTTAATTAAACAGCTCACAACATAACAATCAAATCAATCGGACTAGGCAAGCTAGCCGCTTATTTCATAAGGTTTGAGGAATTAATTCCCCATTCTTTTCCGAGTCCGTCTATCCATGTCTGCGTTATTTTTGCTGCACCGAACAATTCAGCATCATGGATCAACTTTGGAGCAAGCTTTTTTAAATATGCTGCATTTGAAATCATTAACTCTTTCATCTCGCCCAGCTGTCTAATGAGCTTTTTTCTTTCTTTGATCGTGATTAATTCGCTGCTAGCAGCTGACTTACTGGTTTGGTTTTCTTCTTTAATCTCAGTATTCGTTGTCATTTTGTGTCCTTATTTTAATGTGGCGAATTATCTGCTAGTAACTCGTTAACACAAGAGGGGCAGCAATTGGGGATAAACTCATCCTTTGTTGTTACCGCATTCCATCCTAAATCAGTTAATTGGCTTGCAAGAGCGTCACCGCGCTCTGTAGTAATAACCAATATATCGTTCCAACAACTACCGCAAGTCACTAGCGTTACGGGCTTAACGTCAGGGTCGCCTAATCCTGTAGATGTTATTTTTCCTGTTTGCATTTTTTACTTCCAATTTCGTTTATAAGATTGCTAGAGCTTGATAAATAGCACTGACATATTTAGCCTGGTGCTTTGCATCATCGAGCGCATCATGCTGAACTCCAACAAATCCCATTGTCGCCTTCGGATCAATCTTTTTGATTGAACGACCTAAATCAACGATTGTTCTAACGTCACGGTCATTCCAATGCTTCCACGGAACAGGCAAACCAGTTGCTTTATAAGCATTTGATAAAATGACATTGTCAAACCCTGAGCCATTACCCCAAACTTTTACGTATTTCTCGTCAAAGTTTTCGGTGATCCACTTTAAAAACAAAGCTAGAACGGTTTCTAAGCTATATACGCTTTCGTTGAAAACTTGCTGAGCTTTATCTGACTGTCTAAACCACCATTTGATTGTTGATGCATCCATTTCACCAAACTGAGTTGAGCTTTCAATATCAATTTTCATATTGAATTCTGCGCCTAGCTCGCCACTTGATAAATCAAATCCCACGGCACCTATTGAAACTAAAGCAGCATTAGAACTAGTGCTAATTGTTTCAATATCTAACATTATGTCATTCATTATCTTCATTTCATTATCCCCAATATGTGGTGGCAGTCGGCCGCGAACGCGCAACCCTTATTTATTATCCTTTCGGAACTGCCTTAATTTGCTTTGTTTATGGTTGGTTAAATTCTGTTTTGTAAAGGCTACAAGTAAAAAGAGTTTTCAAGCTCCCTTTCCATTTTTATGTTTTCAATTCGCTCTCTAGAACTAAGCTTTCTGTCTTTGTACTCAGGTATGATCTCGTCAACTTCAGGTTTGGATTTTATTAGCACAATGGCTGAGCTTGGCTTGTAATTTCTGTTAGGGTTTGCCTTTGGTTGTACTTTGATGGATTTTTCCACTGGCTTTATGCTTTGAGCTTTATGGCCCTTTGGCGATTTATTTGTTTGTTCATGATAAGCATCACGCTTTTGCTGTTTTATTTTTTCAGCATTTGCCGCGTAATAAGCTCGAGCTTTAATTTGTTTTTCAGTTAATAAACCCATAATCCACCTCAGTTAACTCGTTTTTGTATAGTTAATTGGCTTATTTAAGCAACAAGCTGTTGCTGTTTAGCCTCTCTAATTTTTACTAATTCAAGCTCCCAATTTGAAAGCGTTTGTTCAAACCATCTGTTGGGGTTACCTGGCAAATCGCTTAACGGGAAAGGGTTGATTTTGCAGCGCTGCTTGTTAAACATAGTTGCTGCGCTTTTCCATCCGTATCGATCCATAACTTGCTTGGTTGTTAATATTGTACTTTTAACTTCAGCCATGATATTTCCTTAAATACAGTGTATGAATGAGTTGCTGTAAGGCAGTCCAACAGGTGCGAACGGAATATCATCATCAAAGTCTATTGACGGACCTTGTTGAGTCGGTGCTTGCTGATTAATCCGAGCGTTTCTATCGGGTTGTGAACTTTGTTGGTTTTGTTGTTGCTGAAAACCATTGCTTTGGTGTTGTGCCGGTTGTTGATAACCACCGTTTTGTTGTGCAGGAGCTTGTTGATATTGGCCTTGTTGCTGCTTTGGTTTTCCGTCAAGCATTTGCATTACACCATTAAAGCCTTGTACTACCACTTCGGTGGTGTATTGATCTTGCCCTTGTTGGTTTTGCCACTTTCGTGTTTGCAATGCACCTTCAAAGTAAGCTTTAGAACCTTTTTTAAGGTATTCCCCTGCAATTTCTGCAAGCTTTCCGAACACAACAATACGGTGCCATTCGGTTTTTTCTTTTGGTTCGCCCGTTTGCTTGTCTTTCCAACTTTCAGACGTTGCAATGGTGAGGTTTGCTACAGCTCCGCCATTTGGCAAAAATCGTACTTCAGGATCTTTACCTAAATTACCTAAAATGATTACTTTGTTAACACCAGCCATGTTCGTTTTCCTTTTTTAAAAATTAATTAGTTATTTATTTAATGCCGACCATTTTCTTTAGTCTTATTTCTGTTTGGTAGAGGTTTTCGTCGCTCCAGCCGTAAGCTTGTCTCATGTTTAGTATTTGAATAAAAAACCGCTGATTTTGTGCGTCAAGCTGATTAAATAAACGTAAATCAATTGGGCTTTTTCGGCCTCTGTAACATGATATAAACGCTTTGGCTAAATACTTACCAACCCAATGATCTTTTAGTTCGTTAACTGCTTTTAATAATTCGTTTAAATTTAAATTGTCCATTATGCAGATTCCTGAAAAATAGGTTTTACCGTTAAGTCAGATTGAGTTCTGTAATAAACAACCTCGGACTCAGTATATTTACCTGCATCTATTGAATTATTGGTGTAACCGCTTCCGTTTGGACCATAAAAAATCCCATCTTTTAATACATGGTAAAGTGGTTCATCACCAAATAATTGGGCTTTAATTGCTTTCGCCTTGTCAAAATCCATACGCTTGATAGCTTTGCTCATTTCACCTTCTAATGCGCGCCTACGAATATGACTATTTTGTTTAACTCGAAGGTTTTGTGGTTTGTTAACATAGATTGAACGGTTTGATATGCATGAAAAGTCATATTTACCAGTAATAATGTTCCAGTTCATATTTAAATCATAATAGGCAACCCCTTTAATAAATTGCCCCCTATAATCTAAGGCGTAAACAGGCATACCATGTTCAATGTTCTTTCCGTCAGCAGATTCTCTACATGAATTAGTTATTCGTGCATGACCAAGTTCAGGGTCGTAATGACCGCTTGATTCTATTCTTTTTTGAACTCGTGAAGATGCTGTTTGTCGCTTGTTAGGGAATGGCATAGAGTTACTACCAATAACAACGTCATAATGCTTAAGTATGTGTTTTACTATTTGCATTCTTACCAGGTGAGTTCTTATACGTAACAAGTAAGGCATCTTACTTTCTTTATCAAAAATATAGCGCCCGCCACTTTGATTTTCGATCTTATGATCAGTTACATCTTCCCAAAAAGAAAACTCAAGGCATCTACCGCTTGCGGATGATTCAAACTCAAGACCTGAGTGATATCCACATCTAAAACGCTCCGACCACCTCTTATTAAATGCTTTTCCATAATTGTTATTTGTGTCTTTTTCACCGTATGGGACTTTAATTTTCCACCCATAAACCTTAAGCATTGCAGTGATACTCAACATTACTGCTTTAAGAAAGGATTCATCACAATTATCAATCCATATACCTAACTTACCATCACTAATGTTCACTGTTATTTTGTGGTTTGATTCACTCATCACGCAGCCACCCCTAATTGAATTTTTTTATCTAAATTAGCGCGTTCAAAATCTACATACTCGGTAATATTAAAAAACCTTGGTGAAAATTCTACAAAGCAGCTCGCAAAGTTAACGCCTGTTTTTTGAGTTTTTCCGTCAGTTTCATAAAACGGGTAGCGGCCATCTGGCACAAACACTCTGTTTGCTTTGTTTGTAATTAAGTCTCTCCACCAATTACTGGTACGTTCAAATGGGATTAACATCACTATGGTTAGCCCTAGTTGACTGTAGCGATAACACTCTTTTATAAACTCAAATTTGTTATCAAAGGGTGGGTTACACCAAATAGCCGTTGGCTTAGTTGGTAAACGAGTAGACTGTATTTGTGCTATTCGTTTTTCGATGCTCGATAATCGATTAACCCAGTCAACATCAAACGCGTTTTCACATGGGCCAATAAAGTTAGCGCACTTAGCTGTTGGTTGTTCAGCACAAGCATCAAGAATAAACGCGTAACCCGTTAGTTTTGATGCATGATTAAAGCACCGCCATGTGGTCGCCCATCGGTTTTTGTCGCTTGTTGGTGTGCTGCTTTTTACTAAATGCGCCATTTTATTGCTCAGACTCTAAATAATCAGTTGCGTAAACATTGAACAAGCCAAATAAATTTATCGACAATCGGTTAATTTCACCTGCCATCAATATAAAATCTGCGTCTAAGCGGGCTTTTACATCTTCACTATCTACATCATCATTCTGTTCTTGTATTACATCGAAGAATTTTAAACGTTTGATTGAGAGATCATCACAAAGGGTAAATGACAGGGAATTATCAAACTCGAGCTCTACTTTACTAACGAACTTGTCGGCGTCTAAGTGACCTTTAACTTCTTCGCTAGATAAGTCTTGATTTTTAACTTTTGCGATAGCAGCTGCATCACCAAGTGCCATAAATTCTGCTTCCATGCCAAGTATGAAGTTTTTATTTATATTATTGTTGACTAGCCAATTGGTCATAGTTTCATCTGGTGGTGTTTCAGGGGTTATACTGATAACTGTCAATGTACCTAGGCTTTTTCTGAGTAATGCAAGGAGGTCTTCAGCTTTACCTCTACTGCTTGCTTCAATAACAATAATGTTGTTTTTAGGGTTTATATACGCCCGAGTGTTTATTGTTCTTGAAAAGGCTCTTGGTAGTAATTCAAATAAAATATCTTCTTTGAATTGCGACACCTCTTTTTTAGTGGCGCCTCGTCCTTGATCAACTTTAAGCTGTTCAATTCTTTCTTCAACCAGGTCTTTAATTACTGCGGAAGGTAGTATTTTTTCTTCTCGTTGAGCGCAAATAAGAAGGTTGTTATTGCCCTGATGAACAGTTGATGTATCGAACTTACCCATAGGTGGCACCCATCCAAAATGAGAAAGTTCAGTCGATGCGCACGGAGTAAAAAGGTGCTCAGATAATTGTTGTTCAAGCTGTTCTTTTGACCAGGCGAACTGTTTGGTAAAAGCAAATATAAATAAATTTTTAAACCACATAATGATGTTCCTTTAATTTTTATTGAATTAAGCTACCGCTTCTAACCCATAAACCAAGCACTCTTTTTGCAGTGTTAAATGCAGAGCGGTTAAATTGGCAATAGCTGTAGGTTGATTTAAGTCAACGGTAAATTCTTGGTTGTTATCTATTAGCTTTAAGTAAAAAGAGCTATTAGATTGCGTATAAGCAATGCGAGGACATTTGCTTGCGATTGTTTTTATTTGCTCAAGCAAGCTAGTTTTGTTACTTTCAATAATGCACATATGATTAATCCCTTCTTTATTTTAATATTAACGTTCGGTTAACAACGTTGCTAAATCCGATAAGATTAAATATAGATTAATTGAATCATATGTGCAACAATTAATTGAATCATATGTGATCTATTTTGTTTTTTGTGAATCTCTTGTGGAGTATGTCGCTTTCATTTAGTAATATGTGATTTGATTTATTTGTATTTTTTATTTTGTTAGCTCTTTGTTTTTTTAAGTTAAGGAATTGATATGAATATCTCAAACGAACAGCCTCAATTGGTCGGTGAAAACAATAAAGTGGTTCCGGCTAAATTAAACAACACTGATAAGAAGGAAGAAGAAGTGAAAGAAACAATAAGCACAACAACAGACCGAGTTACATTGTCTGAAGAAGCTATCAATCTTAATTTAAAGTCTCAAACAGGTGGTGATGGAAACGGCGAAAAACCTCCTAAACCTTCGAGTTAAATGGAATTAATATAAATGAATAATAATCTATATAATTTACTAGGGTACGCATTAGACAATTGGATGCTTTGTTTTTGTATACTAGCCTGTATGCTAACAGCTCATATACCAAGAGACAGGGTGATTGTTTGGATTGTGACGCTTTGGGCTTTCATAGGACATTATATATCACCCATTATATTTGCAATGGAGGGCTCTTGGAAATTCTGGGAGCTTTTTGGCGTGACGGTGGGATTTGTAAAGCTAGCATCTGTAATCGGTTTGATCTTAATCAATCCTCTTTATAGGACAAAGCTTGCAGAATGGTTATGTTTTATTTTTATATTTCAAATGGGGTTTCACGCTATTCAGCACTTAGACTGGGC
Source organism: Colwellia sp. SU-HH01217 (assembly GCF_057543495.1). NCBI lineage: Bacteria > Pseudomonadati > Pseudomonadota > Gammaproteobacteria > Alteromonadales > Colwelliaceae > Colwellia > Colwellia sp. SU-HH01217. The sequence goes on along the minus strand of NZ_BAAJLX010000003.1, from coordinate 316,042 downwards.
AATTATTGAATCAGAGTTTTTGTCTGTAGTGCTTTTTAGCTTCACAATTAACCAAGAAGTTATACAATATGATGCGTACAAATTAATAGCACAAGCGCTGAATATTGCTGCTTTACTCTCAATTTATGGGAACTGGTTAATTAAACTGTTAAGACACGGAGAAAATAATGGAATACATAAGTCTGGTGGTGATAACGATTCTTTTTATGCTAGGGTTCGTGGCATATAAAAGAGTTGTAATTACTCCCAAGAAAAAAGAAACGGAATTATTAGGCAAGCTTCACAATTGGATTAAGAGTTTTGATAGTTTAGATTCTATTTCTGATAAAAAAGCGCGAGCAATATGCTTGAATAATATTTTAATGGAAAGAAGAATATTGCTAAGTGAAATAGAGAGAGACATTCACTTTAATCAAATAGCTAACACGGCAGTTTTTAAGTCATTACAAACTGGGAAGCCAGTTAGTTGTTAGTTTTTATCTCCCATTAAAAAAGGCCAAACTAAACAGTTGGCCTTTGTTTTTTAGTGGGTTTGCACTAACTTAGATCTTTTTTTCTCCTTGCTATAGTTCTGTATCCAGATATAGCCATAAGAACAAAATGTTCAACATCAAAGTTACCTTGCTGATCAGCCAGTGCTGTGTATGCATCTTGTGCGCAATCATTTAAAACATCTTGATCGATATCATAAAATTTAGCAATTGGCTTTCCCTCAAAATCAAACCCTTGAGGACTGTAAAGATAAAAAAAATCCTCTGAAGAAAGCCCTAACCCAGCTGCCAATTTAATCAGCGTACTACCTGAAGCGTCCGAAGATGCAATTTCAACTCGCCTTATTTGAGCCTTACTTAACGCTAAACCGCAATCGCTAATTCTCAAACTTAAAGCTAACGAGTTCTTTATCTTATGGATCAGCATTAATTGCTCGACATTCCTTTGTAAAATTAATTTAGGGAGGTTGTCAATGATATTGCTTTTATTTTCTAACGTGTATTTTTTCGGTAACACCGAGAAAATACTATCAATCCAATTTTTCATGCTTGCATATATGACCGTTTTGTATTAAATTGAATCACATGTGATTCATTAGGTAATGTTGTTGGGTTAAGGAAATAGTAGCACATATGAAACAAAAGTCACTAATTAAAGAAAGGGCAAATAAAGAAATCAACCAGTTAAGGGAGAAATTAAACATCTTACCTTATGGCGGCATATCTACACTCAGCAAAAGTACAGGACTGAATAGAACAGTTTTGAGTAGATTTAAAAACGGCAAAGAAATTAAGTGCACAACTTTCAAAATAATAGAGTTGGGAATATTAGAAATGAATTCTATTTAAAGCTTTAAATCACAACACGGACGATGTGTGGCAGGTTGCTGGCCTATTTTACCTCAGTACTCAACGAGGACTTAGCAATATTGAGTAAGGCGTTAGATATTGGGGGTTCGCCCCCAATCTTCTAAATTAACCTGTTGAAAATTGATTTTATTGAAACGGAATGTTTGTGAACAACATGAAACTTAACAACGATATAAAGAATCAGACCAATAACAATCAACCTAATGGTTAATAAATATTTCAATTGTTCAAGTGACACATTAAACAGGGTTAATTAAATATGAGTCTTTCATTAAAAGAGATAACGGTAATGAATGCGATTGGGGCGGTATATCCTCAACAGTCGAGTGTAAGTAAGTTGGTTTCTGCAACTGGGTATGAACGCTCAGTTATTAAAAATACTTTAGTTGGTTTAAAGCGATTGGTTTTTTTGAATACAACAGAAAAGCGAGAGGTTTATTTGCTGTTGGCAGGTAAAAATTATTTAGGGCTCGCTGTTTCTGCCGAAAAACCAATAAGTACAAGGGTAGCTAAAGTAAAGCCGCAAGCAGCTCTAAAAACTAACCTGCCTGCTCGAGATGAGCTAGAAGTTAAAGAGGCTATTGAGCAAAATAAAAATTTAGTAAGCAATAAAGTTGATGCAAACCATCCAGCGTTAACCGCTATTGATCAGTTGGCAGTAAATATGAATAAGCCACCACTGATTATTAATGATCACAATATTAAGGGCTTAGCATTAAGTAAGTTGGCTGAATTAATGTCTGACGATATTGCTGAATTACTGCTAGATATAAAAGCTGATTTAGACCGAGCAATGCCTAATGCTACCTAAAAAACTTAAGTGCGCACTAAAGCATCTTGCTATTGGTGATCGTTTTGTTGTTTCAAGGAATGGTGAGGAGGGCTGCGTAACAGGCTTGGCTTTTCATCAACAAGTGCCAGTTAAGTTAAGTGATCAAGCGCGTTCTAACATTAAACATTTAAGTGAAAGACTGTTGGTTGAACGAACCAAGGCGATTAATCACAAACAAGAAAGTTAAAGGTGTCTGGTGTTTTACCACCAGACGAGCATAAAAAAACCGCATATATCCGTGGAAAGATAATCAATGCGGTTTAATCACAACGAGGTAATTATGACGAATAACCATCATATTGTCAACGCAGAGAAAACAGGGGGGTTAGTGCCCTTCGCTAAAACTGCGAACGACAAACAAATAATAATCAAGCAATGGGCTATTGAAATGCGCAAAGCTATTCGTTATCAAAACGGAGTAGCATTATGAGTGTGTTGCAGTTTAAACGCCCTTTAAAAGTTAAAAGCGAAGGCTTTGCAATGAATGATAGAAATATCCGTAAGGCGGCTTGGTATAAAAATATAAATGCGCGTTTAGTTTATTTAGAACTTAGCTTGTGTGTTTCTCACTCAGACCATCAAACAACTTTTAATGGTCATAACATAATGCTTACAAGAGGCCAGTTCGTTACTAAGCTGGATAACCTGGCAAAGGTTATTGATGGTAATAAAGGGCAGGCAGATTATGCATTAAAAGTGTTAGAAAAAAATGGCGTTATCAGTCGCAAAACTATCGGTAAATTAAGTAAAAAATGCACAATAATTACGCTAAATTTAGGCGGAAAAGTGTCAACACAGGATTCAACAGCTTGTCAACACGCAGAGCCGCAAAAGCAAAGGGCTGATAGCGAGGTTGTCAACAGCCTGTCAACACGCGATTCAACACTTAAACAAGAAGTAACTAAAACAATAAAAGATATATATGTCAAAAACGATAAATCGTTATTGGTATGTGACATTGTAAAACTTTATAACGAGAGCTTTCCAGAATTAGCTTCGGTAGCAAAGATTACAACTGCTAGAAAATCTAAGTTAATAAAAATTATCAACGACAAGTTTACATTACCAGACGGTAGTGTAGGAACGTTTAAAACGTTAGATGATTGGGGGAGTTTTTTTAATTACTTACAAACGAGTAATTTTTTAATGGGCCGTAGTAGTGATTGGCAAATGACATTCGACTTTATGGTTAACCCTACAAATTTTATTAAGATTATTGAGGGTAATTATGATAACAAATAATGAGCCTCCTCATAATTTAGACGCTGAACAAGCGGTAATTGGTGCGTTGATCAAAGATGTTAACAACTCGTCTTGCAGACAAGCATTAGATTTACTTAACGATAAATCGTTTTATTCAATGTCGAACCGCACAATTTTTAACGCGATTTTGTTATTACAATCAAATGGTTCAACGGTTGATTTATTAACACTGGAAAGAGCGTTAGAGCAAAAAGGTGATTTAGAAAAATCAGGTGGATTTGTTTATATCGCAGGCTTAATGCGTAATTTTATCAGTGCTGGTAATGTTTTGGCTCATGTTGATTTAATGAATAAATCAGCACAAGCGCGTGAAATATTATTTATGGCGCGTACTTTGGTTGAGCAATCTTACACAGCAGAGCCAGAGGAACTGGTCGGTTACATTGAAGGACAATTAAAGGCTTTAGGGCAACAGCAATCTGGAAAAGAGATTAGCCACATTTCAGACTTTGGTGAGAGCTGGGTAGATCAAATTGAAGAACGCACAAAAAATAGAGGCGGTTTTACAGGGTTAGCAACAGGCATTGTTGATTTGGATGCTCGATTGGCAGGTTTTGATGACGAGGCGCTAGTTGTATTGGTTGGTAGACCTAGCCACGGTAAAACTTTACTCGCTCAAGATATTTTAGCTAACGTTGGTATTACTCAAAACAAGTGTTGTATGTTTTTTTCGATGGAAATGTCAGACAAGCAAGTTTATGAGCGTTTTGTGTCGGGGTTGTCTAATGTTAGCGCGAATAAAATTAGAACGGCTGATTTAAATAACGAAGACTGGGGGCGAATATCTCAAGGAATGGGTGAGCTAAACAACAGTAAAATTTATGTTGATTCTGATCCCCGATTATCAGTAGCGCAAATTAGAGCAAGAGTGCGCAGACAGATAGCTATTAATGGGAAACAAGCGTTAATTGTTGTTGATTACTTAGGGTTAATGAAACTACCAATTTCAGCCAGACACGACTTGGCCGTTGGTGAAGTTACTAGTTCACTAAAAAATTTAGCGAAAGAAGTTCAAACGCCAATATTACTTCTTGTGCAAGCCAACCGTGCTACAGACCAAGCAAGCCGCCCAACAATGAGCAACATTAAAGATTCAAGCGCAATTGAAGCTGATGCTGATGTCGTTTTATTCGTTCACCGTGAAGAAGTTGCCGATCCTGACACTGAGCTAAAAGGGGTGACTGAGTTAATTGTCGCAAAAGACCGACATAACGATGGTAACGGAACGGTTTATTTAGTTAAGAAAAACGGTGGGTTTTTCCCGATGGATCAACAGTCTATAGCGGAAGTTTATCACAATGAGGAATTAAGAAAACAACCACAAAAAAAACACCGAGGTTATGCTAAAAGCACTGCATAGCTGATTGGCAGGCAATATTACTTTGTGGGTTAGGCTACGTTATTTTTAAAGTTACAGATTGAAAAAGGGGGTTACATGTTAGTTGAAACAGGTCTTTTTATTTTATATACGGTTTTTGTGTATTGGTTTGCTCGCAGAAAAACTTTGGCGATATTCGACCAGAAGCTATTGCTGCGTGGCGATCATCGTCGTAAAAGTTATGAAGAAAACAGAATAGCCACTAAGGTGTTTTTTCTTCAATTGTTGGTCGGCTTTTTAATTGCCTGCCTCTGCTTAGTTTTATCAAGATTACCGGCTTAACTATGAATAGAGTTAACGTAAAAATAACGGATAAAACACTGTCAGCCAACATGGTGTTACCTACTATTCTTGAAGTTCGTGATACAGAAATGCCTTTGCTTAAGGTGAAGTTTCATAAAAACCGAAATAAGGCAAGTTGGTGTTTGTTGCATAAAAATAGTTGGTACAAGGTAGGTGAATGGCCTGAAACTAAAACACGTACATTACGCAATAATTTACCTGTTTTGCTTGAGTCTATTAGAAATAAACGCGAAGCAACGGTTTTAAATGATTGCTTTGTTCGTGTTGAACAACTGCTTGATTGGTACGGTGATCGCTCTGCTAACGATGCAAATTTGAGTGTGCAACGACAAAAAGATATTCAAAGCGCGATTAAATGCCATTTAAAACCTTGTTTAGAAAACGTTGAAATACTTGATGTTGACAGGTTTTTACTTGATAAAAAATTGATTTGGCCTATTCAAAAGGTGTTAGCTAAAAGCTCTGTTACCAAGGTGTTTCATACACTGAAAGCGGCTTTTAATTGTGCTATTGAGTTAAGAGTTTTGCCTAATCATGATATTCAGAATATGAAAATAACTGATTTTGGTGATTTTTTTACTAAGCCTAAAGAGTCTCAGCTTAAGCCTAGCTTGGTTTGTGCGTTGTTGGATGAAATGCGCGACCAGGTGTTTATTATTAAGATGCTTTGCATGGTGATGTTAACGCTTGGTACTCGCATTGGTGAAACTCGCAAGGCCCGATGGTTGCATTTTAATTTGGGTGAAACACCTTCTTGGGATATCCCTCAAAAAGATACTAAAACCCGAGCTGCACACACTATTCATTTACCAGCACCAATTGTAATGATGCTTAAAGAGTGGAAGCTGTATTTAAAATCACGCCATTATTCTGGCCCTTTTGTTTTCCCTAATAGTTCAATGAAAAGCCATCTTGAAAATTGGGAGGCATCTACTATGTTACATAATTTTAGTGCAGGACAATGGACTTTCCATGATTTACGCAAGTGTGCGAGATTGTCGTGGACTCATCAAGGTGTCGATTATTTAGTTGCTGAAAGAATGCTTAACCATAAGTTGAGTAAAGAGGTTGAGCCGTATGTTGATAAAGCTGATGGCCCTCGATTGAAAGCTTTGGTTAACCATTGCGATTGGTTGTTATCTCAAAATAACGAGTGTTTTTTTCTCAGCCCCAAATCAGTCTCTTGTAATTCTGACTTGGGCGATAATATTAATAATGATGCGGCTTAAAGATTGGTTTTGTTATCTCTTTAGGTGGAATATTTTAAAAAGGGTTTTATAGGGATTTTTATGTTAATTAGTGATATTGATGGTTGTATACTTAATAACTTGCACCGAGCGCATTTGATACCAGAGGTGAAAGATTGCACACAAAATTGGTATGAATACACTGCGGCTTGTGGTGATGACATACCCGTGATTGAGGTAATTGATTTTATTAAACACATGGCCAAGACACATGATAATAAAATTACCTTTGTTACATCACGACCAGAAGCATTTAGAGAATTAACATTGAATCAATTGTTTCCCTACTTTTCAGAGTTTAAGTGTAAATTAATAATGCGTAGAGAGTTTGATCATAGAAGCCCGGTAGATTTTAAGCGTAATGTTTTCCGCGAATTAAGACCTAACTTTAATTCAAATTCAATTATTGTTGATGATCACCCAGGTATTATTGAGATGGTGAGAATAACTTATCCAGAAGTAAGTGGACTATTGGTGCCTAGCTTTGATTGCACCGTTCTTAACGATAAAAAGGTGGCATAGATGAGCGTTGAAAATTGGGACATTGATTATGATCTTAAAGCTTGGGCTGAATGGTCGCGTTATCAATCAGGTGTTAAAATTGGTTATCCAACAGCTCAGCCTTTTACTCAGATGAAACCTGACAATATAGGGTATGTTTCTGATCGCTGGATTGATGAAGAATATGCTTTAGTGGTTGATCGTGTTGTCGCTAATTTAAAGCCATTACATTACGATTTATATTGTGTGCTGAAGCTATATTACTGCGTTCGTCTTAATCAAGGTGATATTGCTAAGCAGCTGCAATGGTCCAAGCCAAAAGTTAAACAAAAATTATCCGTTGGCCGTGATGTTGTTAAAGGTATGATTCACATGTTTCGTACTGTTGCTGCTAATGATGATAAGTATGATACCAAGGGGGTTTTGTGAGTAAGTTCATAAGTAGCAATTATTCGGTGAGCGTTACTGATGATAACGGTGTGCTTACTGAGATTCTTGCGACAACAAACACTGGCGACCTTCGAGAGGAGGTAGGAAGTATAATCTTTAAGTTCAAAGCATTTCCGAGAGATTCTGTTGATCTTCAAACAATAGAAGCCAAGCAAGGTGGCACTTATCGACAATTTGAAAAGCGTGATAAACGCAAGAACTTTAGGTAGGGAATCATGGTTAAAGCTGAGGACATATTAAAACAAATAACTGATGCTAAGGTTTTGCTCGAAGAACATAGACTAAAAATGCAAAATTCTGCACAAGAGTTATTTAAGGAATGTTTTGGTGCTGATTATAAACGTGGTGACATTGTTATTTTCCCGCGAACCAGAAGATCAACTTATGATGCATTGGTAGTTAGATTACCAGAACAATTGTTAAAGCAAATTCGGATAGATGAAACAGGGGCGATAAAAGAACCAATGGTTTTAAATGGAGGGAAACTTCCTTTTCAATATAATTACCAGCATTGTTTATAGATAATTTTATATAATGGTAAGTGTAGGAGTATATGAAAATACTTAATGTGGGTGCAAATAAAGTTCATTTGGTGTCTTGATGGCAAAGATTACAGTTCTTTGATATATTTAATTATCAACTTAAGCAAGGAACAGCTATGTACAAACTACTCTTATTATTATTCTTTATCATATCCCCATTACATGCCAACAGTGTTTATAAGTGTGAGGTAGATGGAGTACTAACCTTTAGCCAAAAGCCTTGTGATGAAAACCTAACGCCCATAGTCATAGAGATTAAGTCAGGCAGCAATTCAAAGGTTGAAGCTCAACCAGCATCAAGTAATGCCAAAGCAGCCAGTCAACAAATGAATGAGGTAAGGGCGTATCAAATAGAACGAGAGATCAAAAGGAATAATATATCTATTGGCCGTTATGAAAAGAAGATGAACAAAGAGCTTGATATACTTAAGGAGCGTAGTTATTACGCAACCAACAACTTAGCCGGTGCGACATATCAAGAAGCATTATCAAGTGAGATGATAGCTGTTACTAATAAATACTCTACACTTATTGATGGCATCAAGGATAAGAACCAAAAACTAAAAGATAAACAATCATCATTGAAGTAGCTGGACGTACAAAGCTTAACTATAAACTTTGCTCTAAACCAATAGCTAGTCGTACAGGTTACGTTATCAGTTCTAATTATCTCCCCTGTAAATCCCCACCTACCAATTAAAACGCTCGCTCACATAAATATCGAGGGACCCTGCCTACAGCCCATACACCACGGGGGCACGTGGACCTCGGTGAAAGAGAATTTTTTGGATTTTTTTAGTAGACAGCAGCATAATGTTAGTTTCTGCGGTTTTAAAGGCTTCCGATGCTGTTCGTTCTGTCTTCTATTCGATCCTTTACGATCTTTAATTTAGGTATATTTATAAAATAGTTTGTTGACAAAGGTATATCCCTAAAGTATCTTGTTTATCTTAGCTTGGATTTTTGCGTTTACTGCAAGATTTAAGTTTTATAAAAGCCGACTTCTATGTCGGTTTTTTGCGTTTTAACGCTTCAATATGTGATAGCAACGTTCTCCGCATAAGGCCTTTTGGCAGGAGTTAGTTTTGGGTGGCAACCAATTAATGCATAAATAGGCCTCACTTACTTACTACGGAATAATTTTACTGCCTCGTTTAATCACGGGGCTTTTTTGTTTTTACAACTTGGATATTTATTATGAAATTTAGAAAAGGGTTATTTGTTGGTTTAGTGATATCGATAATGTCGGTAGCAGCCGTTCATGCATCTGATGTTTCTCAAGCGGTTACTTTAGAAAATTCAATGCCGATTAATTCCTCAACACCCAACCAGGCGATTAACATTAACAAGGTTGAGTTATCAGCTTCGTTAGTTGATGATTTTTCCAAAGCATTAACAATTACATCAAGTCAGCACGGTTTCGTAAAAGCTGAACTTTATGATGTAGAAGGTTTGCAAAAAATTAATTTTGTTGGTTTGCAGATTAATAAATTGGCTGTTGATGAAGGGAATATTCATTATCGAACCCGAACGCCCAAATACACATCTAAACAAATAATTGATACTGATTACGCTGCTCATTTGAATCGCGCACTAATGCGGAATCATCGAACAAGTTAACTTTCCCATTTAAATCACCTTTCATTTTTATGCCCGCTTTATGCGGGTTTTTTTATAGAAGAAACAAAATGGCTCTTTATTCTCCCGTTTCAGCAAAGCGTTTATTTACTTGTCATGTAGATCTGCAATTAATTTTTAACACGGTAGCTGAATCTTTTGATAATTCTATTCTTTGTGGTTATCGAGGCGAGGCAGAGCAAAACAAAGCATTTGTTGAAGGGTTATCACAAGTGGTATTCCCAAACTCTCGCCACAATGTTTTTCCATCGATGGCAGTAGATGCTGGACCCTATTTTATTGATCTTAGAAACACGGACTGGAAGGACCATAAAGCCTTCGCTTATTTTGCCGGTTACGTAAAACGAGTTGCCGAAGATTTACTTAAACAAGGGTTAATTAAGCATTCTCTTCGTTGGGGTGGTGATTGGGATGGTGACAACAGAACTTCAGACGAGCAATTTTTAGATTTAGTTCATTTTGAACTGGTTAACATTAAGGGATAACAATGAAAGCATTAATTTTACTGATTTGTTTGTTTTTAATTACTAGCTGTTCGCAAATATCACCATATCTTGATAAGGCCGCTGAAGTTTCAGTTGAGTCGAGCACGAAAACACTAGAAGCATCAGTTTTCTATTTGTGTGATCGCTCACGTTCTGGAGACTTAATTCGTCGCTACCCGAACAAAAAAGAATTACAACGTCATTTTGAGTGGTGCTTAGATCAAAAAAGCGAAAACCACTCTGCAGCACCCAAGGATATCAATGAATAACTGTCATTTAGCCCACGGATTTAATGTTCGTGACGGTGGTAAAAATACCACTGACAAGTTAATACCTTCACTTGAACAAATTGGCGTGAATGTTATTCAACACGATTATGGTTTTTTAGACTTTATTGGTGTCTTAAGAAAAAACAAGGCTATTGCCGCCAAAATCAAAGAAGTCATGCAAGAAGGTGATGTTGCAATTGGCCATTCAAACGGATGCGCCATATTAGTTAAAGCGCTATACCAAGGCGCGGTAATCGACAAGCTTATTTTAATAAACCCTGCTTTAGACAAGCACTATAAATTCCCTAAAGGGGTTAAAGAAATTCATGTATTCCACAACAAACATGACAAAGCTGTCGTTGCTGCCAAATGGCTTAGAAAAATAGTTTTCTGGCGCAACAACTTTCTTTGGGGAGAAATGGGCAACACTGGCTATAAAGGTAATGATAAAAGAGTTACCAATTATCAGTTGGCAAAAGGGCATTCTGCATTATTCAATAAAAAGAACCTTGCCAAACTTACAAAAATTATTACAGCCGTATTAACAGCAAAGCAAAACTTACCCAAGGCTAGTTAAAGTAATGGAACATAATAACGAACAGTACATTCCGCACAGATTAAGTGGATTTGAAAAAGTAACCACCGCAATTGTAGTGCTACTGATGGGAACATTACTTACATGGGTTGGTTCAGGTGTTCAGAAGAGCCAAGTTCAGTACGGCCAAATTCAAGAAAGATTGCTAAGTCAATCAACACTTTTATTAAAGCTACAAGTTACTGTTGAGGATGCAGCCGCAGGAAGAATTGGTTTAATAAAAAATGATGCCGTTCTTATTCAGCGTGTAGATAAGCACGACGATGAAATAAGAGAGATTAAATCAAGGTTAAACACCCCATGAATAACTCAAATAAAACAATATTTGGGCTAACTGCCAGAATTTAAAATTCATGGCAGTCGCTTCAATCAAAGATGCCAATCATTTCTCTATCAGCCGATTATCGGCAATGTTTGGACATACTCGGGAAACCATTGGTAGAAAGTTAAAAGAAACAGGGGTAAAGCCATGCGGTAAAAATGGTGGTTATCCTGTTTACGATTTACGTGATGTAGCAGAATTTACAGGCGGTTCCTACGTAGCAGATCAAACGCCCTTTGAGAAATGCGATCCTGACAAGCTACCACCTAAAGACAGGGATTCGTGGTACAGCTCAGAAAACAAAAGGCTAACTTTCCAAGAAAAAGAAAAATCACTACTTGATAAAAATGATACTCAACAAAAAGTAGCGGAATTATTAAAAAAAGTAGCCCTAACCTTTGACACGCTTGCCGATGTAATGGAGCGTGATGTGGGATTATCTCCTGAACAAATAGAAAAAGTTAATGAAGTTGCCGACAATATTCGCGAAGAACTCGCCAATAATATTGTTAACGACATTACAGGTGAAAACTAATGCTAGGTGATGTTAACGAAGTAATAGTTGATGTAGCCGAAATTCTTAGAGCACCAAGAAGGTTAACAGTTGCACAAGCGGCAGAAAAACACATTTGGTTAGACATACCTGGGGGCTATAACGGACCTTGGAAAAATGACCTACCGTATTACATGGTTGAACCTGCCGCCTGTTTAACTGACAGAAAATTTCAAGCCACAATATTTGCAGGACCCGCTCAAAGTGGTAAAACACAGATGTTAGTTGACAACTGGGCTGCTCATACTGTTATTTGTGACCCTTGTGACATGACCATAGTGCAAACATCTAAAGATACTGCGCGAGATTTTTCAAAAAGAAGAATTGATAGGCTAATAGCCTCAACACCAGATTTAAAGAGTCGTTTACGTGGTGGCGGCAGTGATGACAACACCCACGATAAAATATTTAAAGCAGGTAACATTTTAAGTATTGGTTGGCCTACAAAAAACCAACTAGCCGGTAAAGCCATTCCCAAAATGTGCATTACTGATTACGACCGAATGGAAGACAAAATTGACGGTGAAGCATCAGCGTTCATTTTAGCCTTTAACCGTACAAAAACATTTTTAAGCCGTGGCATGACCATGGCAGAAAGCTCTCCTTCTAAACCAATAGTAGATCCAAAGTGGAAACCTTCAACAGCACACGAAGCACCACCAACAGCAGGAATACTCGGGTTATATAACACAGGAGACAGGCGCAGACTTTATGGTCACTGCCCACATTGCGGCGAGTTTTTTACACCAGTAATTTCTATTGACGCTTTTTATATTCCTGACATTCCAGACCTAGCAGAAGCGGCAGGGCTTGCCGAGTTAATTTGCACAAATTGTGGCACTGGCATTAGCCAAGTGAACAACGATGATAGAAAATTTAAAAAAACAGGTATTTGGCTAAAAGAAGGGCAAAAACTTAACCAACATGGCGACAAATTGGGCGAAGGGTTAAAAAGTCGCCGCGCATCATTTTGGATGCCTGGTTGGTTTGCAGGGTTTCAACCTTGGGATGCCATTATTTATAACTACCTTACTGCAAAACAAGATTACGACCGAACAGGCGAAGAAACAGACCTACAAGGCGTAGTTAATACCGACATTGGTGGTGCTTACCTACCATTAGCCTTTAAAGGTGCAGGTATTGATGCAGATGATTTAGCTGACAGAGCTGTTGAATTAGAGAAATACTTAGTGCCCGAAGGTGTTAGGTTTCTCGTTGGTACAGCTGATGTTCAAAAAAACCGATTTGTTGTTCAAGTTATCGGATATGGAGTTGGCTTAGAAAGTTGGCTTGTTGACCGATACTCCATTGCAATTAGCGATCGCTTAGACGATAGCGGAGAAGGTGAGCCACTAAACCCAGCAGGCTATTTAGAAGACTGGGATATTTTAGAGAAAAAATTAATCATTCGCACTTACGAACTAGGTGATGGAAGTGGCAGATTAATGCCATTAAAAATAACCATGTGCGACTCTGGTGGTAATAAAGACGATCACACCAACTCAACAGTAACTAAAAACGCTTATGAGTTTTGGCGAAAACTAAAGAAAAAAGGCAAACACAAAAACTTTCATTTAATAAAAGGTAGGGCAACGGGCCCAAGTGTAGAGCGTACTTTTCCAGACTCAAGTAACCGTAAAGACCGAAATTCAGGCGCTCGCGGTGACATACCTGTGCAAATGCTCCACTCCAATTTATTAAAAGACATGGTTGCCGCTGATTTAGAGCGCTCAGTTGCAGGACCAGGTTACTTAAACTTTCCTCAGTGGTTAAAAAAATGGTTTTTCCAAGAATTAACTGCCGAAATAAGAACAGCTAAAGGCTGGATAAACAAAGCAAAAAAAAGAAACGAAGCACTCGACTTATATTGCTATGGCAGAGCAGCTTGCAAAGTGTTGAAAGCCGATGTTATTGATTGGGAAAACCCACCCGCATGGGCAAGAGACTGGGACAACAATCCCGACATTATAGATCCTAACGACAAAGAAGAAGCAAAACCAACTGTAGCCACAAGGGGGCGAGGTACACGTTTTCGTTTCTAACATTTAACTTAAAAATTCAGGAGTAGTCAGGTGGCATCATCACTGACCCAATCAGTCATTCAAACGCAAATTGATAAGTTAAACAACGCACTTGCCAACGACGAGTTAGAAATTGAAGACGCTGATGGCTATAAAATAAAATACAAAAGTAATAGCGATATTTTAAAGGCGATTAAACACCTTAAAAGCGAATTATCAATGGTTACTCAGGCAGCTACAGGTAAACGTAGAGGTATGGGTTTTAGAATTAGTGGGGGCAAAGGGTTATGAGAATATCAAACATTATTGATCCCTCAACTGGTTCGGGCTTTGTTAACCAAGCCTACGAAGCGGCAAGCACAGGTGCCAGATCACAAAGTTGGGGCGCTGTAGATATAGCGCCAAATAATGCACTAGCAAGTTACCTTGGCAGTCTTCGCAGACAATCAAGAAGCGCATACCGCAACAACCCTTATATTTCCAAAGGTGTAGACAACCAAGTTAGCACTGAAATTGGTACAGGTATCACGGTTCGCTCAACAACAAGTAACGAAGCCTTTAAACTGGCGGCAGACAACTTATTTAGCTTATTTATTAACGATATTGACCCTGAAGGCAATTTAAACCTATATGGTCAACAAGCACAATGTTCGCGAGCAAGACGAGTAAGCGGTGAAGTATTTGTACGAAAACGCAGAAGATCATTAAGCTCAGGGCACGTATTGCCCATTCAATGCCAAGTGCTTGAAAGTGAATACGTACCCGAAAGCCTACATCGCGTTTTAAAAAACAAAAACACCATTATTAGCGGTATAGAGTTCAATCGCCAAGGCAAACGTGTTGCTTACTGGATGCACCGTTTTCACCCTGGTGAAAAAAGTAACCATGGCAACTACAACAACCTAGTTCGTGTAAACGCTAACGATGTTATTCACCACTTTTTACCAACCCGACCAGGACAAGTACGTGGTGAACCGGTAACCGTACAAAGTTTAGTTAAAGCTAATACCTTTGATCAATACGACGATGCTGAATTAGTACGTAAACAGTCAAACGCAAAATTCACAGGCTTTTTAACTCGTGAAGAGTTTACTGAAGATGATTATAAATACGACCCCTTCACAGGCGAACCATATGAAGGCCATGGCTCAATGATGGGTGCCACCGTAGAGCCTGGCACAATATTGCAAGGTTTACCTGGTGAAAAATTAGAAATGTTTAAAGGCGAAGACCCTGGTGGAAACTATGGCTCGTTTATGCGCTGGCAATCACTGTCTACTGCCGCGGGAATGAAAATACCCTATGAAATTTTAACCGGTGACTGGGAAAAAGTGAACGATCGCATAATGCGCACCGTTTTGCATGAATATCGCCGACAAATAGAAATGGATTGCGATCACCTAATGAAATTCCAAATATGCCGCAGAGTTTGGCATTGGGCAATGGATGCAGGGGTGATGGCAGGCTTGTTGCCCGTGGGTAACTATTTAAAAGAACGTGACGAATTATTAAAACATGAATGGCGCGCACAAGGTCACCCATACATGCACCCAGAGCAAGACATTAATGCCAAAACCAAAGGCATTAAAAACAATGTATTTAGCATTAAAGAAACCGTTAGTTCAACAGGTAAAGATGCTAATACCATAATGGATGAAAACCTTGAAATGGAAAAACGATGGTACGACAAACGCAAAGCTAATGGCTTGCCAGAAATACCATTCCCACCATTACAAGATTTAAGTGAAACAGTCCCGTTACAGCCAGAACAAGTAACGGTTTAATTTTTTAGCATGCCGTGAGGCATCCTAGTAGCACGTTGTGAAATGTCCTACTTCCCTTTGATGGAGAATAACCAATGACTTGGTTCAATATTCGTAATGTAGATTCAGAAAAGAAAACAGCCGAGCTGATGATCAGCGGCAAAATTGGCAAATCTCTATGGGATGACGACACCGTAGCAGCAAATGAATTTATTGCCACTGTTAATGCGCTCGGTGAAATTGACACCCTTGACATATTGCTTAACTCACCTGGCGGTAGTGTTAACGATGGTATTGCTATCTACAACTTTTTAAAACGTCATAAAGCCGCTGTTAATATTGAAGTGCTTGCAGAAGCAAGCTCAATTGCTTCGGTTATTTTGCAAGCGGCTGATATCAGAAACGTACCATCAAACGCCTTAGTGATGATCCATGATCCTATGGCGCCATTAATGGGTATGTTCAATTCTGATGAGCTTCGAGCAATGGCAGGTCGCTTAGACGTAGTTCGAGACTCAATATTGCCATCGTACTCTGAAAATAACACCGCCAACCAATCAAGTGCCGATATTCAAGCGCTAATGAAAGGTGACGGCACCTACATGACAGGTGCGCAAGCGGTAGAGCTAGGGTTTGCTGATAACCTGCTCGAAGAAAATAAAGAAGCGGCTTGCACCGACAAAGAAGCGATGGCGTTAATGATGGCAGAAATGACAAACACATCGTTCGACTCAATCAAACAGCATTTAAAAGAACACCCTCCAGAGTCGGCACCAATAAATATGCATGAAATTACCATGACAGCTTGTAACAAAGCAGGCTTTAGTGCATTAGCGGTAGATCTAGTAAATCGTTGCTCAACTGAAGAAGAAGTAATTAATCAGTTAGCAATGGCAACAGAGATTCAAAACATTTGCGTAGCCAGTGAAATGGCTGAACACACAAGCACTTTATTGGCTCACTTAAACGATCCAGTAAACATGGTTAAAGAAGCGATTAGTCTTTGCCAAGCCGCAAATGAAAACGAAGAAGTGACTTTGCCTGATGGTGAAGTAGAAGCCCAAGGCAAAGTGATTAACTATGCTGAAATTTATAAAAATCGAAATAATAGAGGTAAAAAATCATGTTAAAACAAGGTAACCAAGCCCTTGAGTTTTTGCTTTCACAAGCAAATGGCGAACGTAGCCGTGATGTAGTTGTGATCACTGGTGGTGAGAAATACACAGCAGGCACAGTGCTAGGTAAAATTACCGCTAGTGGTAAATATACAGAGCATAACCCTGCGGCATCTACAGGTGTTGAAGATGCCGTTGGTGTTCTAGGTTATGACGTAGATGCTACAACAGATCATACGGGCGTTGTATTCTTGCGCGACTGCGAAGTATCTGATGAATTGCTTGTTTTCAAAACGGGCATGTCAGAAGGAGATCGTGGCGATGCTATCGACTCGTTAGCAGCTAGCGGTATTAAAGCGCGCTAATTCTTAAACTACTTAATAGTTAATTTTAATCGCTCCCTGTCGAATGATGGCGAGCAACTTAACTTAATCGTAAAAATTGCGATTAAGTTAATTCCCATTGAAGGAAATAATAATCATGGCTTCATTTGACGTCTTTAAAGGTGATGGTTTTTCATTATCATCATTAACCGCCGCAATTAATACTGGTCCTCATGTGCCAACATTGATCGGCGATTCTGGTTTATTCTCAGAAGAAGGTGTAACCACCACTACAGTACAAATTGAAAAACAAGGCTCTAAATTAATTTTAGTGCCATCACAAGAACGTGGTGGTAACGGTGTTGTTATTAACGCTGATAAACCCGAGTTAATCCCGTTTAATACGATTCACTTACCAGAACGTGCCACCATTTTGGCTGATGAAGTACAAGGTTTACGTGCGTTTGGCACAGAAACCGAAGCGGAAGCAGTTGAAAACTACGTAAACACTCGTTTTGCTAAACTGCGTAAAAATATTGAAGTAACGCTTGAGTATCATCGTATTGGTGCTATTCAAGGCAAGGTTCTTGATGCTGATGGCTCAACAACCTTGGTAGATTTGTATGCTAAATTTGGCTTAACCAAACAAACTAAATCGCTAGTTTTAGGCACTCCCACAACAGATGTGCTTAGTAAAGTGATTGAAGCGGTTGAAATGCTCGAAGAAACTTTAGGGGCAGAAATGTACACGGGGTTAACGTGTTATTGCTCAACTAGTTTCTTTAAAAAGCTAGTTGGCCACACCAAAGTAAAAGAAGCTTATGCGCGTTGGATGAATGGTGCAGCGCTTCGTGATGATATGCGTAAAGGTTTCGTTTTCGGCGATGTTACTTTTAAAGTGTATCGCGGCAAAGTTAACGGTGTTGATTTTATCACAACAGATAAAGCGTACTTGGTGCCAGAAGGCGTTCAAGGTATGTTCATGACTAACTTTGCTCCTGCAGATTACATGGACACAGTTAACACCATGGGCTTACCGTTTTACGCTAACCAAGAGTTACTGCCCATGAACAAAGGCGTAGCCCTTGAAGCGCAATCTAACCCATTGTGTATTAATACACGTCCTGATTGTGTTATCGAACTCTCTTAAGTTTAATTAACACCTAAAGGATAAAAAACATGTCTGATTTTCGGCAAGCCATACAAAACCGATTGCACAACCGTTTTTCGGTAGATGCGCTCTACATTCCATTACAAGGCACACCCAAACCTGTAAAAGTAAAATTACGCATTGGTGTTGCGGTATACGGTGAAGAGTTGGAGTTTGTTGGTGACGAAGATCAGATAGTGTTTTTATTAACTGATATTCAAAACGCTAAGAAAAAAGCAATCATGGTAATTAACGATAAAAAGTACCAGTTAATAAAAGCATTACAAAACGATGGCAATCGTGCTGTTTGGTCGGTGCGCAGTGACGATTGAAGCAACAGGGCTAGATGAAGCAGAACGCTTTCTAAGAAGTCTTGGCACAACAACCAAAAAAGCATTCTCAGAAACTATAAACGCGTTAGCGGTAAAAGGTAAAAGCAAAGCCACTTCAATTATCACTGGCGATTTAAACCTGAGTAAAAGCTTTGTAAGCGATAAAATAACAATAGAAAAGTCAACACCTAAAAGCTTAATGGCTATGGTTAGAGCTCAAAATAAAGGCTTGCTGCTCAGTCATTTTGGTGCAACTCAGCAATGGGAGAGCGCTAAAGGAAAGCGCAAAAGAGCAGGTGTTAAAGTCTCCGTTAAACGCAGAGCCCGCATTATAAAAAAAGCATTCATGCTTAAAGGTAAAAACGGTAAAGCATTAGTTGCTATTCGCAAAGGTAAAGAAAAAGGCAATTACGACATACTGTATGGACCATCAACCAGTCAGGCGTTTAATACCATTCAAGACCCACTAGAAACACATATAAACGACGAGTTCACTGATGTATTTCTTCAAGAATTAGACAGGTTAATTTAGGTGAATTATGAGTAAAAGTGATGAAATAGTTAATGAATTAGTTACTCGATTAAATACCGTAGCAAACAGCAAGCTTGAACAAGGGTTTTACTCGCAATACCAAGACGAATCATTAGGTAATAAACGTTTGTTAGTTTTACAGGTTCGCTCAGATGGTCCCTTTGATCATAAATCGATGGGAGGGAAAACATTCCTCAACGTGTTGGTTTTTGGCGCCATAAAGTTTGACGAAAACGCTAATGTGCTGCTAAGAGCACTATTAAAAGATGTTCGCGAGGCTATTTTTAACAAAAGTGATCGCCATAAAAACTTTGATAAAAAAGCACTAAGTATAAAAGAAACCGAAGCAACCCCATTTCAAGATCCAAAAGAAGGGCAAGACAATGCCTTTCTTGTATTGCCTTTAACGTTTGAATATATCGAAAACCCACAGAGTTAACCGTAAATAAGTATTTTTACTTTATTTATTTAATTGCACCTAATTTTTACAACAACACGCCGAGCGGCGTTAATCCTATGATGGAGTCCTATAATGGAAACAGTACAAGAGAACTATATTGGTAGCGGTATCTGCTACCTAAACGGCCGCGATATCGGAAACGTAACAGCGGCAAACTTTTCAATTGATCAAGAAACTAAAGAAAAACCAAACTTACGTGGTGGTGGTGGCAATATCGCGTCACTTACTCGTATTTCAAGCATTAAGCTAGCTATTACTTTAGACAGCTTTAACAACTCTAACTTAGCTGTTGCATTGCGTGGCCAAGTAGATGTTGAAGCATCAGAAGCCATTGCTGACGAATTAGTAACTGCCGTAGTACCTGGCTTAGGTCAAACCCTTAAAATGATTGATACAGCAGAAGCCTACTCAGTAAAAACCAATGCTGACGTTGCTTTAGTTGAAGGTACTGATTATGAAGTTACCGCTGCAGGTATTTTGGCTATTGAAGGTGGTGCGATTACTGATGAAGACATAATCAAAGTAACGTATCAATCGAAAGCCGCAACAGCGCTAGAAGCAATGGTAAGTTCGGGTAAAGAATTTCGCTTTGTGCTTGATGGCTTAAACGATCATAACGGCAAGCGTGGCGTTGTTACGGCCTACCGCTTTAAGCCTTCACCAACAAGTGGTTTAGATTTAATTGGTGACGATTATGCCGACTTCCAAATTGAAGGTGAATTACTAGCCGATACAACTATTGTTGCAGCGGGTAAGTCTCAATTCTTCCGTCGAGCGTATGCAAACAGCTAATTTTTTAGCTCAGTATAACTAAGGTTATTCTCCCTTTAGGCGCAACTTCGGTTGCGCCTTTTTTTATTCCCGTATTTATTTAATTATCAAGGCTGTTAGTTTTAATGGGTAAATTTATTGATCTGATCATTCGCGGTAAAGATTTGCTTAGCGGTAAATCTGATAAGGCGGCTGACTCAATTGGTGCGTTAAAAACTGAGATAAAAGCCTTAGACAAAGAGTTAAAACAAGTAGAGGCGGCACAAGAAAACGTACAAATTTTCAAAGAACTGTCACAAGAAAGCGAACAATTATCGGCAGCACTCGACGAGTCGAAAGTCAGTTTAACTGGCTACACTCAAGAACAAGCTAAAGCCTCACAAACCGTTGATAAATCGGCTGTATCGGTAGAGCAGCTAAAAATAAAAACCAAAGAACTAACAGCTAGCTATAAAACACAAAGCAGCGAGTTAGCAAAAACAGAAACCAGTTTAACCAAAGCTAACGTTAAAATGCGCGAGCACTCGCAAGCGTTAGACTCAAGCAAGCAAGCCATTAGCGAAACTAATGCGCAATACAAAAAACAAAAAGACAATCTTGAGCAATTATCAACGCAATTTAAAGGCAGCAAAAAGCCCGTTGACGATCTTAATTCAAGTTACAAAGTGGCTCAAGCGCAATTAGTCGCTTTAGAACAAGTACAAAAAAGCCAAGTAAAAGAGCTTGAAAAAGCAAAGGTTAATTACCAGCAAAGTGCTGATCAAGTATTACGTCTTACGCAATCGCAACAACAATTTAAAGAATCGGTACTTGGCACTACTGTATCCCTTAACCGTGTTAATAGTGAATTATCTGAGCTTAAAACTACGCAATTAGAAGCTAATCAATCTTTAGATGTAGCCACCAGAAATTACAAAGCATCAGCCAAAGCCACAGACCAACTAGAGAAAGAATTACAAAAAGTTAACGTACAGCTAGGCAAGTCTAAAAGTAAACTTGAACAAGCATCAGTCGACACTAAAAATTTAGAAGGCGCCACTAGCCAATTAGCTGCCAAACAAAAGAAACTGGTTACAGAAACTAAAAGCGCTTTTACTGCATTAGCTAAAATGTCTGCGCAGTTAACGGGCATGAAAAAAGGGCTAAACACCTTTGGCACAAATGTTGGCAGTGTAACCACACAGTTAACCGCAATGGCTGGTACTTATCTTGGTATTAGAGAACTGTGGAATTCGTTAAAAAACTTTATCAGTGTTGGCGCTAAGTTCGACACATTTCGTAAGCAGTTCGAAGGCATCATGGGGAGCGTTGCCGAAGGCGAAATGGCTTTTCAATGGGTAAAAGACTTTGCCCGAGACACACCGCTTGATATGGAACAAGTAACCCAATCCTTTATTATGCTTAAAGGGGCAGGGTTAGATCCTATGGCAGGATCGCTACAAGCATTAACCGACTCAACCGCTAAGTATACGGGTGGCACTTCTAAACTTGAAGGCATTACAAGGCAGCTTTCTCAAGCGTGGGCCAAAGGGCGTATTAATGCCGAAGACATGCAAAATGCTGTTGATAATGGCTTACCTGCATGGAAACTATTAGAGCAAGCGACAGGCAAAAACGTTGGCGAATTAAGAAAGCTTTCTGAACAAGGCAAATTAGGCCGTTACGAGTTAAGGTTATTATTTGCAGAAATGCAAAACGATGCCCCAGGTGCTGCCGCCAAGTTAATGCAAACGTTTAGCGGACAAGTAGCGGTTGCTAAACATAACGTCGATGTGTTTTTAGATACTGTTGCACAAAGTGGTGCGTTAGATTTTTTACAAGAAAAGCTCACAGCCTTTAACAAACAAATTCGTGAAATGGCGGCTGACGGTTCGCTTAAAATATTTGCTCAAGAGCTTTCAGATAGATTTGTTCAAATGTCTACCGACATATCAACCGCTGTTACTAGTGTGGCAGGAGATTTAAAAACTTTTACAGGTCAAATTTCCACTGCGTTTACTGTGGTGACTATTCCACTAAACATATTTACTGCAGGAGTTCGATCGATAATTGCTGTTGCTGCAGGTGCCTTTGAAGTATTACTACTAGGGTTGTCAAAAGTACATAGTGCGTTTGGCCTTTTAGAAAATCCAATAAGCAAGGCTGAAGAGAGCCTAAGTGATTTTTTCGCGCAAATGCGAAAAGAAGCATTAAAACAAGCCACAAAAGATGCCTTTGAATTAAAAGACGCGTTCGCAAGACTTGACGAGAATACAAAAAAAGTCAACGAAAGTTCAGAGAAACTAAGTGCTAATTTAAGAAAAACAGCAGAAGAAGCCAAGCCGCTCGGCAATGCCCTAAGCGCTACCGCGATTGAAGCATTAAATATGGCTGAAAACATGCTTACAGCCAGTGGCAAGCTTGATGAATCAAAATTACCCATGGACAGGGTAAAAGCAACGGTTAATGCGTTAATAGATAAGTTAAAAGAAGATCCATCCCCTTATGTTCAACAAATAGTTGCTCGATTAAAAGCGCAATACATTTCTTTAGGCACCACCGTAGAAGGCTCAACCGACAAAGCAATAAAAAGCCTAGAAGAATTAGAAGATCAATTTAGAAACACAGGCGGTGAAACGCTTGTTCAGTTAAAAGAAAATGTAGCAACTACAGTAGAAGTTTTTCAGCGATTCACTGAAGCTAAAAAACCTGTTAACGAATTAAGGCAAGCATTTCTTAACCAGCTTGAGGCGCAGGTAGCATTATCTAAAGCGACAGGCGCTAGCTTATCAGTAACTTTATCGGCAACAGCTGCACAATTAGGGTTGTCTGATGCGTTCAATACTTCAAGCGCAGAGGTTGATCGCCATAATGCACAAATGAATGGCACCGTTGAGGTTTATGATCGCTTAATTGCTCGTCAAAAATCTTTAGGCCAATCTAGCCAAGCCACCGCTAATACAACTGAAAGACAAACGCTAAGCCAGTTATTATTAAACAAAGCAAATGCTGCTGCAGAATCAAGAGCAGGTTCAAACATAGCTTTTCAAAAACTATGGAATGAAGCTAAAGAGCGATCGCTTAAACTCTACGATTTATTATCACTTTCTACTGAACAATTATCTGAAAAAACAAAAGAGTTAGGGCAATCGTTAAGTAATGCTTTTAGAACGCAGTCGTGGTCTAACATTATGGCGCCTATTAATGCGCTAAATAATGCCGCGAAAAGAAACGAGCTACAAGCCATTGAGCAAACCAAAGCCTACAAAGCGCTTTTTGAACGACTCGAAAATGGCACCGTTTCAGTAAAAGAGCTTGATTACCACACCCGTAATGCCAACGACAGCTTTAACAAGCTTGATAAAACCAATTTAAGCGCCTTACATTCTCAAATTGAAAGAGCAAGGCAAGCCACTGCAGAGTTAAAAGACGAATTAACCGACACCGTTCACGATTTAAAAAACGAGCTGGACCAACTTCAAGGTAACGAAGCCAAAATACTTGAGCGAGATTATCAGGTAGCTCAACTTGAATTAAAAGAAAAATTGAAAAAAGCGCAAGAGTCTAACGATCGCGCAAGTGTTGATGACGCTAAACAAGCGTTAGATATAGCAAGGCAAATTTACGAACTTAAATCTAAAAACATTAAAACAGAAGATGTAACTACCACCAAAAACATTCAAGAAAACAACAGCAATAAAACCACCACCAATGTTAAACAAACAACACAAGTTCAAGAAATTCGCTACACCGTAACTTTTAACGTAAATGGTGCTAACGCAACGTTTAGCGGCACTAGCGGTAACAGCATTGAAAACTTTATGCGCCAATTGGCCGAATCTGGTTTTACCGTAACCCGTAGTTAATAACAAATTATACAAGTGAAAACCTATGATCTTAGACGATGGTACCACCCAAATTACTTTTACTGATCAGCTTGTTTGGTCTGATGAATTTTCTTGGTCTCCTGTGGTGCAAAGTAAAAAACACGCCATTGGTGGCACGTTAGTTATTCAAGAGGCAAAAAAGCTAACCGGCAGGCCCGTAACGTTATCAAGCAGCGGAAAAGCATGGGGCACACGCGCAGAAGTTTCAGCATTGCATGCAGCAAGTTTATTAACGTATCAAGAATTTACCCTCACGCTATTTAATGGCGCAACCATGAACGTAATGTTTGATAAAAGCCAAACCAACCCTGTAGACGTTAAAGCGGTGTTCGATGGCCAAGACACGCAAGACAGCGACGAATATGAAATTAATGCCTTGCACTTTATTGAAGTGTAAATAAGCAACCCATTAGATTTTACGAGAATTAGCAATGACAATTTCAAGCAAAGACATAGTTTTATATCAATCTCAAGACAATACCGACAACGACAGCGGTGGCGGATCTCGAACCGCAGTTGAAGTGGTAGACGGTAACGTTAACAATTTATTCCCTGATATTTCTCGTATCGACACCGTGGCTGGGCGCGTTAATTTAAGAAAACTATTCCCTACAGTAACCACTGAAAACCGTGATGTTTACTATGGTGCGCATTCAATTATTCGCAAACCACCAACCGACCCAAAAGTAAGCTCATTACTTTTTTATACGGACGATCCACACGACACGCGATTGCAAGCTCAAGATAAAATCGAAAGTTATGTGGTGGCAAGTTACCTGGCTGATTTTTGGCTGTACGGTAACCATGTAGCAGGAGCAAGAAGCGTTACCTTTTTACAAATTTTAGAAACACAAACCCCAGATGTTGGCAGTGTTTATTTATTAAAAGAAGGTATAGAAGAACAATACATTCGTGTTACTGCAATAGAAGTTCAAGAAATTCCTATCACTTATTCAAGCGGTGCGTCTAGTGTTGTTTATACGAGAAAACGCGTTATTGTGACGATTGATCAACCGTTAGAGTTCGCTTTTTCTGGCTCTCCATTTCACCCTTCTGGTTATGTTGAAGGTAATGCACAAACGTGGGAAACCCAAGTGGCTGATGCAGCAAAATTTCATGCGACAAAAGAATTAAGCGAAGCAAGTACGGCGGGCGATTTAACAATAAAAGTTGACTCTATTTATGAGCAGCTCGTTCCTGCCACTAAATCCCAAACCGCTTTAGTGAATAAAAACGCCATGACACAAGGTTTTAGCTTAATACCAACAGGAAATGTGACAACGCAAGTTTTTTCTGGTTCAAACGCTGCAGGTGCGGTGTTGCAACTTAATAATGCGGTATCACCTAATTCTATATCGCGTGTTTATTACAGTAACTGGAAAGATGATGGTAATGGAAATATTGTTGACACCAATGCTGCTAACTCAGTTAAAGGTAGTGTTGATTATAAAAATGGTGTACTTATTCTAGACAGTGCTTTAACAAACATAACTGTTGATTATGAAATTGCTAATGTTGCTCCTAGTAACATACAGTTTACCGACGAGATAAAAATAACTACCGAAAATAGTGGTTATGTATTTGTAAGAAACCTATCTCCCGCCCCGTCAATTGGCGATTTAACTATTGATTATCGCTCTCAAGGGAAGTGGTATCGCATTACGGCAACCGGTAACAGAAACGATACGCAAGAATCGATAGGTATTGATCCAACAATTGGCGCAGGTAACCTTGCTTTAAATGCTGATGGTACAGCCACAGCAAACATCACGCTAGCTTCACTGCCTGATTTAGACAGTGCGGTAATATTTAGTTGGGGTAGTGCGGAAGGGTTAAGTAATCGAGCGGCACAAATAAGTAATGGCACAACGGCAACAATTGAAATTGAATTAGGCCAAACCAATATTGACCCTACTAGCTTTGTTATGCAAGCGTGGTCTCCTAGTTATTCATCGTTATACAATATAACAGCCGATGCAGGCGGTGTTTTATCTGATGCGGCACCAAATGGTGATGTGTCAGGCTTTCTTGATTGCATTAATGGAAAAGTGATCATTAGCGGTATTGGTAGCAACCGATTAGACGAAGCCGATACTGGCCGCAATGTTATTATTGATTTTGACTATTCTGATGCATCAACAGGCGAAGCAGGAGAAATTAAAACGGTTATTGCTAGCCGAACAAACACTGTAGAGCAGCTTCCTTTTGGTGCTGAAAACACAACAACAGGCGCGTTAGTGATTGATCTCGGTGAGACCGTATTGCCAGAGTCAGTAAAGTTGAGCTTATTTGTTTACCATAGCGCAGACTCTCAATACCAAGGTGATGCGGGTTCATTTCCCATCAGCCTGTACGCCAAAGCAAACGGAGATTTGGTAAGGTCGGGGAGTACAGATATTTACGGTAATGTGAGTGCGTCTGGTGTAATAACTATGACATTCCCCGCTACTGTAAGCAGGGTAAGATCAACCAATTTTAATGGATTTTCAACAGTACCCACTTATACAAATGCTAATAGCTACATGCGGGTTTCTAGTGACCACAGCAGAAATAAAGATGAAGTCACCATAAAATATCAAACGTCTATTGATGCCTCTCCTGCTTTATCTCATAACATAACGGATAAAATTGAAAATATTGCCAATACCATTATTGATACTTTACCTAATGTTGCTGGTGAAGTAGCGCTAAACTATCCTTCATCTTCAGATAAGCTTTTTTCAAAAGAGGGCTTGGTTTATCAAGATGGTGGCATATTAATTGGTGATATTGATTACGCGAAAGGAACTATTCGATTAAACCAAAAAGAACGCCCTGTTGATCTTTCGGTTGAAGTTACCAAGTTATTTACCGATGAAATAGGCACAGACAACACTATTCAAGCCTACACCTTTAGAGCGGCATCAACCAAATTAACAACTAGCAGTTTTCAATTGCGCTATGAAACGGCAACTGGCAATTACACTGCAACCGCTGACGGTAACGGCGTAATTACAGGCACTGATATTGACAGCGTTGAATCTTATGTAGATACGTTAACAGGTATGGCGCATATTTTATTTACCGAACAAGTAACACCAGACAGCCTTGTTTATGATGCGGTTGCTGAAACTTCACTACCGCTTGACCCCGAACTATTAGGGTTAAACCCTGTGCGTTTACCTGCCGATGGCAGAGTACCAGTATTTAGTAACGGTAAGTTTTTAGTGATTTTCAACGAAGTAACTACGCCTGTGACTAATGGTGGGGTTCCCGTTGCTGATCAATTAAACACTTTGGCACGTTCTGGTCAATCTTATATTGAAGTACTCGATGCTAATGGTAAAAGACTGGACCCTGATCAATACGTTGCTGACAGAAGTGCAGGCACCCTTATATTTGCCAACCCACTAACACTGGTTGATAAATACGGCGCATCGTTAACAGGTCCATTTGTTATTGTGGATCGCGTTGAAGATATGGTGCTTGCCACTGATGTGCAAATAAACGGCTTGATTAACTTGTCAGCCCCGTTAGTTCACGATTATGCCATTGGAAGTAAGGTGGCTAGCACATTGGTATGGGGAGACTCTGGCGCAAGAGTTTACAACTTGTTTAGCCAAGAAATATGGAGTCAAGGCAACCCTGTATGGTCTGACGATCGCATTGGTGACAACACTACTGCGCAATACGATAATGTTAATTTCCCTATTCAGATCGACAACAAAAGCAGTTCGGCAGGCCGTTGGGCGATAATATTTACTAGCAGCACTGTGGTTAAAGTGGTTAACGAGAAAACGGGCGAGGCAATCAACAATATTTCGGTTGATCAATCCACAGGTGAAGACGTTGCCCCAGTTAACCCCGCTACGTTAGCGCCATATTTTGTTATGCCTTTATTGGGCTTTGGCACAGGATGGGTAACCAATAACGTTATTCGGTTTAACACCGACTCTGGCGACAATAACATGTGGGTTATAAGAACCATTGAGTCGGGGGCTTTGTCTGAGTCTACCGACAGTATTGATATTGAAATTCGTGGGGATGCTAATTAATGGCTCGTATTACGCTTACGTATGGCGATTATTACGGTTCTTTAACAGCTGTTTTAGCCAATGCAGGGCATGTAGTTACTGAGGTAACTAGCGGATCTTTTCAAGACGTAGTAGACAGCACACCAGACTTAATATTGGTAGCTACCACGCCTAGCTCATCATACCTTACTTTAGGTATAGCTTTAGTTGATGCTGGCTACCCTTTAATATGTTGCGCTACATCAAACACAATCCCAGCGCCAATCACGTATCACTTTGGGGTAACAGGCAATAGAGTATACTCGTCGGCAACAAAAGTAATTGATAGCATTACACCACATGTATTATTTGAACAAGCTGGTCTTGATGTTACGGACGCTCCAATACAAGTAACAAAGACGGATAAGAATGGGTCGCTATATAGAGCAAAGAATTTAACAGGGACTTTTAATTTAGCTACCTACCCTGATGGAGATCCACATATATCCTTTGCGGCAAAAGGGCAAATTAGTGAAAGTGGGGTGACTCTACCAGCTAGTTTAATGTTTTTAGGTAGCCTTTTTTTATATGTGCAAAATAGAGCAACAACCCCTGAGTGTGACGCTATATTACTTTCAGCGGTTAGGGTGATGCTCGGCAGTAAATATGAAGTTAGCGGCACAACTCGAAACAGAGTGGGGGAGTTTGACTCTTTTGAAATAAGAGCTTACAGAAAAGCTAACGGGCATTTTTTAGGTATATCGCAATCAGATCCAGTCACAGGTGCTTACACAATAGACCCGTTAGAACCAGAATCAATGATAGTTTGTGTGAGCGATCACGACGATGTTAACTCACTAAGTATTGATAACGCAGATCATCTTGTGGCTAATGATTTTGATTTTTCGTCAACGATTAATATTGATGATGGCAACCCAACATATACCGCCATTGTTTCAGGTAAAGTAACCCAGTTTGGCTTGCCACATTCAGCAAAAGTAGTAGCAGTAAGTGCAGGAAGTGCGACAGTTCTAGGCTCTACGATTAGTGATGCTGTAACAGGCAATTACTCGATTGATGTTCAGCCACATACTGCCGAAGTAATTATTTATACCACACCCATTTATGGCGCCGTGTGGACAGCCAGTACGGGTGTTGTCCAAGGGCAAGTTATTCACCCATCAATACCAAACGGTTATGTGTATAAATGCGCAACCAACGGAACACTAGGTTTAACTGAGCCACTTTGGGGTGAAGGTGAAAATGCACTGTCGGGCAATGTAAACCTCAATGCTGAATTATTATATAAACCCTTAATTAATGGTTTTGTTAAACCTGTAGTTACGCCTTTACCTTAGTGAAATATAACCATGCCTGAGTTAATTATTGGTGGGTGCTCAGCACCTTCAGGAATTGCTACTGTTGAAGATTCTCACGCAGGTAAAACGCCTTGGCATGTCGCTAATGCTGTAACAGCTTTATGTGCTTTTAATTATGTGCCTGCGAGTAAGGCTAACCAGTCTAACAGTTTTCATTACAAGCTAGGTAAACCAATTGATGATATTACAAGGCATTTAAAGCAAACAACATTTAACCCCGTTGAAGTTATTACTGATCTACACAACGATGGCTTGTTGATTACAGATGTTACCAGTAAAGACAAAACGGATAATAATTTTAATCTGCTAGATACGAGCAGCCAAGAAAGTTATTTTTGTTTATTGCCTAATATTGACATTGCTAATAAAGCCAAACATCACGGTGTGCATCTTTTTAATGAAAAAACAGTAAAGCCAGATTTACGATATTTTCCAAGTAGTAACTTTAACTACGCACAAACCATGCAGCCAGAGTTTGATTTTGTTGACCCGTTAGATTACGACAACTTAGAAACGCCTTTATCACCCGTAGGTAGTAGCAGTAAATTACCGTGGAAAAAAACAACACCTATTGACGTAACTAAGCCACTCACTTATGGCTATTCAATTAATGTTTTCTTGGTGGGTGGCAGCACTTACGCATATTACCCAGTTGATGATGATGCGTTAATACCACCAGAGCCTGAAGAACCGAACGCAAGGATAATAAAAATTGTGAACACTGTAACCGCTGTTGTGTTACCCAGTAGAACACCATTGGTATTTAACCATGTTCGACTGTCTAAGCATATTGACTCATTTAGTTGGGATTGTAGTCTAACGTTGCTTGACCAAGCATCTTATGATCTCATTAAGCCAAGTGAGTCGGCCACCAAAACCATTGAAATTGATATTAATGGCACAAAGTGGGAATTCTTTATTGGGAAAACTAGGCGAACAACTCAGTTTGGTCAAAGAGCATTTGTAGCAACCGGCTATTCGCACAGCGCTAAATTACAGTCACCTTACTCAGCTAAAAATAATTTCTCAAATCCTAGCCAAGCCACTGCAAGCCAGTTAATGGGTGATGTGTTACTTGGTACAGGATTCACCGTTAATTGGTTAGTGGGTGTTGATTGGACATTACCAGCCAACAGCTTTAATTATCAAAACAAAAGCATCATTGACGCTATTGCACAAATCGCTAGCGCAGTTGGTGCGGTTATTGATCCTAATTTAGTAACCAAAGAGCTAACAATAAAACCATGGGCAACAACAAGCCCTTGGCTATGGGACGACTTAAACGGGTTGCCTACGTTATCCGAAGCGTTATGTTTTGATGTTGACGAACAGTACAGCCCGCAACAACAAGCAAATGCTATTTTTGTATCGGGCGGTTTAAATGGGGGGCTAGTTAAAGGAATATTACCCGGTAGTGCAGGCAATATATTATTGCAAACGGTTACCGATAATTTATTAACCGACAACACTGCAGCATTAGAAAGAGCGAGAATTGAACTGTCAAAATCAGGACATAAAGAAGATGTACCTATAACCACCTTTATCAATGAAGATCCATTATTAATGCCAGGCAGTATGGTAACCATTGATATGAGTGGAGAAACCAACTGGAACGGCATGGTTAACAGTATTTCTGTTGAAGTTATTAACTCTGGCGCTGAAGTTTATCAAACCTTAAACGTGATCAAACACTATGAACAACCTATTTAATCAATTTCAATCTCTTGTTGGCACATCTAGAACGGAGCTTGTTGATATAACCAGTAATAACGGCAACGGCACAAGTAATGCCACAACGTTAAGTGGAGTTTCCATTGTAGTTAATGGTGAGTCGGTAAGCACTGGTAACCGAGCCATTATCGAAAACGGGAATGTAATTGCGGCAGGCCCTAACGGTGCATTAGCCGAGCTTTATGTGTAATTAGGTTTTTATATGAACCCCTTGACAACTACCGACAACTGGTTGTTCGAAGTAAAAGTAGTTAGAGCAATTAAAACCAATGAATATGGCAAACCCTACAGTGCAATAGCGACTATTACCTTAGTAAATGGTGAAGCTCACGTTGAGGGAGTGTTATCGAAAGAACACTGGGGGAAAGCAGACAGCCTAGCGATTGAAAATTACTTAAAAGCCAATGGCTACCAACATTATTACTTTGTGCGCTATAAAAGTGGCGTGGCGATTAAACGAAAGAAGAGATTAAAATAACCAATGATTAGGAAGCAGGTAAATAATGTCTGATATAATTAACACAGTTGGCGCAGGTCAAACATACGAAACTATAGAATTGTGGTGGGCTGCAAAACCAAACACCACCGATGTATGGGTTGGTCATTATGTAGGGACAGGCACTATATCTGTTGCTGAACTAAGTAACACTACCCCCAATGGTGGCGCACGATTGGAGGCGCAAACCCCTTATAACTTTAATTCTCCTACCGATGCTCACGTTAAAATTACGTCATCATCGGGTAGAACATTCTACGTTAGAGCTACAGACCCGTTCACGCTTGATGGGTTTGAGATTGAAAGTACTGCTTCAACGCCGGGAGAGACAGATAATCCTATCGGTATTGACACGTACGCAGATCAAATACTAACAATTAAAAATTGCAGAGTAAAAGGCGGGCAATCCTCAGTAAAAACAAGATCTAGCGCAGGAGCATCAACAACATTAATCAACTGTCATTTTAGTGGTTCGACAAAAATGGGCTTGTGGTCTAGAGGGGTTGGCACTTTTACAACTTCTCACTGTGTTGTTGAGGGCTGTAATACAGGTGGAAATTTTGGTCATGGTGGTATCTATCAAAGAGCATCAGACACACACGATTCAACAGTCGCTTACGGTAATGGCTCAGAAGATTGGGAGGATTCACAAACAGCGACTTTAAATTATTGCGCCTCTGGTGATGCTTCGGCACATGGTACTGGTGCGGTAACAGGTGTTACTACTGCTGATTTTGATGATACAACAAGTGATATATGGACATCAAAAACAGGCGGGGTACTGGCGGGAGCGGGAGCTGGTGGTGCAAATATTGGCTTAAATCTAATAGAGACTGATACCATTTTAATTGTTTCTCCTGCCGAAAGTACATTAATTGGTCGAAACAAAGCAACAAATACACAAGACATCATTGTCAGTGGTACATACTCAGGACCAACAGCACCAACAGGAATAGAGGCTAGTTTTAACGGAGGGGCATATGTAACTATTGATGCATCTCCAAGCGCAGGAACTTACTCAGGAACATTATCAGGACAGTCAGTTGGCAATGGTGATTTAATTATTAGATTTACTAATGACACCGCTGTTAGTGATACTAAGGGTAACATTGCTGTCGGGGCTAAGTTTTTAATATGGGGGCAATCAAATTTCTCAGGCAGAGCGACAAACGCACAAGCATATACAGCAACGGCGGGGTTTTTCCACAAGTACACAGTAACAACCGATGCGTGGGAGGTGGGCGCAGACCCGTTTGACTCTGCAACAAATAGCGGCTCGGTATTTCCTTTGATAGCTAATCACTTGGTTAATAGCAAGTCTATACCTGTTGGTTTTATAGGTGTAGCACAGGGTTCTACTGCTTTATCTCAGTGGCAATCAGGGCAAACATATAATACAAGAATGTTAAATTACCTTTCTGATTCTGGTGGTAATGATATTGAGGGGGTTATTTCTTGGATTGGCGAAACTGATGCAGACACATCAACCATTGAGTCTACGTTTAAATCAGAATATAACGCAATAATAAATCAACTCGAAACATTAACAGGGGCAAAATCGGTTTTATGCGGAATTGCACAGGCTAACGGCACAAGCGTTAATTCTTGGATTCAAGATGTAGTTTCTGCTAATGATAATGCTTTGGGTTATGTTGATATAGCGTCGATGTTCACAGGCGTGCATTATGAATCAGATACAGAAACAAGTGATAGCGCTCTCGCTATTTATAACGGGATTAATGAGGCGTTTTACTCGTCAACTCTTAATGTCACTATGACAAGTATCCCAAATGGCGATTATATAGTGACCGTTTTAAATGATAGTAACGAGGTATTAACATCAGCAACTGAAACCTTTGTTAGCGAAAGTGTTAATGTTGTTGTTGGTGCTGATGTTGGTACAAGGTGTTACGCGATAGTAAGAAACACAAGCAACCCCAGCACTGAGGCTGATGTTTTTACAGGGTTAACCGTATGATAAATGTATGGGGCGGTTCTATAAATGAGTGGGGTGAGAGCTTAACTGTTGTAACAACAGGATATCAATCAACCTTTGACCTGCTTAGTCCTCGTGAAACAGAAAAGCAATCAATATTTGACACATTAAAATTAATTGATAGTTCTCACCAGTCTGTTTTTAATATTTTGGGTCAGATGGAGTCTGATAAACTCACCAGTATTGATTTATTAAGTAGTGTTATTAATTCACATCAAATAAATTTTGACTTGCTAACTCAAAACGCTGTTGTTGCTAATCACTCGTTATTGTTTAATTTAATGCAGCAAGCGCAAGCAGAAAAAGAAACAACACTCTCTTTCTTATCTAGCAATGCGGTAAGTAAACAGTCGGTAATGCAGCTTTTACAGCTTGTAGATATAGCGAACATCAAGACGTTAGATTTTAATCAAAAGATAAACACCGCACACCAAATAAACGTTGATTATCTTTCTCAAAATACTTTAGTTACACCTCACACTTTACTGTTTAATATAAAAGAGCAAATAAGCCAATCGTTTACTTATGAATTTAAAGCCCTTGAAACCATTGTTGGTAGTAAGCAGGTAGTTACTGATTTAGTTACTCGTTTATCGTTTGATGCGATTAAAACTTTAAACTTAAACAGCCAATTGACCAATGAATTCACACTGTCTTTTGATTGTATAGGCCGCGTTAACAAAACAGTGGAAGTGGTTTTTAACATTCAAAGTAATGACACGCCCAAAACTCCTGCGCATTATTTAATTAACGTGTCAGAGGTGATTGATTTTAATCAAAACACAACGACAACTTTAAACTTTAACGATGAAAACAATACAGAGAACATAAGCACTCTTATTATTTAAGTTTTATTTAACACGCCGAACGGCGTTAATCCTTTATGGAGCATTATTATGCCATTAGCAACAACCGACATTAAAACATTTAAAACAACCAACGGATTAGGTGGCGCCATTACTGCCACTGAATCAGTAAGCGGTGTATCAGGTAATTTATTTGATACGTTTACAGGTGCAGAAACAGCTGCAGGCGGCGTTTTCTACCATTGTGAATACATTAAAAACACGCACGGAACGCTTACCGCTCAATCACTGGTAGCTTTTATTGAAAGTGAGTCAAGCCATGCAGGTGTTAACGTGTCAATGGGGCTTGGCACATCAGCTGTTAATGGTACAGAGCAAACCATTGCCAATGAAACAACTGCACCTTCAGGTGTTGATTTTAGCGCTGACACAGATACAACAACAACAGGGGAGGCAGCTGCAGATCCATCTTTAACAGTTGGCGATATTCCACCAGGTGAGCACAAGGCTATTTGGTTTAGAGTAACCATTGATGCAGGAGCAGCAGCGAAAACAGGGTATCAAGTTAATAATAAATATCAATTCGATACGGCTGAATGATAATGACTACGCAAGCCCTTTATCGAGGGGACAGTAGTGAGTTGATTAATGTTCGCCCTTACATATCCGATCCTTCTCAAGTTATTTCAGAGGATTGGGTGTGTAAAATGTCGGTAATTAACGAACTGGGCGCTGTAGTAGTTTCAGCTAAACAAATCACCCAAAAGTCAGAGGACAACCTGCATTTTATTGTAGGCTTGTCTCCTGAAGAAACGGAGCTACTAATAGTTGATGATGATTTTACATGTTATAAATGGGTTATACAGTTAAGTAATAACACGTTAAGCCCTGCGTACAGTAGAGAAAAGCACATTTCATTAATAGTTAGAGAGCAAGGGATTGTTTAACTGATAAAGTGTCAGTATAACAATCAATTAACAAAGTACACTTTCACGCGTAGAAAGTGTACTTAATTCTACAATCGCAATTAAATCAAACATGTAAAATAATATACAATTGTAGAAAGACGGGCTTTACCTTACTAATACAGTGTTAGCAGGAATTAACGCCAATGAGTTACTACGTGTAATTGCATCTCTGCTTCAATCCCTAATTCCATTTTTACTTGTTCTTTCACTCTGTCTTTGAATTTCTTTTTCAATTTTGGTATCTCAAAGCTTTCTAGCATTTCGTGATTTTCTGATTTGGCTAGGCATTCACCAATGTAAATATAATCTCCATTCATACCATCAATTAAACAATGCAGCCCGTTATTGTTCATATCTGGTTTAAATGCGTTATCTTCAAACTTTTGAAACTTCTCATAATCAAGATCATCATCTTTAATATGGTCATCATAATTTAATTTTGCGCCGTACATTAAATACTGGTTTATTTGCGTACTCATAGTTCAGTTCTCCGTTAATTCAAAGCTGCTAACAACAACTTTAAAATGATTGTCTACAGTTCGCTACGCTCTCAAAAACGTAGCCAACATCTTAAGTAAAAGGTTATGATGATAAGAGCTTCTCAATATCTTCTATAGTCTCGTTTACGTATGTAGAAACTAACTCACCATCACTATCAAAATAGTTCATGTAAATTTCAGAACCTCCACCATTTCTATTGTGTATTTCAGTAATACCGCTTGTGTTGTATAAAACAGGCTCTTTGCTATCACCGTAAGTTAGCCGTATAAACATAATAAATCCTCATAACAACGGTTTTCAGGTCGGACTAGCTAAGTTGGCTAGTCGGTTCAATTAATTTATTGGCGGTTGCTAGCCGCCTAAAACAAGGTTAACTGGAATTACTCCCAGCCTACTAGGTATTCTGCCTTGTCTATATTTTTTATGTAATCACCAAGAGTCGATAGGAAATTACCTTCTTCGTCTTGCAGCTTCATTTCTAGCGGCAACTCTGTTACATCAAGTTCGTCATCTTCCAACTCCGTACAGCAATACTCTTTTAGTATCTGTCGCGCTTCATCTTCTGTAAACGCTGCTACAATATCATTTTCACCAACTTGGTAAGGCTTTAATTTAGTACTCATATTCTTATCCATTTCGTTCAGTTATCGCGTATTTCCAGTTAACAACTTCAAAATGATTGTCTACAGTTCGCTACGCTCTCAAAAACGTAGCCAACATCTTAAGTTAAAGGTTACGTTGCTATTCCTAGTTTGGCGCTAAAGTAATCCGTAAACAGATCCTTTAGTAAGCAAACAGCTATCTTATCAACATCATCTTTAGTTATACTCATAGAGTTATTAAATCGCTCTACATAGTGATATCCGCCATAACTTAACTCTATATCCCAAAACTTCATGCCTCTTGGTGCTGTTCTAAATTTATCCTCACCAACTCTAGCATCAACAAAAACACCGTCTGTACAAGACGCTTCTTTTACTGCTTTAACGATATCCAGTATTAGCTCTATATTCATAATCAATCCTTATCGCAACATAACAACG
Source organism: Colwellia sp. SU-HH01217 (assembly GCF_057543495.1). Lineage (NCBI taxonomy): Bacteria > Pseudomonadati > Pseudomonadota > Gammaproteobacteria > Alteromonadales > Colwelliaceae > Colwellia > Colwellia sp. SU-HH01217. Next base: position 279,058 of record NZ_BAAJLX010000003.1, on the reverse strand, counting down.
TAAATAACTGGGACAAGGCGAGCTTACCCGTTTTTACAAAAGGTTAGCGAGATTTAACTGCAGCGTTAAAATTCAATCTAACTTCTTGTAATACAGCGTAGTGAGCTAAAATCCACTCAAATAATTCACTTTCATCTTTACCGTCTAAAGTTAGTCTAGCTTTCATGCGCAACATTTCTTTAGTTCGCATGTCTAACCATTTTGAAAAATCTCTTAACCCATCTATATTTTTATGAGTTTGAAAACCATCAATAGGCTGCCCTGCCATTAATTCTGCAACAGTTAACATTCCTGCCGCTTTTAATTCTTCATCTAGTGTTATATCAATCTCGCTAACAACTGGCTCAACGTGACCGCTACAGTTTGTTGTTTTTAGCTTTTCCTCCACATCATTATAGTATTCTTTATTCATTATATTTATCTCCATTTCTAAGTGGCTACGTTAGCCAAAGGGTTATGTTGCTAGTAACTATCACCAGTAATCGCTACGCAAGGAAATTTAATATCCCTACCGTTATTTTTAATTTTAGTATCTACGCATTCATAAATAGCGCTTAAGTCACCAACAGTTAAAGCCCTATCCTCTGATTTAAGTTTCAATATCTCTATGCTTAGTTTTGTTTTTTCTATCTGTAGCTTTTGCAACTCTTTATTGCTATCACTAGAGCCTGAGTAATAACCAATCCCAATACACAAGAAAACAACAATTAAAATTTCTATACTTTTCATAATTAACCCTTTAGTTCGCAATATAACAACTGCAATCAATCATTAAACTTATTTTTATACCACTTATATCCGCAACTTTTGCATGTATACCCTCTTACTGTTATTCCGTCATAAGTCTCAAGAGGTAAGTGGTCTTTGTTATTCTTGTGAATGAAAATTCCTTTCAGCCAGTTGATCATTATCGTTTCTTTCTAAGTCGCTTGGCTTTGTTTCTGCTTATAGGTTGCTTCCGGTTTATTCTTGGGGCTGATTCATCTTCGCTATCAATGTGCTGAGGTATACTCTCTAGATAACTCATATCTAAAAGCTTAGTTATTAAGGCCGTATCTTCATTACCTCTCGACTTCATGCGTAAGCTTTCACTTTCACCTACGCACTGGCCATCTACCACAAAACCGCCTGATATAGCTCGCATTCCTCCGAATGAGGATTCTTTAACATCATCAGCCATAACTGAGTGCTGTATGATTTTAGGGAATATAATTATTTCCTCCCCATTGTGTCCGTCAAAAACTACGTATTTCATATCTGCACCAATCATAAAACCTTCTTTTTTGTTGATTACTATGTAATCAAATATATCTTGTACTTACTATGTAATCAAGTATTATCTATTACTATGTAATCATTTATTTAGTATGATGCGATTAATGTTATTGATAACGAGAAATAAAGATTTGTCTAGTGATGAACGCAAAGCTCAAATAAGAGAAGCTCAAAAGCGATATAGAGAAAAACAAAAGTTAAAAGGACGCACAGCTCAACCGTTCCTTTTGGACCAATCTGATCATGAAAATATTGAAGTGATAAAAAACGCTGTTGATAATGTGACGAGTAAAGACTCTGCAATTAGTTATGCTCTAGAAGTCGCAGTTAAATATTTGCCAAAGAAAGAGTAACAATTCAAAACTCGGTAAATGGGTTTCTATCTGTACAAAATAACGGACTTAAGTTAACCTACGCTCTCTTAAAGAATTATGTGTACCAATATGTGTACCAAAAATTAACAAATTAATAGCAATATCACGGATAAGTGATTGATATTAAATAACAACACTAAAAATCATGTGACACTACGTGTGTGCCACCACTGAACAAAGGAAATTTCATGCCTGTAATAACTCTCCCTGATGGTTCACAACGATCATTCGAAAATGCTGTATCTGTAATGGATGTTGCCCTTGATATTGGCCCTGGTTTAGCGAAAGCCACCATAGCAGGGCGTATTGATGGTAACTTAGTAGATGCTTGTGAATTAATTACTCAAGATGCTGCTTTACAACTTATTACCAGTAAAGATAGCGAAGGTCTTGAGATTATTCGTCACTCTTGTGCGCATTTATTAGGGCATGCAATAAAACAATTATACCCGAATGTTAAAATGGCTATCGGTCCAACGATCGAAAATGGTTTTTATTATGATATTGACTTAGATGAGTCAATCACAGAAGACGATTTAGCCAAGCTTGAAAAGCGCATGACAGAATTAGCACGTACCGGTTATGAAGTCGTTAAAAAAACAGGTTCTTGGCAAGATGCCTATGATGCGTTTACTGAACGAGGTGAAACCTACAAATTAGAAATTCTTGATGAAAATATCGATAAATCTGATACGCCAGCTTTATATCATCATCAAGAATACATTGATATGTGTCGAGGCCCGCATGTTCCTAGTATGCGCCACTGTCATCATTTTAAATTAATGAAAGTGGCAGGTGCTTATTGGCGCGGCAATTCAGACAATAAAATGTTGCAACGTATTTACGGCACAGCTTGGGCAGATAAAAAGCAACTTAAAGCTTATATAGTGCGTTTAGCGGAAGCTGAAAAGCGTGATCACCGTAAAATTGGTAAAACACTAGATTTATTCCATTGGCAAGAAGAAGCGCCAGGAATGGTTTTTTGGCATAATGACGGTTGGACTATTTATACAGAATTAGAAAAATTTGTTCGTGAAAAGCTTCGTTCATACGATTATGACGAGGTTAAAGCGCCAATGATGATGGACAGAAGTTTGTGGGAAAAATCAGGTCACTGGGATAAATATGCCGACGGCATGTTTACCACTGAATCTGAAAAACGCGAATATGCGATTAAGCCGATGAACTGTCCAGGCCATGTGCAGATATTTAATCAAGGATTAAAGTCGTATCGCGATTTACCATTACGTATAGCTGAGTTTGGTTGTTGTCACCGTAATGAGCCTTCGGGGTCGTTGCATGGCTTAATGCGTGTGCGTGGCTTTACACAAGATGATGCTCATATATTTTGTATGGAATCTCAAGTTCAAGCAGAAGTGACCAAATGTATTGAAATGGTTTACGATGTTTATGGCTCATTCGGCTTCGAAGATATCGTTGTTAAATTATCAACACGCCCTGAAAACCGCATTGGTAGTGATGAAATTTGGGATAAAGCTGAAGCTGGTTTAGCGCAAGCATTAACCGACAGCGGTATTAAGTTTGAATATTTACCAGGTGAAGGCGCATTTTATGGGCCTAAAATTGAGTTTACTTTAATGGATTGCCTAGGTCGTGCGTGGCAATGTGGTACAGTACAGCTTGATTTTGCTTTACCAGAGCGTTTAGGTGCAACTTATGTGGGTGAAGATAACGAGCGATATACTCCTGTTATGATTCATCGTGCAATTTTGGGATCTTTAGAGCGTTTTATCGGTATTTTAATTGAAGAGTACACAGGGAAATTCCCAACGTGGTTATCACCAACTCAAGTCACAATTATGAATATTACCGATAAACAGAGCGAATATTGTGAAAAAGTTGTTAAAAAACTCAAAGAAAATGGATTTAGAGCAAAACTAGACTTGAGAAATGAGAAAATAGGCTTTAAAATCCGCGAGCACACTTTGAAGCGCGTTCCGTATTTATTAGTTGTTGGTGATCAAGAGATGGCTAGTGGCGAAATTGCTGTTCGAACTCGAAGTGGTGAAGATTTAGGAAAAATGTCGGTGGACAGCTTTATCGCTAAAATAGACGAAGAAGTAAAAACACGGGCATAAAAGTAATTTAGTGTAAATAACAGTTAAATTACTCAATAAAATTTATTATAATCCAAACCCTAAAAATTACAGGTTAGTTTGGTACAAAAGTTCTTTGGAGGAACATGGCTATTAAAGGTGGACAACGAGGCGGTCGTAAAGAACCAGCACATCGTTTAAATGAGTTAATCACAGGTATTGCTGATAATGAAGTTCGTTTAATTAAATTTGACGGTGAACCTGGCGGTATTGTGACATTAGATGAAGCAATGGACCAAGCCGATGAAGCTGGTGTAGATCTTGTTGAAATTAGTCCGACTGCTAAACCTCCCGTTTGTCGTGTAATGGATTACGGAAAGTTTATCTACGAAAAAGCTAAAGAACAAAAAGAACAACGCAAAAATCAGAAACAAATACAGGTAAAGGAAATTAAATTCCGACCTGGTACAGATGAAGGCGATTATCAGGTAAAACTACGCAACCTGAAACGCTTTTTAGAAGGCGGCGACAAGGTCAAGGTAACATTACGTTTCCGTGGCCGTGAAATGGCCCACCAAGAGCTAGGTTTAGCGCTATTAAATCGTGTTAAAGATGATTTAGAAGAGTTAACTGTGCTTGAGTTCTTCCCGCGTAGAGCGGAAGGGCGTCAAATGGTGATGGTTCTAGCCCCTAAAAATAGATAATCTTTGGTTTGACAAGTAATTATCCATTACTAGTTGATGGTTAATTCACCAATTTTATCTTTACGCGGTAGCAAGGCTTGCAAGTAAAGTCACTCCTTATTCGTTACAGTAGTAACATTTAAGATGATTTTCGCCTCGGTTACTTTAAATTTGGCATCAATGCGGAGTTATTCACATGCCTAAAATGAAAACCAATAAAGGTGCTGCAAAGCGCTTTAAAAAAACAGCTTCTGGCTACAAGTTCAAACAAGCTGGCTTACGTCATATTTTGACTAAACGCCGTACTAAAGTTAAGCGTCATTTACGTGCTAAATGTATGATCGCTGCTTCTGACATTAAGTCAGTTAAAAAACTTTTACGTCACGGTTAATAGGAGAAATAGAAAATGGCAAGAGTAAAACGTGGTGTACAAGCTCGTGCACGTCATAAAAAAGTTCTAAAGCAAGCGAAAGGTTACTACGGTGCTCGTAGTCGCGTATATCGTGTTGCTTTTCAAGCTGTAACTAAAGCTGGCCAATACGCTTACCGTGACCGTCGTCAACGTAAACGTCAATTCCGTCAACTTTGGATTGCTCGTATTAACGCGGCAGCTCGTCAAAATGGTTTATCTTACAGCCGTTTCATTAATGGTCTTAAAAAGGCTTCTATTGAAATCGATCGTAAGATCCTAGCTGATATCGCAGTATATGACAAAGCAGCATTCACATTCTTAGTTGAAAAAGCGCAAGCTTCTTTAGCAGCATAGAATTGAAAAAGCTTTAATAGACAAGGACGCCATTAGGCGTCCTTTTCTTTTTTTGATATATTTTATTGCTAATATCATGATAACGTCGTCAAACACGCTCACTTATATTGATAAGCTTTGCTTGTTTTCCTAATTCTCATATCTATTACCTGCAAAATAACATCAGAAAAGCTCATAAATAATCAGTTGTAACGAATACTATTTTGTTTGATACCGATAAGTAGTAAAGATATTATTCATTACAATTAATTTAAGTCTTAGTTTTAAGGTTTACCACCATGAATTTAGCAGATAAAGTTTTAGCCGTTAATAATGATCTTCCTATTCGTACAGACAAACCAGTGCATAGTGGTAAAGTTCGTTCTGTTTATTGGTTAACTCAAAGCGATAGCGAACGTTTAATTAATGAAAAAAATTATAACGTGCCTAGCGATACCCCCTTAGCAATTATGGTCATTAGCGATCGTATTTCTGCTTTTGATTGTATTTGGCAAGGTGAGGGAGGCCTCAAAGGTGTTCCAGGAAAAGGCGCAGCGCTTAATGCTATTTCTAATCATTGGTTTAAATTATTTAAAGAGCAGGGACTTGCTGATAGCCATATTCTAGATATTCCGCATCCGTTTGTTTGGATTGTTCAAAAAGCAAAACCAGTTATGATCGAAGCGATTTGTCGTCAGTATATCACTGGTTCAATGTGGCGTTCATACGAAAATGGTGAAAGAGAATTTTGTGGTATTAAATTAAGCGAAGGCCTCAGCAAAGACGCTAAATTAACCGAACTATTACAAACACCTTCAACGAAAGGTATTTTAGAGGGGATTCCAGGGGTACCTGCAGTTGATGATGTTAATATTACTCGTCACAATATCGAAGAAAATTATCAAGCGTTTAATTTTGCCTCTATTGACGATATTACCCTGTATGAAAAACTATTAACTGAAGGTTTTAACGTTATTTCCGGTGAACTTGCTAAGATTGACCAAATTTTTGTCGATACTAAATTCGAATTTGGCTATGTAAAAGACAAAGCGGGTAACGATAAACTTATTTATATGGATGAAGTGGGTACACCAGACTCTTCTCGTATTTGGGATGGTGAACAATACCGTGCAGGTAAAGTAGTCGAAAACTCAAAAGAAGGTTTCCGCCAGTTATTACTTAATCACTTCCCAGATCCTGATATTTTATTAAATAAATCACGCATGCCAGAACGTGAAGCGTTAGCAAGAGATAACGAATTACCTGAATCGGTGTTGATGAATGTATCTAAAACGTACCTTGATATTGCACAAAAAATTACCGGTGAGAAAATTACCCTCAGCGATAATCCTAAAGCTGAGATTATTGACATACTCCGTAATGAGTATCAGTTAGTCGATTAGTTTTTCATTAGTTAATATGATTTACCAGCTTTTAGATCGTCTACCCTTTATTTTTAAAGGGTTTTGTTCACTAGTTAGTTAAGTTAACAGCAGAAATAATTAAAAACCTGTTTCAAGTGATTTGACACAGGTTTTTTTATGGCTGTTAATTCATTGAAATAAGCTCTAAAGTAATAATAAATAGCTGCTAGAGAAATATTTGTTAAGCCGAGCTCATATCAGGTTACTTAATAAGAGGCTTTTAATGAACGATGAAAAATTGATTAAGCTGTTAAAAATATCGATTGGTTTGGGTATTTTCTTATTATTATTAGGGATTTATTTCCATAATTTTAGTGATTATATTGAAAGCTTAGGTGTCACAGGCATTATTATTAGTGCTATGTGTATTGCTTTTGGGTTGGTGTTTTCATTGCCAACTAAAATGTATTTAACTTTCTTATTAGTAAAGCGTGAATCGGAAGAAAACAATGATAAACACCTCTAATTTACCACTGAACTGTTCCACCTCCAAAAGGCAGAGTAATGTCTAAAGCTTGGCTTTTTCGTGCGGTGGTTGTGTTAATATCACTCGTGTTAATTCTTGGTATTTATTACATAAACCTTGAGCAAAAAACACTGTCACCATTTACTACCGATGGTTGTAGTTTGTTCCCTGACGGAACTTACCAACAAAATGAACTTTGGTTAGCATGCTGTACTGCGCATGATCTGGCTTATTGGCAGGGTGGCACTTATCAACAACGGTTAGCGGCAGATCAATCATTAAAAGCCTGTGTTGCCCAAGTTGGTGAACCAAAAATTGCCGCTTTAATGTTAATGGGAGTAAGAGTTGGAGGGACACCTTATTTACCGACTAGTTTTCGTTGGGGGTACGGTTGGTCTTATCCTAAGTTTTATGCAGAGCTTAATGAAGTAGAAATTACCCAAGTTACTCAACTTTCACCTTAAATTACTCACTGACGATAAAGGACTTTTATGACACGTTTTTCAATCTCACAAACTTTATTGGCTGTAGCAATTGCCTATTTAGCCTTTTCCATAGTAAAAGTGGCAAATGAAATACCTAATATCATTAAAATTATAGATAAAACCAATGTGACCGTTGATAAAATAACCCCGCAAATTCCCAGTATTCTTGATAAGGTCGATTTAATTAACTTGCAAGTTGATGGGGTTGTTAACGAAGTGGCATTAGTGAGAAACCTTGTTGAACAACAGTTACCACCTATTATCGAGCAAGTGGCATTATCGCGAATTACCGTTAATGATGCTATCAAGCAGAGCGAACAGTATGCCAAGCACTTACCTGATTTACTTTCACATATTACTGTTATAGAAGGTCAAATTACAGAATTACAGCAACAACTGCCGCAAGTTTTAACCCGAGTGGATCATGTGGTAGAAGCAACAAACAATACCACACAAGAAGTTGCAAAGTGGCGGCCTCAATCTCAAGCCTATATAGAACAAATTAAATATTCTCGTGAAGATATTCCTGTGTATTTAACGCGCGCAGAAAATATTGTTACCGATGCTAAAACTATCGGAAAAGAAGCCAGTAGTGGTGTTTTTGTTGGCATTTTAAAAGGGGCATTAACGCTGCCATTTGATGTTATTTCAGGATTAACTGGCATTGTTGATAAAAACTCTCGATCAGCCAAAGTATTAACCGCTTTAGATGTTAGTTTAATGCAAGAAAAAACGGTGGCATTACTTAATGGTAATAGCCAAACAGAGTCAGCGTGGAATAATCATGACAGTGGTAATCATGGCACTATTGTAAAAGGTGCCGCGCAAAATATAAGTAACAAGGTTTGCCATAACCTGACTTTTTTAAATTATTTTCATGATGATAATGAAGAATTGAATGAGTTAATGTGCCAAGAAAAAGACGGTTTATGGAAGGTAGTTCATTAAGCCATTTTAATAGAAAGCTATTATTGCTTGATACAAATCACAACTTCTAATAAATATATTGTTAATATGCCTTTAATGCGTATTTATCAAAATGAGTAAAATTTATGGAAGAATGGGTTGGCGGTCTTTGGCATAAGTATATTACTCGTCGAGCAAGTACTGATTATCCAGATGCTAGGGTCAATTTTTCTGATATAAGTCAATCTGTCGGTGTAGTTTTTCGCGCACTCGGTGGCGATGTGGTGAAACGTGTTGAAGCGGCAACACGTCGTGATTATGTAGTTAGGCGTAGCTTTTTACAAAAACTGTCAGGTGAAAATCAACAAATTAGTTTGGCATGGCAAGATGAGGAAAGTCTGAGATTACCTGAATCTATAGCTGTTTTTCCTAAACAATCTCTTAATAGAGATTTATATATTTGGTTAGCAGTGTTAGCTGCTCAGCATTCAGGACGATTTAGTCACTGGGCACGAGATAATCAAGAGTTAGTCGCTAACGTATTAAAGTTATACCCCAATTTAGCCTCTCGCTATCAACGTTTAGCTCAAGCGTTTATTCTAACTCGGCCAAATATTGATAAACTTCCTTTAGCGGAGCAAGCTATGGAGAACTGTATTGTTCAAGCCATTTTAAAACCAGGGACTGTGAGCGATTTTCCCGTGGTTAATTATGCGCCCAAAGCCGTTTATTTATGGTTATATCCTTCTGCTCATGTAGATCCTTTATTGATACCAGAATATATAGAGCAACAAGAGGGCGAAAATGAGGCCAAAAATAGCCAAAAGAAAGAAAAAATAGCCTCAAGTAGGAAAAAAGCGGAACGAGTTGATAGTCCAGATAGCCGTGAAGGTATGATGATTTTTCGTTTAGAAAGTTTGTTTTCGTGGAGCGAGTTTGCCCAAATGGATCGAGGTAGCGATGACAGTGAAGATGATGATGACGATAATCAACGTACTATTGAAGACTTAGATAAAATTACCCTCGCCAAACAACAAGATCAAAAAAGCGCAAGTATTAAGGTAGATCTTGATTTACCTTCAAGTGCTGAAGATGATATTCCGCTAGGAAATGGCATTAAGTTGCCTGAATGGAATTACAAAAACCAGCAGTTAGAAGATGATCGCTGTTTACTTCAAGCAATGTTACCCAGAGACGCTAGTGCGAAAAAGTTACCAATAAATTTACAAAAAACAGCGAAATCGATTCAAGCACAATTTGAACAACTGCGAAGCGTTAAATATTGGTTAAAAGCGCAAACGCAAGGTGAAGAGCTCGACTTAAATGCTTGGTTAGATTTTCATGTACAAAGCCAAATTAACTCAACACCTCAAAAGGGATTATATCAATCTTATCGGGGTAACAATCGAGATTTGTCTTGTTTACTTCTAGCTGATTTGTCGATGTCAACCGATGCTCATTTAGATGATAAAGCAAGAGTGATTGATGTGGTTAAAGAAAGTATGTTGCTATTTGGTGAAGCATTACAAACGGTTGGAGACAACTTTGCTATGTACGGTTTCTCGTCAGTAAAGCGCTCAAATGTGCGTTTTACCTTATTGAAAAACTTTAATGAAAAGTATGACGATCATGTTAGAGGCCGAATACAAGCAATTCGACCTGGCTTTTATACACGTATGGGCGCTGCAATTCGTCAATCAACTAAAATACTTGTTGAGCAAAAATCAACGCAGAGATTAATGCTTATTTTAACCGATGGTAAACCCAACGACATTGATCATTATGAAGGACGGTTTGGCATTGAAGATACGCGTCATGCGATTATGGAAGCACACAAATTAGGTATTAAACCTTTTTGTATTACGATTGACCAAGAAGCGCAGGATTATTTGCCTTACCTTTTTGGTAATGATGGTTATACCGTAATATTAAAACCCACTCAATTACCTAAGCGTTTACCACAACTTTATCATCAATTAACCTCAAGCTAAGGACTGTATATTTATGAAACATGAATTAATTCCTTGTTTATATTGCCAAACAAATAATGAGACTGATCAAGTAAGTTGTACACACTGTGGCATGCCCTTAGCAAAAAAACATCCAGAGAATAAAAAAGATAAACGTAGTTTTTTTATAAAATCGTTTATCTTAATTGCACTATTTTGTTTAGTGATGGTTTTTTATTTACCTCGATAAACGACTTTTAATCACTCAAAACGCAGTAATTAAAAAGCTAAGTGGGTATACTCTTTATCGTTAAAATCATTTTTAAGGGTAAGGAAAAGTATATGCAGAACTTGGTGGCAAACATTCTGGCACAAGTAGGCTCGGTTGTTTTAGGTAAATCTGATGAAATTAAGCTGTCTTTAGCCTGTATTTTAGCCAAAGGGCATATTTTAATTGAAGACTTACCAGGTATGGGTAAAACCACTTTAGCTCAAGTGTTAGCAAAAACTTTAGGCTTAAGCTACCAACGGACACAATTTACTAGTGATTTATTACCCGCAGATGTCATTGGTGTTTCTATTTATAATAGTGAAACAAAAAGCTTTGAACTCCATCAAGGGGCTATTTTTAATCAAGTTGTGTTAGCTGATGAAATAAATAGAGCGAGTCCTAAAACACAAAGCGCACTATTAGAAGCAATGGAAGAAAAACAAGTTAGCATTGATGGTAAGACCTACGCCTTACCACAGCCATTTTTTGTCATTGCGACACAAAACCCTTTATTTCATGCCGGCACTTATCCTTTGCCTGAGTCTCAGTTAGATAGATTTATGATGCGAATTTCTCTTGGCTTCCCTAATGTAGAAGCAGAAAAGAGAATATTGTTAAGCGAAGGTAGCCATAACCAATACATGACGCTTGAAGCGAGTATTAATACTGAGCAATTAATGGCGATGCAAGATGAGGTGAGCCAAGTTACAACATCAGAGAGTATTCTTGAGTATGTTATTGCCTTGTGTCATAAAAGTCGTGAACGCGATATCAACGCAAGAGCATTATCGCCACGCGCAGGTAAAGCTCTTTTAAACGCGGCTAAAGCTTGGGCTTATATTGATGGGCGAGATTTTGTACTACCTAATGATGTGCAAAAGGTGTTTTCTGCTGTCTGTTTGCATCGTATGGAAGTTGGAGGGGAGAGTTTTGAGCATGACTACACTGACAATGCTTTAAATGATGCCACTCAACCTATTGCTCAGGGTAATCAAGGCATGAAAAATACTATTGCTAGTCAAATATTGCAGCAGGTTGATGCTGTAAAGCCTCTTTAAATATTAATGAGCGTTTGGTGTAAAAATAATGGGCAGGTCAATGAATAACGCATTAATTAACCGCTTTAGCGCTTATTTTTCTAGGCGATTTAATCGGTGGTTAAGTAAAAGGATCCCTTCTGCGACTCACCATACCCTAAGTAATAAAAATATCTTTATTTTTCCGAGCGCTTTCGGGTTTAGCTATTTGTTTTTTGTATTGATTCTGTTTTTATTAGCCACTAACTATCAAAATAATATCATTATGTTGTTAAGTTATGTTTTAGCAAGTTTATTTGTTAGTGCAATGCTGAAAAGTTTTTATAATTTATCAGGTTTAACAATAAAGGTTAGTACCACCAAGCCTAGCTATGGTTATTCTCAGCAGTTAATTTATTTTCCTCTAGTAATTTCTGCAGCATCTGTCACGCAAACTAAACGTATTGATAGCTATCAACGATATGCCTTGAACTTATCGTTTGCGACTAAAAATAAAAACCAATTAACAATAACCGACTTAACTTCAGAGCATATAGCAGAGTTATCTGATCACGATTTAAGCGTTAACATTCCTTTTTTCGCTGACAAACGAGGATATTTATCACCCGGTAGGCTAAAAATATCTAGTGAGTATTGCTTTGGTTTGTTTACCACATGGACACATTTGGATTTCGATTTTAAAGCGATTGCTTATCCTCACCCTAAACAGGTGACAGTTCCTTTATCGTCTTATTTTTCCACTGAGACAAATGAAGAGCTATCAGAAGATATTCTATTGAATAAACAAACAGTAAATGAAGGGAATGATGATTTTTACGAGCTAAAAAACTATAAAGAAGGAGAGCCTTTGTCTCGTATTGCTTGGAAACAATATGCGAAAGGACAAGGTAAATTAACAAAGCATTATCAAGACAATCAAGGTCAACCTTGTTGGCTTATTTTAGCCAATATGCCGAGTACGGCCCTTGAAGTTAAATTGGAAATCATGTGCTTTTTAATTTTAGAGTATGACCGAGCAGGCAATGATTATGGTATTGATTTAGGCACCATAAAAATATCACCTTCGCAGGGGAGCCGCCATCAACAACAGTGTTTAATTGCGCTGGCTCAATATAGTTAATCGTTATGTTTAAAAATAAAGCATCCACAAAAGTCAATAAAGTAGTAAATAAGCAGACATTTACGTTAGCAACGACAACGACTTGGTTATTATTATGTTGTCAAACACTTAACCTGATACTGGTAAGTTCAGAGCTTACTTTGTGGATGAATAGCTTTATTGTTATTGCATTGGTTTGGCGGTTATTGCTGATAAATAAAAATAAGCTTGTCAGTAAGATAAGCAAACCTTGGTTAGTGACTGTATTTGCTCTGAGTGGCTGTTTATCAATTGCACTGGTGGCGAAACAACTAGGCTTGTTAGTGGCTATGTTGCATTTATTGTCTTTTGCTTATGCAATAAAGGCGTTGGAGTTAAAAAGCAGGAAGGACTTCTATCAGTTGATCTTGCTCGGAATTTTTCTTCTTGCAACTTCTTTTATTTTTAATCAATCATTATTATTTGCAAGTGTAGTTGCGATTATTTTAACGATAAACTTTTCCTTGTTGTTACATTATTTTTCACCATATCAACGTGTTAAAAGCAATTTAGTCACCAGCGGTAAGCTAATTTTACAATCATTGCCTTTGGCAATTATCCTCTTTATTGTGTTCCCAAGACTTGCGCCTTTTTGGCAAGTACCGTTAGGAAAGTCGGCAACAACAGGGTTATCTGAACAGGTAAGCCCTGGTGATATTGCCAATTTAGCACGCTCTAATGAATTAGCTTTTAGAGTAACCTTTGAAGATGAAAAGCCTAATTACTCTTCGTTGTATTGGCGAGCATTAGTATTAGACAGTTTTGATGGGCGTATGTGGCAAAGGTCTGCTTTTAGTGAGCGTCAAAGCAAAGACATCATTAATGAAAACACGCTGATAACAAAAGTCACTAAAGCTCAGGCGAACTCAGCAGAGTCGGTTAGTTATCAAGTGATTGCTCAACCTAGCTACCAACAATGGTTATTCGCTTTAGATATTGCGCAAATTAGCGCGTTAGAAGAAAATCAAAGCGCTTTTGTTGAGTTGGCCGACTTTACCCTAAGAACTAAAGAAGTAATCAGGCAAGCTATTAGTTATCGAGTAGATAGCTATATGCAAGTACCACTGGATTTAGTACTTGATGAAGCGACACGCAAACAAAACCTTAGTTACCCTAAAGATTCAAACCCTAAATTAACCGATGAAGCGAATCGGCTCAGGGCGCTTTATCAAAATGATTTAACGCTTGCGCAGGCTGTACTAGATAATTTTAGAGAGCAAACTTTCTTCTATACCTTAAAGCCGCCTGTTTTATTTGAAAACTTATTAGATCAATTTTACTTTGAAACCAAGCAAGGTTTTTGTGCGCATTATGCCAGCGCTTTTACGTATTTAATGCGAGCAGCAGGGATCCCTGCAAGAATGGTTACGGGGTATTTAGGCGGGGAGTATAATCCAAATGGAGATTACTACGCTGTTTATCAATACGAAGCCCATGCATGGAGTGAAATATGGCTAGAAGGTATTGGTTGGTATAGGGTTGATCCAACAGCAGCAGTTGATCCGAGTCGAGTTGAAAATGGTTTATCTGACGAATTATTGCTAGAACAAGCAAGTTTAAATGACAGTTTATTCAATTTTACCAGTTATCGAAATCTGGCTTTATTTAAGGCCATACGCCTACAATTTTCTGCTATAGATTACCAATGGACACGTTGGGTTATTGGCTATTCAGCAAGAAAACAATACGATTTAATGTCTCGATGGTTTGGTCAATTAAAACCTTGGAAAACAGCGGCAATTATTGGTTTGAGTTTTATCTCGATGGTCTTAATTATTTGGTTATTTGCTCGGTTGAGTAAAAGAAAGATCACTCACCATTATAAAACGCCTTGGTTAGATTTATACCATCAATTGATTACGTTACTTGCTGTTCATCATATTGATAAACCTTTAGCTATGTCTGCTAGTGATTTTTCACAAGTAGCTAGTCAAAAACTGCCTCATTTAGCTCGTGAGTTAGCAGCTTTTAATCACTGCTTTACACAGCTAAATTATCAACAGGTGGCTCAAAAAGAGCAGGTGATGTACTTGCAGAAAATGAAATCGATATTATCGACTATAAAGAAAAATATAAGAAAAACATAAAACTCATCACTCGCTGAAAACCAATAGCAGCCGCTTTTAATTCGACTTTAAGTAGAAAACAAGATGGATCCGCAAATACTTAATTAAGGGAGATGATAAAAAAGATCTAAATATTTATCTTTGATCTTTGTTGCTTTTATAGCTAATAAATCAATTATTTATAATGTTATTTAGCCCTTTAAAAGAGTAATTACTCAATAAAAGGATCTTGTTGATCCTGTCATTTAGGTGTAACTTTAGTGGTGTAAGGTTTCATAAAATTAAAGTTAAATTTAACGTCAACGTTTGCAATGAGAAGGTGAAATTATGCATTATCATCACAGCACGAACACCAGAGAACGAACGGAAAATGAAACAGATTATGACTTAGCAAAATTTGTTGCAGTAACTAGCTATTTAACACTAATTGGTTGGTTAATTGCTTTAGTGGTTTATGGTCATCACAAGTCACGCTTATCAAGTTTTCATCTAAGACAGTCATTGGGATTAATCGTGACAGGATGTTTATTATCTTTTATTCCTTTAATTGGTTGGTTACTCAATCTTGGAGTATTAGCCGCGTGGGGATTTGGTCTCTATTACGCAATTAAAGGTCATGAAAAGCTGGTGCCAATACTTGGTGAGTTTTATCAACAACACTTAGATTTTATTCGCTAGTTATTTGCTAGTTACTCGTAATTATCCATCACTTTTAATCACAACGCTTGAATTATTAATCAAGCTAACTCTCTTAAATCTTTTCAAAAATAAGCCACTTAACCTGTAAAGTTAAGTGGTTTCCTTGCTTGGAAAAATCATTAATATCGCTAGTGTTAATGTTTGCTATGTGCTTAAATTTACCTAGATATTTTTCTTATTAAGGCACCGTTTTGATCTATCTATATCCTGCTAATAAAATGGAAAATTTATTAGTACTTTTAGACAAAATTCAACACGTTTCTCCGCTTCCTGTTTTTTCATCGGAAACCATTGTTGTTCAAAATGCAGGAATGCAACACTGGCTTAATCTATCGTTAGCTAAACAGCGCGGTATTAGTATGAATATACGTTACGCGTTACCGGCTCAGTTTCTATGGAAACTCATGCGTAGCCTTGCTTCTGATGAAAACATCCCTGATCAATCTCCTTATTCCCGAGAAGTGTTAACTTGGCGGATTTACAGCTTGTTAGGTAGTACTATTATTGTTGAAGATGATAGTTTTAACCAAGCAACTCAGTATTGGAAGTCAGAGAATCAAACAAGTAATCATACCAAGGGTAATGATGAACAAGCGTCTCTTAAACGTTATCAACTTGCCGGACAATTAGCCGATTTATATGAGCAGTACCTGATCTTTAGACCTGAGTGGATTAATGGTTGGCACCAAGGAAAAACAATCCGCGAATCATTTGTTGACAATCCCCAGACAACAGACAATAACGATTTAGCAGCTCTAACACTTTGGCAAGCCAAATTATGGCAATTGTTAATTAAAGAACAGCCCTATAATCCAATGTCGTTAATGCAAGATGCTATTGCAAATATCGCTGAAAAAAAATCAACATTGCCCGAGCGAATTTCATTTTTTGGTATTAATGCCATGGCGCCTATGTGGCTAGATTTTATCCATGCGTTAAGTAAACATATTGACGTTCATTTTTTTCACCTTAATCCCTGTTACGCCTATTGGGGAGATATTGTAAGTGAAAAACAAGCAGCGAAAGCAATTAGTCGTTGGATTGAAGGGGAGCCGAAGTCTGAAGATACAAATGAAGCAACAATAACCAATGTTGAACAAGAATTTAGTAAAGATGTTGGTAACCCACTATTAGCCAACCTTGGTCAGCAAGGGCGTGAATTTATGGCACTTTTGCAAAATTACAGTAGTGTTAATATTGAGTTATTTGAAGGCATTGACGAAGATGACGTTAAACAGCCTCAAGCAGATATACAATCAAGTACGGTACTTGAACAGCTCCAACAAGACATTTTATCATTAACTGATCGACGAGAATCACCTGTTAATATTCAAGACGACTCGATTACTATTACCAGCTGCCATAGCGCTTTAAGAGAAATACAAGGTTTACATGATTGGTTGTTACATCAATTTAACCAAGACAGCTCATTAACCCCGAAAGATATTTTGGTTATGTGCCCACAAATTGAGAGCTACGCTCCTTTTGTTAATGCTGTGTTTGCTCGAGGTTGGCAATCTATAGGCGATAAAATTCCCCCGTTGCCCTGTTCTATTGCTGACAGAAGTAGCATTGATGCTGAGCCTATTATTGCTGCTTTTACCGATATTCTAGACTTACCCGACAGTCGCTTTTCAGTTTCTCAACTTATTGCCTTTTTGCGCCTGCCTGCCATGCAAGCCAAGTTTGGCATTAGTTTAGATGAATTAGCTAAAATTACCTTATGGTTAGAACAAGCTTCGATTCATTGGGGGCTGGATCAAAATCACAAACAGCAAATTTTACAAACTGAACATACGAATAGTAGCTTTACTTGGCAACAGGGTTTATCAAGACTGTTACGCGGCTTTGCTTATGGTGATAACTTTGGCCAAAGTAATACTGTTTACCAAGAGCAGCTATTAATCGCTTCTATTGAAGGAGATGAAGCTGAGTTGCTAGGCAAGCTTATGCTAATTATTGAACAGCTACAGTATTCAGCGCAACAGTTAAATAAACCGCGTACAGCTGAAAAATGGCAAAGCTATTTATTATCAATAATCAATGAGTTATTCGACAGTGAAAGCGATCAAAGTTTTACACTTATCGATCAAGCCATTTCTTCGTTAGTTGAATATTGCCATCACGCACACTTTGAACAAGCAATCGAGTTATTAATTGTTCGAGATTTTCTTAATAACCATTTTAGTCAACCAGATCCTGGTCGACAATTTATGGTTGGGCAAGTGACTTTTTGCTCGATGTTACCTATGCGTAGTATTCCTTTTAAAGTGATTGCTGTTTTAGGACTTAATGATGGTGAATTTCCGCGTCAGCGTCAGCCATTAGGTTTTGATTTAATGCAAAGAACGCCTGCGAAGCTTGGTGATAGATCACGCAGAGGGGATGATCGTTACTTATTTCTTGAGGCGTTAATTTCAGCCCGCCAATCCTTGTATTTAAGTTACCAAGGGCGAAATATTAAATCGAATAAAACCAAAGAGGCTTCGTTAGTTTTAAAAGAACTCATGGATTATTTAGTACAAGGCTTTTCGTGGAAATTTGAAGGTGAACACAGTCAATTACGTCAATTAGCCATGCAGGCGTTTAGTGATAAAAACTATCAAGGTAAATTTAACAGTTTTGATCACAAGTGGCTTAAACTAAAAAATCCCCTTAACGAGCAAAATACATCGTCAACTTATCAGCACTCGGCTGAAAAGGCACTGGAAGACTTAGCAATAAATATAACAAAGACAGACGCTTTTAAAGATAACCCCATGAGCGTAGCGGCAGAACAAGTTATTGCATTCTTTCAACACCCTGCCAAAGTATTTGCCCAACAGCATCTCAATTTATATTTAGATCAAAAAACAATTAACTTAACAGACGCCGAGCCTTTTAATGTCGACCGATTAGAAAGCTATTTATTACGACAAGCTATGTTAACTCAATGTTTATTGTCTGAAAGAAGTGATGAGGCTATTGAACAAAAAATGTCGCAAGTACTCGAAATTGCGACACTCAAGGGGAAATTTCCCGATTTACCAACCACAGCAGGAATATTTGAGAACTGGAAGAATGAGAGTGTATCGTTTAGCCAAGCGATTATTGCGCAAAATGCCGATAATCCAGACATGGTTGATGTTGATATTAAAATTATGTTACCCGATCGACAAAATAGTGAGACTGAATGTCGGCTTACGGCAAAACTACCAATAAAAGCAGGGCAACTTGTTTTTTATCGCAGCAGTACCGCGAAACCGAAAGATTTAATGACGATGTATTTACATCAATTAATCGTACAAGTGGCTATAGAGCAAAATGTTATTGCCGCAGAATACCATCATATTAGTAGTACTCGAGGTTTTTTCTTTGATACTAAAAGTCAGAAAATTACTGAATATGCTTTTAACCAAATTCCAGAGTCAGAAGTGCAGCTTGTTAAACTCATTACGGATTATTTTAACGGCCAACAAAAGCCATTATTGCTCAATGGAGAGATCGCCGATAAAGCGTTTAAGGCACATGTTGGAGCTAAAAAGGCAGTGAAAGCTTTTAGCCAGCAAGACTTTGAAAAGCTATGGCAAGATCCGAATGCGGCTTTTGCTTTAGGCAGCGACAGTTATATGGAATATTTTTGGCCATTATGCCCAGAATTTACCAGTATTGAACACGCACTTGCCGAAATATACTTACCCTTGTACCAAGCTTTAATTAAAGTTAAAGCCACTAAGCCTGTTAAAGCAAAGTCTGCTAAAGGAGTTAGCTAATGCAGATGCAAAATTTAAATGCACAAACAATTGCTTTATCAGGAAAGCATTTAATTGAAGCGAGTGCGGGTACCGGAAAAACCTTTAACATTACTCGTTTATACCTCAGGCTTTTATTAGAGCGCCGTTTACCGGTAGAAAAAATATTAGTGATGACTTTCACTAAAGATGCAACAGAAGAGCTAAAAGGGCGCATAGAGAGCTTTATCCGTGAAGCTATTCAGCACTGGTCGACTTTAATCGAAGAAGATAGCTTTTTCATTGAAATTGCCAAAAAAGTTTCCACTAATGAAGCTTTAGCCTTATTAAAAACAGCATTGTTATTTTTAGATGAAGCGGCAATTTTTACCATTCATGGTTTTTGTAAGCGAGTGTTATCCGAACATGCTTTTACTAGCGGTTTACCTTTTAATGCCATTATGGAAGCTGACAGCCAAGAATTAGTTGTTGAATCATGCCAAGATTATTATCGTATATTAGCGCAAGATGAACCCGAACAATTTCTATTATTGGCACAATTTTGGTCGGATCCATTAAAATTTTTATCTCATTTCTCACAAGCAATAGCGAGTCATCATGCTTTAGATGTATTGCCTGTAGAAAATATCGCTAGCTCATTTTTACAACTTGTTAAGGCTGCTTATGATGATCTTGACGCCAATGAGCAATCATTAATTACTTACTTAGTAGATGTTAAAAAAGGGCAAGATCGGGAATTACGTCAGCAGGAGCTGATTGAATTAAAAACTTGGCTAAAAGAGATTTCGTTAACCTCGGTTGATGATTTTGTCGAGGTTTGTGTTAAAAGCCAGCTAGGTGCTATGCCCGATGCTTTTATTGACGGCAGGCGTTATGGTCGTTCAGCGTTCAAAAATGAAATTATACAAATATTTTCTAACGTTTCTCGTGTAAAAGAGCAAGTAAAAACATTATCAAGCCAACTTAGCAAAGCGATGGCGTTTAAGATTGTACGCGAGGGGATATATACCATTCGTGAAGCTGTTAGTGTTAAAAAGCAAAAGTTGAACATGCTAACATTTGATGATTTGATCACCACGCTAGCAAACTGCTTAACCGTAAATGCTAATACCTCGCAAGAGCACATTACGGATGAACAAAAACGACAGTTAGCTACAACGCTACTCGAGCAATATCCAGTAGCACTTGTTGACGAATTTCAAGATACCGACCCGTTGCAGTTCTCTATTTTAAAAGCGATTTATTATCACACTGAAGCATTAGATAGCACTCAAGCAACGCTTTACATGATTGGCGATCCTAAACAAGCGATTTATGGCTTTCGTGGTGGGGATGTTTTTGCCTATTTAGCTGCAAGACAAGATTGTGATTATCAGTGGTTAATGGATACAAATTGGCGTTCAACACCCGCTATGGTTACTGGTTATAATCGATTGTTTTATGGAAATACGCTAAATCAAGCTCCTGGAGATGTTTTTGGTTACAATATTCCATATTTACCAGTAAAGGCAGCCAAAACCGATGAGCCTAATGCCAATCGAGGTATTGACGGTAATAAAGCATTGCAATTTGTCCACTTTGATGAAGTGAATGACTCTGCAAAAAACGGAGTTAAACAAAGTTTTCGTTCGGTTATGGCAAACTGGTGCGCTAACGAAATTATTCGACTATTTAATGCTGACCCTCATCTTAAAGCACAAGATATTGCAATTTTAGTGCGTGATGGCACCGAAGCTCAATCAATCAAACAAGCGTTGCAACAACACCAACTTGCTTCTGTATTTTTAAGTAACCGAGCCAATTTATTGCATAGTCGTGAAACCAAACAAATGCTCGCATTACTGAAGGGGATTTTGTTTGTTGAAAATGAACGTTGGTATACCGCAGCGCTCGCATGTGGCTTGTTAGGCTTTACGGCTGATAAACTTTATCAATTACAATGTGATGAATTGGCATGGCAAAATTTAAAATTTAGTTTTGCTGCCTACCGAGATGAATGGCTCAATAAAGGGTTTATCTCAATGGCATTAAAATTAATGCATCAACATTTTCATATTGGTGAAGACGATCAAGATCGAGTGTTAACTAATTTATTGCATCTATTTGAATTACTACAATCTGCTAGTGGTCGTCACAAGCAACCACAAGAGCTACTGTATTGGTTTGAACAACAAATCATGGATGAAAATACTGGAAATGAAGCTGAGCTTCGTTTGGAAAGTGATGACGATCTTATTCGTATTGTTACTCAACACGGCGCTAAAGGCTTAGAATATCCCATTGTTTTTGTACCATTTGTGACGCGATTTAAGGATCCCTTAAGGTTTGGCAGTAGTGCGGTTAATTTTATTAAATACCATCAACTTGTTGAAACGAGTCAGCCAAGTCTGCAAAAAAGAAAACTGATATTAAGTTTAGATGGTTCAATAGAAGCTAAACAAGCGATGGCTGAAGAAGCTTATGCAGAAAGTATTCGTTTGCTTTATGTTGCGGTAACTCGGGCTGAACAACAATGTTACTTATTGACTGCTGATTTTGAAAACTACCATCAATCTCCATTAGGGTTAACGCTTAAGTGGCGAAAAGAACAATCTATACGTGAAAGCTTACAACACTTAACCATTGATAATCCAAATGAAATTGGTTTACTAACTATTGAATATGATGAGGCCGATGAAACTGCTAATCTCAGCGAATCGCTTCATAATAATTATTTAGCAAAACAAATAATACCACAAGTTGCTCAATTTAAAGGTCACATTGAACGTGATTGGTGGCTAAGCTCATTTTCAGCACTGAGTAAAAATTTACGTCATGGTGGCGTATCGACGCCGGATCGAGATATTGAAGTAATTAAGGTTGAGCACCAAGAGACAAACCTTGTTAGCAACACCTTAAGGTTTATTTTAGCTAAAGGCGCTCATACAGGTAACTTATTGCATGATATTTTAGAAAATACGGACTTTGTCCAAGCCGATTGGCAAGGGAGCATGAAATACCCTTTAGTGAAATATGGCGAACTTGCTGCAGGTTTTACCGAAGAAGATCTACAGTCTTGGTTACATGAAGTGTTACATGCTCCTTTAGCGGAGGCTAACTGTACATTAGCCGATATTGTAGAAACTAAAACGCTAAGAGAGAGTGAATTTTATTTTCCTATGGAATCTGCGAGTAGCGCGCGATTATCGAGCCTGTTAACTGCTCATCGTCGAAGTGGCGATGCACAATTAAAGCATTCTCCAATGGTGCAACTTCCTAATTATCAAACATTAAAAGGGATGATGCATGGCTTTATCGATTTAATTTTTGAGCACCAAGGGCAATACTTTGTTTGTGATTATAAGTCGAGCCACTTAGGGGATAGGTTTGACGATTACCAAAAAATTAATCTACGAGAAAATATTGAAAGTAATTATTATGACTTACAATACCTTATCTATTGTTTGGCTTTACATAGGCATTTAAAACATACCATTGAAGATTATGACCCAGTATTGCATTTTGGTGGCATTTACTATTTTTATTTGCGAGGTATGACTGATGATCACTCTCACCAAGGAGCAGGCGTGTATTACCGAAAGATTACTGTTGAAGAGCTTGATCAACTTGATGATATTTTTAGTGGCAAACAGACTCAAAGCACCAAAAATACGTTGGAGTTAAGCAATGATTGAACAACTTTTGCGTGACAATACCTATTCGAGTTTTAATCTGGCTCAGAAAAATATTGCAGAAATAACCGCTATTGATTACTTTTTTGCTAAAGAAGTCACTCAGGCACTGTTGTCAAACACTAGGGGGATTGATTGCCATGAGAGTGCTAACGCGAGCCAAGTTAGTACGATTTTTCATGTGTTAGTCTCGTTAAGTGAAAGTTTACGCAGTGGACATAGTTGCTTGCCACTAGCGAGTATTGCTAATCAACGAGTTGGTTTTAAGAGTGACGAACTTGGTTTAGTGACTCATCATGGTTTTGAAATGCCCAGTTTTGAAATTATCAGACAATATTTGACGAATGTTGCTGTGCTAAGTTCGGATCATAATTTAGTTGTTTTGCATCATGATGCGTTATATATCAGACGATATTTTGAATTTGAACAAGAATTGATAGGATATATTGATAAAAAATTGATCAACCAATCATTAAGTAGTGATGAGCTAGTCACAATTAAAACTTGTCTTAATCAGTTATTTCCAGAACATGATGAGCACAATATCGATTGGCAAAAAGTGGCAGTAGCCAATGCTATAAATAAAAATTTTAGTATTATTGCAGGCGGCCCAGGAACGGGGAAAACGTATACGGTTATTAAGCTATTAGCAGCATTACTTATGTTAGAGCGTAAACCTGATGAAGCAAACAATGTAAAAAGTAAAGAAGGTGAAACTCAGCTTCGTATAGCTTTAGTTGCTCCCACAGGTAAAGCTGCTCAGCGCTTATCTGAGTCTATTGTTAATGCAATAAATGGTTTTAGAGGGCACATAGACGATAAGGTATTAAACGCCATTCCAAGCGATGCCCAAACTATTCATCGGTTACTTGGTGTTATTCCTAATAACCCCAACTTTAAACACCATCAAGATAACTTTCTCGCAGTAGATGTATTACTTATCGACGAAGTTTCTATGGTGGATTTAGCGTTAATGACTCGCATATTTAGAGCGCTACCAGAGCATACTAAAGTTATTATGCTAGGTGATGCGGATCAGTTGCCATCTGTGGCTGTCGGTAGTGTTTTAGCTGATATTGCCCCCAGACCACATTCTGGATATAGCGCAAGTAACTTAGCTTATTTAACTGACGTTGTTAACGATGATTTTACCAAGAAAAGCGAATTTAAAACCTTGTTTACAAAACGCCGCAGTCAATCGAAAAATGTAAACAACGATTATGTAGTGTTTTTAACAAAAAGTAGGCGTTTTGATGGCGAGGGTGGTATAGGGCGCTTAGCCCAAGCTGTTATCGCAGGGCAATCTAAACAAAGTTGGCAATTATTACAGTTTGAATCTGAACAATCATTGTCAGAGCTGTCATTATTAGATGATGATATGGAAAAGTGGCTAGCTATATTAGTTAAACAGTATTATCAGCCACTATTTAAGTGCAATAGTGTGGAACAAGCTTTTACTGTTTTGGCAAAATTTCGTTTTTTATGTGCCACTCGCCAAGGAGAATTTGGTGTAGAAACGTTAAATGAAAAAATTAAATCTGTACTGAAAAATACAGGTTTTATCGATAATGTCGAGGTGTTGTATCATGCTCAACCTATTATGATCAGCGAAAATGATTATCGGCTAGGCTTGTACAATGGAGATATAGGTTTAATGTGGCTTAATGATTCGGGTCATTTAATGGCTGTTTTTGAATCCACAGATGACGAGTTAAAGTGGATCATGCCTTCAAGGCTTCCTCAATATACCACGGTTTACGCGATGACTATTCATAAAACTCAAGGCAGTGAATTTGAACATGTCGCCATGATACTTCCTAAACAAAGTGATAATAGATTACTTTCAAGAGAGCTTTTATATACAGGTATTACCCGAGCTAAAAAGTATTTAAGTATTTCAAGTACAACAGGTGTTTGGCAACAAGGCGTACATGCTCAAGTAAAACGATACTCAGGCTTGAAATTAGCCAATAACACCCAATAACTCATACATAGAATAAACTATTAATTTAAGAGTAAAAATGCAACTTATAGAAATAGATAAAGCTCTTTATCGAAAAAGGTTGAACATAGTGATTGCTGTCTTTGTTTCAGGTTTGTTGATCCTGTCATTAGGACTTAGTAGTGCAATGATTGCCTTTTTTGGTGATATTGTTACTAAAAACGCTGAAGGCCTTATGGAAGTTGATAATTTTCGTTACAACCTTTTAGGTGTTATTTTAGCGCTACTTGCGTGTGCGGCGATATTACATCAAATAAAAAGCAAAGCATTCTTCCATGAAATTTATTATGTGTGGCGATTAAAACAACTTCACAATAGGATTTATCGAAAAATTAAATCTATTAAAAGTGCATCAACTCAAGACGAAGAGCAACTTAAACAGTTTAATGCATTGATAATACTTAATTTTTATTATAAATCTCGTAAACAAGTTTATTTACTAGATGATAATACTTTAACGGTAACAGAATTAGATAAAGAAATAGATCAATTAAACCAATTGATTGCGGCTAAAAATTTAACGGTGACCTTGTCGCAATTTGAAGAAAGTTTGCTAGCATCATATTAAAACAACTCATATCAACACAACTCATATCAACACAGAGGAAGTCAAAATGATTGGTTATGTAACACTAGGCACAAACGATATTAAGAAAGCGGCGTCATTTTATGATGAATTATTTGCAACCATTGGTGCAGGGCGCTTTCTTGAGAATGAAGAATTTATTGCTTGGACAACGGGCATGGACCAACCTGGCATTTCAATCACTAAACCTTTTGATGGTAAACCTGCAACGGTAGGGAATGGCGTCATGGTAGCAATAATGCTCGATTCCACTGATAAAGTGGATGCTTTTTATCAAAAAGCAATTGAATTAGGTGCTACCGATGAAGGTGAGCCAGGGCCAAGAGGCGAGTTAAGCGGCTTTTATGCCGGTTATTTTAGGGATCTTGATGGCAATAAGCTCAATGCATTTCACATGGATATGCCAACAAGCTAGACAAAGTGTATATTCATCAACGCATGGATGCGTGAATTAAATTAACAGTGATGATAATTCCTACCAATGAATGAGTTAAATGAGAAAGTAATGCAAACCTATATCGCGTTAATACGCGGGATCAATGTGAGCGGTCATAAGAAAATAAAAATGGCTGAATTAAAAAGCTTATTTGAATCATTAAATTTGTGTAATGTGCAAACGTATATTCAAAGTGGCAATGTTATTTTTCAAGCTCCAGTGCAATCACAAGAAGCAATAGCGAGTCTTATTCAAGGGGCTATTCAAGCACAATATAGCTTTGAAGTGCCAGTTTTGGTGTTTAACAAAAATGAGTTTACAACTATTCACAACAACATCCCTCTCAAAATATTTAATGTCTCAGACCTTGCTAAAGAAGGCACTAAAGTATGTATCAGCTTTTTATCTGAACAACCAGAACAAAGCGCAATTGATAAACTGTTAGGGTATGTGGTGGCGCCAGAGCAACTCATTATAAAAAACCAAGTGGTATATTTAAATTGCCCAAACGGCTATGGTATTACCAAGTTATCTAATAATTTTATTGAAAATAAATTAAAGGTTAACGTGACTACCAGAAACTGGAAAACTGTGGTTAAAATACAAGAAATGATAAATTAACAATCCTAGAAAGCGTAAAAAGGGCATTATGAAGAAATTAAAAAATGAAGCAGAGTTATTAAAAAAAGCGATTGTGATTGGTGAAAATTATGCTATAAACAGGGGCTACAAAGGTTTTGCGGCCACTAATGCAGCAAAAGATAAAGTTGAAAGCTTATACCGTTTGTTGGTTAATGATAATCTTATTCAACCTTTAGCCGTTGACGCTGAAGATCAACCCAACATGAAACATAAACTTGCCTTATGGATCGCGAAGCAATTACCAGAAGGGCACCCTTTATTGAAATAATATGTTATTTAACCTGAGCTCGGCTTAACAATATTACTTTAGCCGCCAAGTTAGAGGGGTGAAATAATTATTTCCTTATTTTTCAAGTTGCTAACTATATATTAAAGCGAGTTCTGGGTAATTAGCTAATATATTTTAGCTAATTACCTAATCCTAATACCTCTTACCATTTTTTACGCGTGATAAAGTCTTTCGCTTGTTCTTTATCGTGAGTTTGATTGTAAGCTTTAATTTTGCTGTTTTGACCCAGTAATATTTTTAACTGATAATAAGACTCTTTAAATAAAGCCCAGCCAGTATTGCCAAACCAACTGTTATTATAGAGTTTTTTCGTTGCAGCAACGCTATCGGGAGATTGTTGACAAATAGTCTCTGCAAGCTCGATTGCCTTAATCATGGGCGTTTCACTAACATGGCTGATTAAGCCTAATTCATGAGCCGTTAGACCATTAATAATTTTACCTGTCATAGCGAGCTCTTTTGCAGTATCTTGCTTTACTAATCGTTGCAGTGGGATTGTTCCCCCCATATCAGGAATTAAGCCCCAGCGTGCTTCCATTACAGATAAAGATGCGTTCGGTGTAGTAATTCTAAAATCACCACCTAAGGCTATTTGTAAACCACCTCCCCAGCAGCGACCTTCAATTACCATGATTACGGGAACAGCAATTTCTTGCCAACCGGTTGAAACTATTTGAGCCAAGTTGGACTGCCATGGATGCCATTTCATTAATAATTTTAGAGGCGCTGTGGCCGATTTCATCACTGATTTAACGTCTAAGCCTGTACAAAAATCTTCTCCGTGACCGGTTACAATGACAGCTCGAATATCTTTATTGTTTTTTAATGATTTGATCGTTTGCTTGATTTGATAAAACATCGCTAAATTAAGCGCGTTATGTTTTTTTTCTCGATTAAAATAGACAAAAGCAATTTGATCTTTAATGCTCAGTGTCACGTGTTTCTCTTGCTCTACATTGGTCATAATCGAAAATCCATAAGTGGTTAGACCAGATAGGTTATCTGAAGAAATTGAACATGTCTAATAAAATAAGAAATTTGAAACTGTCTGACTAATAATTGTTTATTCAGTATTTTATAGTAGTTAACGAATAGGGCTGACTAGCTTGTTTTATTTGCACTAACTTGTGGGCAGCTCGCGATGAGTTCATCTTCTCCTGTATCGTTAACTTGTACCAGCTTAATGTCGAATTGCCATAAATAATGCAGATGCTTTAATACTTCGTTAGTCGTATCACCCAGTGGTACACCATTGTGTGGGGTGTGCCTAAGCGTTAAGGCTCTATCACCAGTGGTATTGGTGTCGATAACTTGTATATTAACTTCTAAATTACTCAAGTTGTATTGACTTGAAAGGGTCTCTCTGATTTTTTTATAACCTTGATCGTTATGAATCGCGGCAATTTCGACATAATCATTTTTATCGTTGTCGTGTATATGAAAAAGTTTAAAATCTCTGATTAATTTTGGCGATAAATATTGGCTGATAAAGCTTTCATCTTTAAAATTTTCCATCGCAAAGTGCACTGTATCTAACCAGTTACTGCCTGCTATTTCTGGAAACCATGCTTTGTCTTCTTGTGTAGGGTGTTCGCAAATACGCCTAATATCAATAAACATATGAAACCCCAAAGCATAAGGATTTATTCCTGAATAAAAAGGACTATTATATTCGGGTTGTGCAACTACACTGGTGTGGCTGTGTAAGAACTCGAGCATAAACTTCTCAGTGACTAAACCTTCATCAAACAGATGATTAATAATGGTGTAATGCCAAAAACATGCCCAGCCTTCGTTCATGACTTGAGTTTGTTTTTGTGGGTAGAAGTATTGTGATGTTTTGCGAACGATGCGTACAATCTCTCTTTGCCAAGGCTTAAGTAATGGTGCATTTTTTTCAATAAAATAAAGAATATTTTCCTGGGGTTCTTTAGGGAATGTGGTCTGGATCTCTTTGTCTGCACTCGAAGGTACTGGCATGGTACGCCAAATAGTATTAACTTGAGATTGTAAGTAATCTTCTCTTTCTTTTTGGCGTTTGAGCTCTTCATCAAGAGATATTTTTTGTGGCCTTTTGTAGCGATCTACCCCATGATTCATTAAGGCATGACAAGCGTCTAGTGTCGACTCAACTTCACTTATACCGTATTTGTTTTCACACTTTGCAATGTAGTTTTTTGCAAAAAGTTGATAATCAATAATCGAATCTGCATCTGTCCATGCTTTAAAAAGATAATTCCCTTTAAAAAAGGAGTTATGCCCATAACATGCGTGCGCCATAACCAAGGCTTGCATTGTCATGGTATTTTCTTCCATTAAATAAGAAATACAAGGGTTAGAGTTAATAACTATTTCATAAGCTAACCCCATATGCCCGCGTTTATAAGTTTGTTCGGTTTGAATAAATTTTTTACCGAATGTCCAGTGGTTATAACCTATTGGCATACCTATGCTTGCGTAGGCGTCCATCATTTGCTCTGTTGTAATAACTTCTATTTGATTGGTATAAGTATCTAAACGATAGTGTTTGGCAACACGCTCAATTTCTGTTTGATAGAGCGAGAGTTTTTCGAAGGTCCAATCAGAATTATCATCAAGTGGTTTACACCCTGTCATAACTTTTCCTCCCTTACTTTTTATGCTGCTTGCTCTGAGTTTTTCTTAAATAAGTGTCTAAACACAGGATAAATATCATCAACTGTTTTTATATGGCGCATAGCAAAATTAGCATGTGTATCGGAAACTTTTTGGTACTGCTGCCATAAGGTTTGATGCGCGCGTTGAGTTATTTCTATGTAACTAAAGTAGCGCGCTTTAGGGAGTATCTTATTTAACAGTAATTGTTGACAATAAGGCGAGTCGTCAGCCCAATTATCGCCATCTGAGGCTTGGGCACCATAAATATTCCAATGATTACTGTAACGTTCGTTGATAATTTTAATCATTAGCTCTAATGCACTTGACGCTATAGTACCGCCTGTTTCCTGAGAGTAGAAAAACTCTTGTTCATCGACTTCTTTGGCTTGAGTGTGATGTCTAATGTAGACAACGTCGATAGTTTTATATCGGCGTGTTAAAAACAAATACAATAAAATGTAAAACCGCTTAGCGATATCTTTAGTTGCTTGGTCCATTGAGCCAGAAACGTCCATTAAACAAAACATTACTGCTCTTGAGCTAGGTACAGCTTGACGAGCATAGTTTCTAAATTTCATATCGAAAGTGTCGATAAAGGGCACTCTGGCTATTTTCTCTTTTAAAGTTGCTATTTTTTTTAATAATGCCCGCTCTTCTTTAACATGATCGTGTTTATCGTTTCTGAGTGCTTCAAGCTCATTTTCAGCTAATGTTAATTCTTTGCGCTTACTTGATGTCATGGCGATGCGACGAGCTATAGACCCTTGCAATGACTTTACAATATCAATGTTTGCTGGCACGCCCTCTGCGCAGTAGCCTGAACGAACCGTTTTGTATTCTACTAATTTATCTAATTGATTCTTTTCATGGTTAGGTAGCTCTAAATCTTCAAAAAGAAGATTAAGGTATTCTTCTTTGGAAATTGAGAAAGAGAACTCATCATTACCTTCTCCAGAGTCGCTTGCGTCTCCATTGCCTGAACCATGGCCTCCTTGCTGTCCGTTAGGTTTTTTAATTTGATCTCCTTCACTAAATTGGTCATTACCTGGGTGTATTTGATCCTTTATACCGCCTTTGCCTTGATGGAGAATAGGCTCGCTCAAATCTTTTCTTGGGATAATAATATCTTCGCCTTTATCAACATCGGTGACTCCACGACGATTGATGGCATCTGATACAGATTTTTTAATTTGTGTTTTATAACGTCTAATAAAACGCTGTCTGTTTACGGTGCTTTTATTTTTACTGTTCAGGCGCCTATCTATAAAGTTGGTCATTAGTCTTACCTCACTTCAAAAATTCAGGGGTTAAGAAGATTTTCTGACACGTAAATACCATTCAGATAGCAATCGGACTTGTTTTTGGGTATAGCCTTTACTCATCATACGATCGACAAAATCATCATGTTTTTGTTGATCATCAGAGGATGTCTTCGCGTTAAAAGAAATAACGGGTAGTAAGTCTTCTGTATTCGAGAACATTTTTTTCTCAATAACCGTGCGTAATTTCTCATAACTTGTCCACGTAGGGTTTTTACCGTTGTTGTGCGCTTTTGCTCTTAATACAAAGTTAACAATTTCATTACGGAAATCTTTAGGGTTACTAATCCCTGCTGGTTTTTCAATTTTTTCTAACTCATTATTTAAGGCTTCTCTGTCAAATAATTGTCCGGTTTCTGCATCCCGATATTCTTGATCTTGAATCCAGAAATCAGCATAGGTGACATAACGGTCAAAAATATTTTGACCGTATTCTGAATAAGATTCTAAGTAAGCGGTTTGAATTTCCTTACCAATAAATTCTATATACTGAGGAGTTAAATAAGCTTTGATAAATTCTCGATATCGTTCAGCTGTTTCTTTGGGAAGTTGTTCACGTTCTATTTGTTGTTCTAAAATGTAAAACAAATGAACGGGATTGGCTGCTACTTCTAGGTGATCAAAGTTAAAAACACGTGATAATATTTTAAAAGCAAATCGAGTCGATAATCCTGACATACCTTCGTCTACGCCGGCATAATCTCTATATTCTTGATAAGACTTGGCTTTGGGATCTGTATCTTTAAGACTTTCACCGTTATATACACGCATTTTAGAGTACACGCTTGAATTTTCAGGCTCGACAATTCTAGAAAGCACTGAGAATTGCGCCAAAATCTCTAGAGTGTCAGGCGCACAATGGGCATTATTTAACTCGCTATTTTCAAGGAGCTTATGATAAATTTTTACCTCTTGGGAAACCCGCATGCAATAAGGGACTTTAACAATATATACGCGGTCTAAAAATGCTTCATTGTTTTTATTGTTTCTAAAAGTTTGCCACTCAGATTCATTTGAATGAGCCAGTAGAATTCCTTGAAAAGGCAGTGCAGACAAGCCTTCTGTAGGGTTGTAATTGCCTTCTTGCGTCGCAGTAAGTAAAGGGTGCAATACTTTAATAGGCGCTTTAAACATTTCAACAAACTCCATTACCCCTTGATTCGCACGACATAACGCTCCAGAGTAACTGTAAGCATCTGGATCATTTTGGGCAAAATGCTCAAGTTGTCTAATATCGACTTTACCGACAAGTGCTGAAATATCTTGATTATTATCATCGCCAGGTTCAGTTTTTGCGATAGCAATTTGATCAAGAATTGACGGATATACTTTCACTACTTTAAATTGAGAAATGTCGCCTTTAAATTCATGTAAGCGTTTCGCAGCCCAAGGTGAAATAATACTGCTGAGATAGCGTTTAGGGATTTTATATTCTTTTTCCAACACTTTACCATCTTCATTGGTATCAAATAAGCAAAATGGGTGGTCATTAACAGGGCTTCTTTCGCCATTAGCACTTAATATATAAATTGGTTCTTGTTGCATTAACGCCTTCAATTTTTCTGCTAATGAAGATTTACCGCCACCAACTGGTCCAAGTAAATAGAGAATTTGCTTTTGTTCTTCTAAACCTTGGGATGCATGCGTTAAATAGGCCACTATTTGCTCTATTGCTTCTTCCATACCGTAAAAATCTTTAAAGGCAGGATATCTAGCAAGTACACGATTCGAAAAAATACGGCTTAGGGTAGGCTCAGTAGAAGTGTCTATCATTTCAGGCTCGCCAATAGCTTTAAGTAGGCGTTCTGAGGCACTTGCATAAGCAAATTTATCGTTTTTACAGAGAGTTAAAAACTCTTGTAAGCTAAACTCTTCTTGTTGTGATTGTTCATAACGTGATTGGTAATGTTGAAAAATACTCATAACTGCCTCCAAAATACATTGATAACAATTTGTCTGGTAAGTACTAAGCAATCGGCTTCCTATTTTAAGGTTAGTTCTTTTAAAAAAACTTGCGCAAAATTTTTGTGAAAAAATTGTAATAGTTTAACTATTTCATTTATTTAAGGTTTATTTAGATTATAATGTGGAGGTTTATTAATATCTTTCCTACACTCTTGTTTAATGATTACTTTTTATTAAATAACTTGCTGTTGATAGGGTAGGAGGAAAGCATTTGCTAATATTCGTTGTTCACAGGCTAATAAGTTGGAGCTATAAGGATTTTTCTCTATACTATTGATAAATTAATTGTTTAATTAAAAACTAAAGGATTAATTGATTACTGTTTTACTAAATATAAATTAAAGAGACGTTACCTTATGAATTCATTTAAGTCACTTTCAGTGCAGTTTAAAATTTTGCTTATCCCTATTGTTGGTGCGGTTGGTTTTTGTATTTACTTAGTGTTTAGCTTAATTACTATGTCGCAAATAGTAGAGCAGTTAGAACAAGCCTATAAAGTTGAATATAAACTGTTACAAACCTCTGAATACAGTTTAAATCGGCTTGATAAAATTAAAGAAACCTTGGGTAACGCGGCCACCATGGGCGAACAAGATTTAGTAGAAGCGGCCAATCAGTACGCTGATGAAATGCGCAATAATATTACTGAAACTATGAATGGGGATAAAGAAAATGCCCCTTTTTTACGCTCGTTAATTACAGACTTTGACAATTATTATCAAGAAGCCTCAAGCCTTTCACAAGAGATGATCGATGGTACCGCTGATTTTGCAACCATAGGACAACGCAGTAAAGATATGTCATCTAAATTAACGGCATTACAAAGTAAATTAAACACTTTTCAAAACGAACGGTATTCGTCATTTACTCATGCCTTTGAATCTGTCAACGAAAAAGCCCAGTCAACTTCGACTGTTGGTGTGATAGTTGGTGTTATTACCATAGTGCTTTTATTTGCAGTAGCAGTGCCAATTGCGCGAACTATTCGTTCAAGTTTAAAAGATATTATTGATTCGATGCAGGGGATAGCACAAGAAAATGGTGATTTAACAGTAAGATTAAAAACAGACAGTAAAGATGAAATTGGCGATTTGGTTTTCTGGTTTAATAGTTTTATAGAAAAACTCCAAGGGGTTATTAAAAACGTGGTTGATACTGCTTTACCTCTTGCTGAAACCGCTAATAATATTTCTCGTTTATCATCAAGTACTATTGATTCATTCAAACGTCAATCTGACAGTGTCACACAATCAAGACAATCTGTGGAAGAAATGAGTCAAAGCGTTGCTGAAATTACTACGAATGCGGCTGATGCGGCTGATGCGGCCAGAAATGCAAATAATGAAGCTGAAAAAGGCAAGCTTGTTGTTGAACAAACCGTTACTGGTATAAGAGAATTGGCTGAGAATGTCACTCAAGCATCTGCGACCATTAATCAGCTCCAAGAAGATACTAATCGCGTTAATGTGGTTTTAGAAGTAATCAGAGGCATAGCCGAACAAACAAATTTACTTGCATTAAATGCCGCAATTGAAGCTGCACGTGCAGGTGAGCAAGGTCGAGGTTTTGCGGTTGTGGCTGATGAAGTAAGGAATTTAGCATCAAGAACTCAAGAGTCTACTCAAGAAATTAACCAAATGTTAGAGCAGTTACAAGGTGCGGCCAGTAAAGCTGTTGCCATGATGGAGAGCTCTCAAGCGAGCGTTGAACAAGGCGTAAAAAGTGCTAACGATGCAGGGGAGAGCTTAGTGGTTATTACTGAAACGGTGAATACCATTGCCGATATGAATGGTGCGATTGCCGTGGCTACAGAAGAACAGCACCAAGTTTCAGGGTTAATGGTTGGTCATGTTGAAGATATTCAAGCATGTGCTGATGAAGCATCTACAGCTTCGAACGAAGTTGCAGATGTTAGTGAACAGTTATCAAGACTTGCTTCTGAGTTAGAAGTAGTCGCGAGACAATTTAAGGTTTAGTGGCTGAAAGCTAATTGAATAATATTATTAAAGTAAATAGTTACATGAAACTAAGTTAAAAGGGCATATAAATATGAATAACTTGAAAAAAACACTATTGTTTACGAGTATCTTTGCGGCTTGTAGTGCACAAGCTGAAATAACATTAAATGGTTTTGCTTCAATTGTAGCCGGTACTACAACATCGAGTGATGAAACGCTTTATGGTTTTGATGATAATATCGACTTTAGTCAAGGTTCATTATTTGCACTTCAAGCCTCTAGCAGTTTAGGTGAAGGTTTAAGTGTTACCGCACAGGTATTATCTCGTGGTGAAGATGACTGGGACCCTAAGTTTGAGTGGGCATATGTTGCCTATCAGGCGAATGACAACCTAAGGTTTTTAGCGGGGCGTCAACGTGTACCTTTTTACATGTTTTCAGACTTCCTCGATGTATCGTATGCTTATGCTTGGATTGCGCCTCCAGGTGGTGTGTATAACGTTCCATTTGATACATTTGATGGATTAGGGGCTGTTTATAATACTTATTTTGGTGAGTTTGATACAACCTTACATCTTGTTTATGGCGGCAATAATTCAGATTTAAATGTAGGAGGGGGCGATGACGCAGACGGTGATTTTAATAATTTAGCGGGGGCAGCATTAACGGTTAATAGAGAGTGGTTAACTTTACGCGCAGCATATTTACAAACTGAAATGAATATTGGTACCACAGGCACACCGTTGAGCTCTCAACCTCTGGTAGATGGTTGGAATAGTTTGGGACAAAGTCATATTGCAGATCAAATTGAGATATCGGAAGATACTGGTTCGTTTATTGAATTAGGTTTCCAAATCGATCTTGATAATATAATTGTTATTGGTGAATACTCATCACTTAATTTAGACGATACACCGTTAGCAAACCAAGACTCGTATTATATTATGGCCGGTTATCGATTTGATAATATGTTAGTGCATGTCACATATGGTGCAGATGAGGATATACAAGATCCTATTGAAATGAATTATCAAATTCCAGGTATTCCGCCAGGTACTCCTCCTGAGTTTTTACCTGGCGATTTACAAGCATTAATTTATGGTACTCAAAGTATTGCCAGTAAAGAAGAGTCAAAATATGTCACTCTTGGTTTGCGTTGGGATTTCCACGATTCTGCTGCATTAAAATTTGAGTATACTAGTTATAGCGACGACCTTAATGGTAATAACGACGCAGGTTTATTCCGCACTGCACTTGTTACGGTATTTTAAATACACAACATGATTGGAAATATTTAAAGTTTTTTGTCATTAAACAAGTAAATTAATGACACAGTTAATTGATTTAAGGAATATACAAATGAAAATTATAAAACTATTAATGCTAAGCAGCCTCTTTAGTTTTACTTCGCTAGCTTTTGCAGAAGTCGCTATTATAGTTAATACTGGTAACACATCACAAATATCTGATAGTGATATTTCACGGCTATTTTTAGGGAAACTTAAAGCATTCCCTAATGGTGATAAAGCAACACCTTCGAATTTAAAGTTTGGTAGTGCAACCCGTAATGAGTTTGAAGAAAAGGTTTTGAGTAAAAGTTCAAGCCAAATTAAAGCCTATTGGTCAAAACAAGTGTTCTCTGGTAAAGGGAAACCACCAAAAGAAGTCGGTTCGGATAAAGAAGTGATAAGCCTTGTGTCATCAGATCCTACAGCTATCGCTTATGTCGATGCAGCAAGTGTTGACAGCTCAGTGAAAGTTGTTAAGACATTTTAATAAATAGTAAATGTATTCGATAACGTTATCGATAGGTTTAATTATAGTCATAAAAAAATGCCTGTTAGCGTAAGCTAACAGGCATTTTTAATGACTTGTATCTAACAGTTTATTATTAGCATTGTATTAAGCGAAGTTTGCGCTCGCAAAATCCCAGTTCGCTAATGCCCAAAATGCTTCCATATATTTAGGACGTAAGTTACGGTAATCAATGTAGTAAGCATGTTCCCACAAATCAACAGTGATTAACGCTGTTACACTATCGTCAGTTAATGGCGTTGCCGCATTCGATGTGTTTACAATTGCTAAGCTGCCGTCTGCATTTTTAACTAACCAAGTCCAGCTTGAACCAAAGTTATTTACTGCACTTTCAACAAATTTTTCTTTAAACTCGGCAAAAGAACCAAAGCTTGCGTTAATTGCATCAGCTAAAGCACCTGTAGGTTCGCCGCCGCCATTAGGGCTTAAGCTATTCCAATAAAAAGTGTGATTCCAAATTTGTGCTGCATTGTTAAAAACGCCAGCAGAAGATGTTTTTACGATATCTTCTAAAGATTTACCTTCAAACTCAGTACCTTCAATTAAACCATTAAGTTTAACAACATAAGTATTGTGGTGCTTGCCGTAGTGAAACTCTAAAGTCTCAGCTGAAATGTGCGGCTCTAACGCATTTTTTTCGTAAGGTAGTGCTGGTAATTCAATCGCCATTATTTTCTCCTAGGTAGTAATAAAATTTATTATAATGTAAAAGTATAAAGAAAGGTTTTGATTTGCTTTAAAACCCAGTAAAATACTCAAGTATTATTAACTTGCATAGTCTACTCGGAAATATAGGGTTTACCATTGCTTTTTTCAAGGTTAGTTAGTTTAACTTGTACTAATTAATAATTTGTTAGTATTTATTGAATTTTTTAAATTCATCACAATATATTCTTTAAGCAATTCAATAAGCATTAAATTAGAGGTTTCCATGGATACAATCGAACGTATAAAAGAACAAATTAGCGAAAATTCAATATTATTATATATGAAAGGTTCACCTAAATTACCTAACTGTGGCTTTTCTTCACAAGCTTCTCAAGCGTTAATGTCGTGTGGCGAAAAATTTGCTTACGTTGATATTTTACAAAACCCAGACATTCGTTCTGAATTACCTAAATATGCTGATTGGCCAACTTTCCCACAATTATGGGTAGACGGTGAATTAGTAGGTGGTTGCGATATTATTATGGAAATGCACCAGCAAGGTGAATTACAAGCGCTAATTAAAGAGTCTGCTGAAAAAAATGCAGTGTCAGAATAAATTAGTAAAGAAATATATTTTAAGTAATTGAATTTTAATAATCTGTCACAATATCAGTGATGAGATGTATTATCGTGTTAAAAATTTTTAAACAACAAATAAACGGAGCATAGAATGAGCGTATTAGTTGGTCGTCCAGCACCAGATTTCACTGCAGCAGCAGTACTAGGTAGCGGTGAAATTGTTGATAGCTTTACATTAAGCGAAGCAATCAAAGGCAAAAAAGCCGTTGTATTTTTCTACCCATTAGATTTTACTTTTGTATGTCCATCTGAGCTTTTAGCTTTCGATCACCGCATGGAAGAGTTTAAGAGCCGTGGTGTTGAAGTTATTGGTGTTTCTATTGATTCTCAATTTTCTCACAATGCATGGAGAAATACGCCAGTAAATGATGGTGGTATCGGTCCAGTTCAATATACCTTAGTTGCAGATACTAAGCATACAATCTGTCAAGCCTACGATGTTGAGCATCCAGAAGCTGGCGTTGCATTTCGTGGTTCATTCTTAATTGATGAAGAAGGCAATGTACGTCATCAAGTAATTAATGACTTACCATTAGGCCGTGACGTAGACGAAATGTTACGTATGGTTGATGCTTTACAATTTCACCAAGATCACGGTGAAGTATGTCCAGCAGGTTGGAACAAAGGTGATAAAGGCATGACAGCTTCACCAGAAGGTGTTGCTTCTTACTTATCAGACAACGCTGATAAACTTTAAGTTACTCTTTAGCTTAAACGTATGAAGCAAGAGTTTGATCTTGCTTCATTAACAAACAAAAAACCTTACTTTTATAGTAAGGTTTTTTTATGAGTGGTTTTTGGAGTGGATAGCGGTTCGAATTATGACTATGTTAACCTGAGCTCGGCTTAACAAATATTTCTCTAGCAGCTATTTTTCCTTACTTCTTCGTTAAATTTCTTGCAATAGGCCAGCTATTGACGCGAAATTTGCCTTGAATTAAGAAAAACTATCAAGCTAGAGTGGAGTAAAATAATTATTTACCTTTTTTCAAACTGTTAACCATCCCTTAAACCGAGTTCAGGTTATATTAGTTTTCGTCTTGATTATCTACAGCTAGCGGCCAGCCGCCCATGTTCTGCCACTTATTGACAATAAAGCAAAATAACTCTGCGGTTTTTTCTGTGTCGTATAGTGCCGAATGCGCTTCACTGTTATTAAAATCTATTTCAGCAGCAATACAGGCTTTAGCTAAAACAGTTTGCCCTAAAGCTAAGCCAGAAAGCGTGGTTGTATCGAAACTAACAAAGCTATGGAATGGGCTACGTTTAATTGCGCACCTTGTTGTGGCGGCATTAAGAAAGCCTAAATCAAATGAGGCATTATGAGCAACAATGATCGCTCGTTGACAATCTGCCGCTTTCATTTTTTTACGGACTAATTTAAATAGGGTGGTTAGCGCTTCTTTTTCATCAACAGCACCTCTAAGTGGGTTAGTTGGATCAATACCTGTGAACTCTAAAGCAGCAGGTTCGAGATTCGCTCCTTCAAAAGGATTAATATTAAATTGAATGGTTTCATCAATGGCTAACAACCCTGTAGTTTCGTCTAACGTTAAAACCGAAGCCGCTAATTCTAATAAGGCATCTGTTTGAGAGTTAAAACCAGCAGTTTCAACATCGATTACCACAGGAAAATAACCTCTAAACCGCTGGGATAACAAGGATTTAATAGTGGTGTTGCTGTTAGTCTGGTCTGGTGAGTCGTTTTTTGTCGAATTGACTGTCATAATACGCGAGTGCTATTGATTGTTGTGCAATTGGTTAATTATCTCAGAAAATTATTTTAGAACCAATGGTAATAGCCACTTTATACTTTGTTTTTTTGTTTAAAAACACCTAAAGTTAATTAAATATCTGTCGATATCATTAATGTTACTAAATAAATTACTGATTTGAAGTTACCTATGAAACAATTTTTTACCGTTATCGCTTTATTTGTAATTGCTGCACATTCTCATGCAGGTACACGTCAATACAGTGCCGATCTCAAAAGCTCTCATTGGCAGTTATCTGCTGATTCTCGATTAGAGTGCACGCTCGCACATCAAATTCCAAACTATGGTGAAGCTCGCTTCTACAGCCGAGCGAGTCGTCAGTTAAATATGGAGTTTGAATTAGATATGTTGCTCTTACCAGATAATTACTCATTAGCAGAAGTAAGATCAATAGCACCACAATGGCGCCCGGGAACTAGTGGCAGAACACTTGCTCAAATGAAGTTGCATAAACAATTTGCTCCAGTACTACCTAAAAAGGTTGCGTGGACTATGTTAAGCGAGTTGGAGCAGGGCATGAACCCTACTTTTTATTATAATGACTGGTATAGCAGTCAAAACAAAATTTCTGTCGCTTTATCAACGGCAAAATTTAAAAGCGCTTATAAAGAATTCGTCAGCTGTGTAGGGAATCTGTTAAATTATAGTTTAGATGATATTGCATACACAGTGCTGAACTTCCAATTTGGCAGTGATAAGTTTACTAAAGCGTCAGAAAAGCGTATGGCGATGATTTCTGAATACTTAAGTTTAGACCCAGATTTAGAGTTAGTGCTAATTGATGCATATACCGACAGTTATGGTGGCCGCTCGATTAACCAAAAAGCCTCAGATAAACGTGCAGATAAAATAAGAAAGTACTTTATCGAAAGTGGTGTAGACGTCGCTCGAATAGAATCTAAAGGGTATGGTGAAAAACGACATATTGCATCGAATGAAACGTCTTTAGGCCGCGCTAAAAATAGACGTGTAGTGATACAGTTAGAGAAGTAATGAAGCGACAGATAAAATAGTACATATCAAGTAACATTAAATCCCTTTTATTTCATAAATAATTCTTGTACAGGCCTGTAGATTAACAGTAATCTACAGGCCTCTTTTATTTATAGAATTTAATATTATGAAAATTATCTCATCATTAATCATGTTTGTTATGTTTATTCTCATACAAACTTCTTCCAGTGCCTGGGCAGGTGTCTCATCTAATACTTTAGAGGATTCATATACTTATGCTAACTATGATCAAGTAAAAGTTAAGCATGTTTATTTAGATCTTAGTGTTGATTTTACTGAAAAATCTTTAAAAGGTTTTGCAGAATTATCGCTTAATTGGCTAAGTGACTCTGTTAAACCTATTATTCTTGATACGCGTGATTTAGTGATTCATCGAGTGCTTGCTCAAAATGCAAAGGGGAATTGGCAGAAAATTAACTATTCTTTAGCGAAAAGGGATGATGTGTTAGGCGCAAAGCTAACCGTAAATGCACCTTTTAAAGCGCAGAAAGTACGTGTTTATTACAATTCAACTGAAAAAGCATCAGGGTTACAGTGGTTAAGCCCAGAGCAAACAGCGGGTAAAAAGCATCCGTTTATGTTCAGCCAAAATCAAGCTATTCACGCTCGCTCTTGGATTCCTATTCAAGACACTCCGAGTGTTAGAATGACGTATACCGCGAGAATTAGAACCGATGAAAGTTTATTAGCAGTAATGAGTGCTAATAACTCACCTGATACTTTACGTGATGGAGATTATTTTTTCTCAATGCCTCAGGCTATTCCTCCTTATTTAATTGCAATTGGCGTGGGCGACCTAGAGTTTAAAGCGATGAGCCATCAAACAGGCGTTTATGCTGAGCGTTATATATTAGATGCTGCGGCAGCTGAATTTGATGACACACAAGCGATGATCGACACCTCTGAAAAGCTTTATGGCGAATACCGTTGGGGTAGATACGATTTATTAATTCTTCCTCCTAGTTTCCCATTTGGTGGTATGGAAAACCCACGTTTATCATTTATTACACCAACAGTTATCGCCGGTGATAAAAGTTTGGTTAACTTAATTGCTCATGAGCTTGCTCATTCATGGTCAGGTAACTTAGTAACAAATGCAACATGGCGTGATTTATGGTTAAACGAAGGATTTACCAGTTACGTTGAAAACCGCATTATGGAAGAAGTTTTTGGGGTAGATAGAGCAATAATGGAACAAGCGTTAGATGCGCAAAGCTTGAATGTTGAAATAAACAATTTAGTACCGGGTGATACTCAGTTGTACATCGACTTAAAAGGCAGAGATCCAGATGATGCTTTTTCATCAGTTCCTTATACGAAAGGGCAGTTGTTTTTAATTTATTTAGAGAAGAAATTTGGCCGTGAGAAGTTTGATCAATTTGTACTTGGTTATTTCAACCAATATGCTTTTGAAAGCCTAACAACAGCTAACTTTG
Source organism: Colwellia sp. SU-HH01217 (assembly GCF_057543495.1). Taxonomy (NCBI): domain Bacteria; kingdom Pseudomonadati; phylum Pseudomonadota; class Gammaproteobacteria; order Alteromonadales; family Colwelliaceae; genus Colwellia; species Colwellia sp. SU-HH01217. The sequence continues at coordinate 236,921 of NZ_BAAJLX010000003.1, read as the reverse complement.
TTAAGTATTTAAATAAAGAACTTATTCATAAATACCCAAACATTGTGAGTGATCAAGAGGTGAATCAGTGGATATTCGGCCAAAACTTACCAAGCTCTGTTCCTAAGCCAATGTCTCAAGCTTTTGTGTTGATTGACCAACAAATTGAACAATGGTTAACGGGTAAGCTAACATTAAAGGAATTACCTACGAGTAACTGGACAGTTCACGAATGGCTACACTTTATTAATAATCTACCTTTAGATATCTCGTTAAATAAAATGTCTGCGCTTGATGAAACGTTTGCTTTAACTACGAGTAAAAATGCAGAAATCGCTCATGCTTGGTACCTATTATCGTTAAAAGTACATTACGACGCTATATTTCCAGAACTTGAGCAGTACTTAACTGATATTGGTCGTAGAAAGTTAATTGTGCCGCTGTACAAGCAATTAGCTGAAACAAAAGATGGCTTGGCTTGGGCACAAAAAGTTTATAAAACTGCAAGACCTGGTTATCACGGTCTAGCACAAGGTACGGTAGACTCGATACTGTATAAATAACTGATATAACGCCTGATACACTTCGCTGATACTAAAAGTATCAGTAACAAAAAAACCGTAATGTGAAACACATTACGGTTTTTTATTAGATTAACTTAAATCAACGCTATAAACAGTATTAATTAATTTCTTCTGCACTTACTTCTGTCGCTTCATCTGTACTTTCTTCAATACTTTCTTCAATACTTTCTTCAATACTTTCATCTACATTTTCTTCTGTGATGTCGACAACTTCTTCTTCTTCTAAGTATTCAATACTAATATCTTGTGATGCATCGTTAGGTGTTACAGCGGATGTATCTTTATTATTTAAACCATTGATGATTACATCGCTTTCTTTTGCATTATCAATAGAGTCGACTTCGTTAGCGGTTTGCTCTAAAACTGTCGCTTCTTCAGTACTGATATCTTCAGTGAGTTCATCCGCAATAGCATCAGTCACTTCAGCTTCTTCTAGCGTGGTCTCAGCAGTTACTTCTTCAACTAAAACATCTTCATCGACTAAAGTGCTCTCTTCAAGTGACTCACTGTCAAACTCTTCCACAACAATATCAGCTTGTGATGCAACTTCATTTGTTTCTTCGTTGATAGTATTATCTTCTGTAGAAACAGCTTCAACGGTATCAATATCAACGTCTTGACTAATGGTTTCTTCTTCGATTATTTCTTCATCTATTAGCACTTCATCAACAGTGTTTTGTTCAGCATCTTCAAGAATTATTTCTTCTTCAATTTCTTCAAGAACTGCTTCTTCAACAGTAATATCTTCTTTGATCGCTTCAACAACCGTTTCTTCAATTAATATTTCTTCTTCTAGTTCTTCAACTATAGCTTCTTCAATGGCAATATCTTCGTTCATTGCGTCAACGTCAATAACTTCAGAGCCAACACCATTTTCAGCATCGTCTACAAGTGCTTCTTTTTGAACAATATCTTCTTCAATTGTTTCAACTAGATTTTCTTCAATTTCGATGTTTTCTTCGATGACCTCAACAACAGCTTCTTCAACAGCAATATTTTCTTCTATCTCTTGGGCTTGTGTTATCTCAGTTTCAATATTTTCATCAACTAACTGTTCTTCAATTAGCTCTTCTTCAGCTAATACTGATGTTTGTGTTTCTTGATAAAGTAACTCTTCATCTAATGTGTCAATAAGCTCAGGGATCACCATAGTATCAGGATTAAAGTTTTCAACAATAACATCCACTTGGCGTTTATTATCTTGTTGAGAAATTATAACTCTTGCTGCAAAGTCGTCAGGGTAGAAAGACAGGGTTAATCGACCATGTATACGCTCAAAATGGAAAATTTCTCCGTACATCATTTTATAAAAGTCGATGACTTCTTTTTCACTAAACGATGAAAAGTAGTTAACTACAGCGGGCGATTTATCATTAAAGTTTGCGAATATACTGGCATCATCCATTACGGGGATATCAATTGTATCCTCTGCATAAACAGAAGAGGCCAGCATAACTGAGCAAGCTAGCGACAAACGTTTAGCGGTTAATTTTACTTTCATTAAAGTATTACTCCATATCATTTGTACACAATGTAAAAGGTCGACATGTCTGGGTCAATAAGTTTTTATTAGCATAACCAATAAAAACACGCCTCAAGTCATAAAGAATGAGGCATTTACCGAGGCATTAAAATTATGCTCTGAATTGTATACTTTGCTTGGTGTAATATAAAGAACTGTTTTTTAACGTTTTAATTACCTTCATGAATGAGTGGTTGCTTGTAATGATCAACCCATAAAGCGGTTGCACCACAAATAGCCACTGGCATGACAATTAAATTAATAAAAGGGATCATCGAAAAAACGGTAACAGTTATACCAAAGCTATAACTCAACTTTTGATTTTCTTTAAGAACAAACTTCATTCGATTAAATGAAATTTTATGATTATCAAAGGGGTAATCTTTGTATTGTATTGCCATCATCCAAGCAATGAATAAAAACCAGATGATTTGTCCAACAATTGGAACGACCCAAAGCAGAATAAAAAAGCCGATAGCTCTTGGTAGGTAATAACTCAATTTTTGCCATTCACGAGCAAAAGTACGAGGTAAATCTTTTATCAAGGCAGTAAAACCATCTTCTGCATTAATTGAATGCCCAGAGAGTAATACTTCAACTTTTTCACTTAATAATCCATTAAATGGCGCAGCAATCCAATTTGCAGCGGTACTAAAGATAAAGGAAAACACCACTAATACGGTCAATATTGCCAATGGCCAAATTATATAGTTTAACCATGACAGCCAAGAAGGCACTGACTCTTCAACCCACAGCATTAGATAATCTAATTGGTTGAGTAAGTAATAAAAAGCGAAAGAAAACAAAAGCAAGTTAATCGCTAAAGGAATTAAAACAAAACGGCGAATTCCTTTGGCGCGAATAAGTTCGAAACCTTTAAAAAAATAAGCGGAACCATTTGTTGAGTTAGCAAGATTAGGATTATTCATAAGGGATTATTTCTGTCATTATTTTTTAGTATTAGTATAAAACTGTTAAAGCAGGAATTACATCATTGAACTGTTACAAAGCGCAACAAACTCTGATAAAGTTCTCATCAGAAAATACCTTCCAACAGTATCAGGCATTACTTATCTATGCGGTTAAAGCAGATTAATTTAGCTGGTTTTAAATCATTCGTAGATTTAACTAAAATTCCTTTTCAGCAGCAAATGACTGCGATAGTTGGTCCTAATGGCTGTGGTAAATCAAATATTATTGATGCTGTTCGTTGGGTTTTAGGTGAAAGCTCAGCCAAAAATTTGCGTGGCGACACCATGACCGATGTTATATTTAACGGTGCCGCTAGCCGAAAACCGATAGGACAAGCAAGTGTTGAACTGATTTTTGATAATAGCCAGAATAAAGTTGCTGGAAGTTTAGCTGATCGCAATCAAATTTCTATTCGTCGGGTTGTTAACCGTGATAGCACTAATACTTACTACCTTAATAGTGTTAAATGTCGGCGCAAGGATATCACTGATATCTTTTTAGGCACTGGCTTAGGTCCTAGAAGTTACGCGATAATTGAACAGGGCACTATTTCACGCTTAATTGAGTCAAAACCGCAAGATTTACGGATTTTTATCGAAGAAGCTGCTGGTATATCTAAATATAAAGAACGTCGGCGAGAAACTGAAACGCGAATTCGTCACACCCGTGAAAATTTAGCGCGATTAGCAGATATTCGTAGCGAATTGACATTACAAGTAGATAAGCTACATCAACAAGCCGAAGCAGCTAAGCGTTTTAGAACACTTAAATCTAGTGAGCGTAAATACAAAGCTGAGTTATCCGTTTTTCGTTGGCAGCAATTTACGAACAAAAGTAATGCTATTTTACAGCAGGTTGAAAAGGCTAAGCTTGACATTGAAACTTTGACTGTTAGTGAAAAACAAAACGATATCAGTCTTTTTCAAATTAAACAGCAAACAGAGTTGGAGGGGGGAAGCTTTACGCAATTGCAACAGGAAAAACTCACTCTTACTCAGCAAATTGCCAAAGTTGAACAAAGTATTAAATATGCTCAGCAACAAGAAGTTCAAATTAAGCAAGAGCTCACCCAAAATGAACAACAGTATTCAACATTACAGTCGCTAGCTAATTCGATTAAAGATGAACAAGCATTAGCGAACATTTTACTTGAAAAAGAATTGCCAAAATTGGTCAGTGTTGAGGAGTCAATTAAAGCAGTTGAACAAGATTTATCAAATGCTATGACTAAGCAAGAGTCGTGGCAACTTCGTTGGATTGAATTTAATAAGGCACAAGCTGAGCAGCAGAAAAATCGTTCAGCGGTTAATGTTTTAATTTCAGCACAAAAAAGTACATTAGCAGCCAAGAACGATCGTAAACAACAACTTGAACAATTAATTAGAGAAAATCGACAAAGTGATCAAAGTGCTGAAGCTCTTGAAAAAATTGATAGCGCACTTAAAAAAGCTAATAAAGTACTTTCACTTACCAGTAGTGATAAAACCCTTCTTGATACAAAAATAAAACACCTTGAAAAGGAGCTGGCTAAGGAAGCTAAACAGCACTCGCAGCAACTTGGTAAAAAAGAAGCATTGGTTCAACAGTTTACGCATTTATCCGATAAACATAGCCAACAACCTGATTGGGCTGTTAAACAAAGTCAATGGCTGCAAGGGACAAATGAAGACTCAATATCGCTGTTTCATCAACAAATTGAAGTAGATGAAAAATGGCGGGATGCGTGCGAACAAGTATTGTGGTCATGGCTGCAAGCGCAGGTGGTTAATGATCTACCCAATGAAATACCGCTTGATACCGTACTTTTAGTCAGTCATTTAATACCTGACACAGATGTCATAAGTAAAATTGGGACGTTGGCTGAAAAGTTTAATAAGCCTCACGTATTTACTCCATACCTTAATCAAATATATTTAGCCGAAGATTTAAGCCATGCAAAACAAGTATTGCCAACGCTATTGCCACATGAGTCGGTTATATGTCCAGATACTACATGGTTGGGGCATGGCTATGTAAGAAAAGGGGCTGTTATCCCTTTTAATCACTTGTTAAACAGTGCTGCTGAGTTAAATAATATTAATGAAGAAATTGATACTATTGAGCAATATCTAGCCAAGAGTAAATTATTAACAGCTGATACAACAAAGCAATTAGAGCAACTATTGTTAGAGCAATCGAGCCTCGCGTTAAAAGTAACTGAGCAGCAAGTTGATAAACAACAGTTTGAAAAGAAACATGCTTTGACATTGCAACAAGTGGAGCAAAACGAGAAGCAAAATCAATTGTTATTAACTCAATTGAACGATATTGAGAAAGAAATACTCGAAAAGCAGGCGGATTATGCGACCAGTTTAGAGCAAGAATCTTTGTTGAATAAGGTGAGTGTTGACGACAATGAAAATGCGGAATTAAATCGTGAACGAGATAAAACAAATCATGACGTACAACGATACCAGCAAAAAATTCAAACATTAAACAATGAACGCCATCAATTAGTGTTAATTGTTGAACAAGCGAAACATAATAAGTCATTAGCTGACGCACAAAGCGTGAAAACGAATGAACAAATGATTGCTTTATTAGAAAATCAGCAAACTAAGCAACAACAAATAAAACAACTTTTAACTCCACTAGATGAAGATAAACAAAATCTTCAACGTTGGTTAGCTACCAATAGCCAAGTGGATGATAAGTTAGAAAATATACATAAAGATCAAAGTGTTTCAGCTTTAAAAGTGAAAGAACTTGAAATCATTAAAAAACAAAACACGAAAGAAATTGAGCGCTTGAATCAGCAAATTAATCAACAAAATCTTGAAGCACAAAACTTTAAGTTACGGGCAGAAGCGAGCCTAGAACAGTTAAAAGAGATGCAACAAGATGTTGAAGACGTTCAAGCAAATATGAAAGAAGAGGTAAATGAAGGGGTTTGGCAAGCACATATTATACGAATAGCGAAAGATATTAATCGCTTAGGACCGATTAATTTAGCAGCAATTTCGGAGTATGAGAAAGCACTGGACCGTTTAAATCATCTAGAGAAGCAAAATGATGATTTAACTCTTGCTATCAGCACGTTAGAATCAGCAATAGCTAAAATAGATAAAGAAAGCCGTCAGAAATTTCAGATCACCTTTGATAAAGTCAATAATGATCTTAAATTGTTATTTCCCAAAGTGTTTGGTGGGGGAAGTGCTTACCTTGAATTAACCGGTGAAGATTTACTCGATACAGGGGTGACTATTATGGCAAGACCTCCTGGGAAAAAAAACAGTACAATTCATCTATTATCTGGTGGAGAAAAAGCGCTGACCGCTTTATCATTAGTCTTCGCTATTTTTAGATTAAATCCAGCACCATTTTGTATGCTAGATGAAGTGGACGCTCCTTTAGACGATGCAAACGTGGAACGTTTTTGTAACCTAGTCAGGGAAATGTCTCAAACGGTACAATTTATTTATATTAGTCATAATAAAATAGCGATGGAAATGGCTTCACATTTAACAGGTGTTACCATGTTTGAACCTGGGGTTTCCCGTATGGTGGCAGTAGATATAGATGAAGCTGTAGCAATGGCAGAAAATACATAAGAATAATAGGTTTAGTAATGGAAGATAATTTTAGAAATTCATTAATTATAATCAGTGCTGTAGTTATAGGCGCTATTTTTGTTCATGGTTTGTGGACCATCAGAAAAAATAAAAACCCCTATAAATTAAAAGCAAGCAAAGATAAAGTAAAACCTATTGAACGCAATTTTGATCATGGTGGTTTTGACCAAGACGGAGTCGGTAAACCTATTGTAAAATCACAAACAAACAAAGGTGAATCTGTACAACACTCTGCTGAAGATATTAAATCGAGTGATAATTTCTCTGCCCAAGCTCCAAGTTCTTTAGATAATGACAAACGTGAAAATGAGCACTTAACCCCTGAAAACGATTCATTAGATATTCCATCGTTTGATGCTTTTGAAAAAACAATGGAAGAAATATCAGCCAATGAAGACAAACAGCCGACACAAGCGGATGTAACTAAAACAACGTCGTTAGATGAGACCGCAATAAATCTGACTCAATCAACATCTATTGAAAACGACAAACCGTTAAGCGAAAAAACTGAAAATCCAAATATTCAATACCCAAGTACAGAATCTGAAGAGCTTAACGATAATTTAGCAAGTAAAAAAGAGGTTGTTCTCGAAGAGGTTGTAACTCAAAAACCTTTATATTCACAACCAGTTTCAAGGCCTAAGCCGAGAAAAAATACACCTACTAAGGCTGAGCTTAAACGTAATCAAATTGAAATTAATTTTGAAAACACCTCAAGTGAAGACAAACAACCTAAGGTGTCTGCTCAAAAGGAAAATAATGAACAACAAAAAGTTCAGCCTGAGGTGTTATCACTGTCAGTTGTGATGCCGCAAAATCAAATTATGCAAGGTGCTACTTTATTGCCAATGCTATTAACCTTAGGGCTTAAGTACGGTGAAATGAATATTTTCCACCGTCATCAAGACAATGCAGGCAATGGTCCAGTTACCTTTAGTCTTGCTAACATGGTAAATCCGGGATCATTTGAGCTTGAAACAATAGAAACGTTTGTAACACAAGGTATTACATTGTTTATGATGTTGCCAAATGCAGGAAATGCTTTTGATGTTTACCAACAAATGCTCTCGGCAGCTAAACAATTAAGCGAAGAGTTTAATGCCCAAATTTTAGACGATAAAAGAAACATAATGACTAAGCAAACTGAGCAGCATTATGTTAGTAGAATTCGCGATTTTGAAATAAAAAACCGTACGGCTCAAGGATAACTTTTCAATAGACCTTGTAATATTAGCAACCTCTACTAAAGAGGTTGCTTGTGTTGAACACCCCATTAATTCCTTTACCCAACGACCAATGAGATAAGCTACATTTATGTCAGACGCTACCATAGAAAATCGAGTGAACGAAATTCACCACTTAATACAAACTTATAATCACCAGTATTATGTACTTGATGAGCCGAGTGTACCTGACGCCGAATATGACAGATTAATGCGTGAATTAATTCAACTTGAGACTCAGTATCCACAATTTAAAACTCTTGATTCTCCTAGTCAGAAAGTTGGTGGCGAAGCACTAAAATTTTTCTCACAAGTGACCCACAAAATGCCGATGTTGTCTCTTGATAATGTGTTTTCAGAAGAAGAGTGGCAGGCCTTTGTTAAACGAGTAACAGACAAGCTAGGTTATCAACAAACCATTAAATTTTGTGCAGAGCCTAAACTTGATGGTTTAGCTGTAAGCATACGCTATGAAAATGGCCGATTAGTTCAAGCTGCTACAAGGGGCGATGGTGCAGTAGGTGAAAATATTACTGAAAATGTCAGAACAATAAAATCTATTCCGTTAAAGTTACAAGGTGAAAACTTTCCTTATATCTTAGAAGTTAGGGGAGAGGTATTTATGCCAAAAGCAAGTTTTGAAGCTATTAACCAGCAAGCGATTAAAAAAGGTGAAAAGACTTTTGCTAACCCACGTAATGCCGCAGCGGGAAGTTTGCGTCAACTCGACTCAAAAATTACTGCCAGCAGAAACTTATCTTTTTATGCCTATGGCATTGGCTTTGTTGGAGATAATGACAACCAGCTAAACGAGCAATGGTTAGCTAGCTCACACTTTGCAAGATTAGGGCAACTCAAAAGCTTGGGCGTGCCTATGTGCCCAGAGGTTAAGTTACTTGAAAACTCTACGTTAGTTGACGACTTTTATCAGCACATTTTGTCTCAACGTGAGGCATTAAGTTATGAGATTGACGGCACGGTTTTTAAAGTTGATGACATTAGTTTGCAACAAAAACTAGGTTTTGTTGCCAGAGCACCACGTTGGGCAACAGCTTATAAATTTCCAGCACAAGAAGAAACCACCAAGCTACTTGATGTAGAGTTTCAAGTAGGAAGAACAGGTGCTATCACGCCAGTGGCTCGATTAGCGCCAAAATTTGTCGGCGGTGTTACTGTTAGTAATGCGACATTGCATAATCAGGACGAAATAGATCGTTTAGGTATAAAAATTAACGACTTCGTCACTATAAGACGTGCTGGTGATGTAATCCCTCAAATTGTTAATGTGCAAAAACTTAAAAGAGTTGAAGATCAATCAAGCCTCACTGAAAGTGAACAACTTCGAGACATCGTTTTTCCAACACAATGTCCTGTTTGTCAATCAACGGTAATTCGAGCTGAAGGTGAAGCGGTTCTTCGTTGTACTGGTGGCTTATTTTGTGGTGCACAACGTAAAGAAGCGATCAAACACTTTTCTTCTCGTAAAGCGCTCGATATAGATGGATTAGGTGACAAGCTTGTTGAGCAATTAGTTGATGAGCAGCTTATTAAAACACCTGCGGATTTGTTTAAATTAACTGAACTTAATATTAGTACCATGGAAAGAATGGGGCAAAAGTCAGCACAAAACTTAATTAAGGGATTAGTTGCTGCCAGAACGACAAGTTTACCTAAGTTTATTTATGCCTTAGGGATTAGAGAAGTAGGCGAAACAACAGCAACCAATTTAGCCAACTACTTTTTAACTTTCGAAGCCATTAAAAGTGCTAATGAAGAAAGTTTACAAAAAGTACCTGATGTTGGCGCAATAGTGGCGAGAAATATTGTTCAGTTTTTTGCTCAAGCACATAACGTTGAAGTGATTACAGAATTAGAGACCGTGATTTCTTGGCCAGCTATTGAGAAAAAAAGTGAAGATCAACAACCGCTAATCGATCAAATTTTTGTACTTACAGGTACGTTAAGTCAAATGGGACGTAATGAAGCTAAATCAGCTTTGCAGGCATTAGGAGCTAAAGTTTCGGGAAGTATATCCGCTAAAACTCATTATTTAGTAGCAGGTGAGAAAGCTGGCTCTAAACTGACGAAAGCTCAAGATTTAGGCGTTACTATTTTAAGCGAAGATGACATGATTGCGTTATTAGCTAAATATCAGTAAGACTCTATCAAAAGAAGGTTTGTATGCAGTCATTATTTATTGAACTCGGGCTTTGGTTTCGACCTTATCAATACCAAACAGCTATGGCATTAATTGCTACTATATTAGTGATATTTGGCCAAGATATTAATAACTCAATTAAAAAACTAACATCGAAACAACATGTTATTGTTAGAACAGTGATCTTTGTTTTAGTGTGTGCTTTTGGATATGGTTTATTGACGGTGTGGTTAACACAATTGTTAGCTGAGCAGTTAAGCCGTATCCCTAATGTTTATATCCTGCCCACAGTTATCACAATGTTTATTTTACTTGGAGCTTATGCTCAGCGGCAACGGCATTTATAACTACAGACATGGTATTTTGTTAAAATTTAATATCGTTAACTTACCGACAAAATTGCGTACAAAAAGCTGATGGTGGGTAATGGCAGTAAAAATGTAAATAGTAAGGTTTCTGCCCACTCTATAACTCGATAAAAAATAAACCAAGCTTTGGCTGGGGCTTTAGTAGAGGGCAGTACTTGAAAAAAGAAAATAAATGATGAACACACTAATAACTGTAAAGCGGTAAATAAAATAGCTAAGGCAAGCCATATTAATACCTCAGGTGTTGCATGATTCATTTGAAACTCTAATAAAGTGTATAATAAAAAAGCAGCAAAACTCCAAGCAAGTAAACGCCATTTTAGATGAGATAAATTAGTGGCCAAAATATGAAAGGATTCTGGGGTAAACCAGTATTTCATTATGACTCCTTTTGAGCAGTTAAGAAGAAAAAATAATTGTATTCTAGTATACCTAGCTTAATAAACATTGGGTATACACGCGCTAAATATTATATGGGTAAATAAATAGTTACTAGGAAGAAAAATGATAAATAACAAGCTTTGTAAATTAACATTATTGTGTGTTTTATTAGCTAGTCTACCTTTGTTGAATGTGAATGCTAAGACTATGGGGGAATATTTAATGGAAGTGACAGAGCAAGAACTATTTGAAGAAGAGCAACAAAGTTGGCCCCAAAAAGAACACCTTATTGAGCAAGACACTAAAGGAAATGACGGCCTTACACTACAAAAAAACATTACTATTACAGTTAAAGAGCTGAAAGATAACTCTGGATTAGTCTATTTGGGTGGATTAGTTAGCAAAGCAGAAATATCAGCTTATTTAGCAACGCTTAAATTAATTTTGGGCGATAAATATACTCATTATCGTGAAAATCAAGCTAGGCGCGATCATCGGTTATTTCATTTAACATTGATTAACCCATACGAATATCAACATATTGATAAAACTAAGATCGTTCTTGGCCAAAAAATGAATGTGACCTTGCTCGGAGTAGGTCAAGTAAGTAAAGATCAAAAAGAAAGTTTTTTCGTTGTTGCACAATCTTCACAAGCCGATCTTTTTAGGCAGCGACATGTACTTTCAGTAAAAGATTTTCATGTCACTTTAGGTTTTTCACCAGAAGATATTTATAATACCAGTAAAGGAAAAGAAACTCTGATTAACCGAGATAACGTTAAATAACAATAACAAATATACGCTACAGATTTATTCATAACCAAATTGGAACTTTTATGAAATTTACAAACATAGTTACTATTGGCTGCTTACTCACTGCGATAACCGCTTGTTCAACATCTTCTACAGGACGAAACCAAGTTATCTTGTTTTCGTCTTCTGAGTTAAATACGATGGGAGAGCAATCGTTTGAAGAAATGAAGAAAAAAGAAAAAATTAGTAAAAATAAAGAAATCAATCAGTTTGTGCAATGTGTGGCATCTGCGGTAACGGTAAATGTACCTAAAACTGTTCATGACGGAACATGGGAAGTTGTAGTGTTTGAGTCGGATCAAGTTAATGCTTTTGCCTTACCTGGAGGTAAAATTGGTGTATATACTGGAATTTTAAAAGTTACAGAAAACCAAGATCAGCTCGCAGCTATCATTGGTCATGAAGTAGGTCATGTTATTGAAAAACACTCTAATGAACGTTTATCGTCAGATCATTTATCAAAATCAAGTATGGCAGTAGTCGGCGCAACCTTAGAAAGCCAAGGGGTTGTTAACCGTGATTTATATATGTCAGGGTTAGGTTTAGGTTTGCAGTACGGTGTTTTAATGCCTTATGGCAGAACACATGAAAGTGAAGCGGATATCGTGGGGCAAGACCTAATGGCGAAATCAGGTTTTAATCCTAAAGCAAGCATAAAACTGTGGAAAAACATGGCTGCGTTAAATTCAAATGCGACAACACCAGAGTTTATGTCTACTCACCCATCGAATAAAAGACGCATTAATGAATTAACCGAGCATTTACCAATTGCTGAAAAACTGTATGATGAAAATAAAGCGGTAAACTGTCAAAGACCTGCCATGTAATCATTTATGGTGTGTTAAAGGTTGTTGATGAAGGGATTTTAGTTTAACTAAAATCCCTTTTTATTTACTTGGTAATATAACTTATACCAATCTCATTAATTAACTGAGCTACTTTATACGCAGTAATGGCTTATTTTAACCAGAATAAATGATCATATAATTATTGAGGTTGGGTATCACTATACGTTCTCTATTTTCAGGTTATTTAAGTGCATTAGCGTGCCAGTATTGCCATAACATATGATTTTCATCTTCGATTAAATGACTTGGTTGTAAATAATCTTTATATGTGTAGCGATAAAACTGACGAGGTTTCTTAGGATCCGTTTTATCATTGGCTGTCGTAACATTCTCTTTATGATTGATTAACCATTGCTTAAAGTCAGCATTGTTATCTGTACCTGTTTTATCTAACAGTTTTTTATAACCGTCAAAGAAGTCAGTTTTCAAAAAATGCGCCATTTGACGATAGGCTTCTTTATGATTTTCATACATATACCTCACCGCTAAATACCCCCATTTATAAACTTGGTCTTGTCCGTCCTTATATTCGGTATTAAATACTTCCATTAAGCTAGGCCATTCTTCTTGCTCGGTCTCACTCATTAACTTAAAGGCTTTAGGGTTATCATCGCCTTGCGCTATATATTCAGCTAAACCTTCAGACCACCAAACCATATTAGACGGGAAATGATTAAAGGTATCGTACTTTATAAAGCGGCCATCTAAATAATGAACATATTCATGATTTAAATTCCAAACTTTAAATTCAGGTCTTACCCAAAAATGCTCATAAGAATAAAATGTCGCAATATTGTCTGGATCTTGTGTGGTACCTTCAATGTACATGCCACCATTATCAGTGTGAATATCAAACACTAACTGACCATATTTATTGTATTCAGCGGCATTATCAAAAACCACTACACGTAATTTATCATTAAAGTCATTAGGGGCAGGGATATGATTAGTTGCAAGCTTTTCATGAAAGGTCGCTTCTTGAGAAATCAAACGTTCACAAGAATCTTTTAACTGCTCTTGAGTCATTTCTTGCGTCAAAATGTATAAGCTATCAGAGCAAACATGATTAATTGGTAATGCTTGTTCAATGGTTGGTGCAATACATCTATCTTTTAACGTGCCTTCGCTACATTCGGATTTTCCTCGAAAAGTACTTACCACATAAGGCACACTAAATTGTTCTTTTATTGCTTCTGTATTAGCGGTTTTATTACTAGAAAGCGCAGACCATAAGGCATTATCTAAATCATCCATTTGTTGTTCAACAGGCAAAGATAGTTTGTCGTCATCTAGTTTTTGTTGCTCTTCTTCAGAACGCTTATAGTATTCATTCCAGTACTGTTTATTATAAACATTATAATAATTTGCAAGCGCCCATGTAGCATGTTCTTTCGGCCATGAATTTCCGTTTACTATGGCATTTTTAGACACAACAAAATCGAGTAGTGCTTGTTGAAGTTCACCTTTGCCAAGTACAGCATTAATATACGTTTCATTATTTTTACGACGCGCTTCATATGGAAGAATAGCACTTGCCCGTAGCACTTCCCATAATGCGTAATCAACGGCTTTATCGTTAGGTAATGCACCTTTTGCGTACAAATCAATCAATTTGCTTAATGGTTTCGTATGGTCGCTAACTAACGGTTGAAGTGGCTCTAAAAAATATAACCGATATAAAGCGACAGCATAGTTTTCATGTAAGCGTGCTGTCACTGGTGAAATATTATAAAAACCAGGCATGGCTTGAAGAGTTAATAACGCACGGTTTAGTGATTGTGCCGTACCGTCGACCCACGCTTTATCTGGGCCAAAACTACTATAAATGCGTAAGTAATAAGTTAACTTCGCTAATTCCTCTGCAGCTAAGTCACCTTGTTGTGCATAATAGGTGATTGAGTCACTGACATTTTTTAATAAACCCGTCTGATAGTGATCGTAATCTTGCGTCCAAAGATCTTTAACTTCACTAGATAAAATAGCATTAACCTCAGTATTGGTTTTTATATCAATAGAGGAATAAGTAATAGAGTGATTAGGTTGTTGCTCATTATTAACGCTCGTATTGTTCGAACATGCTGTTAAATACATTGCAGTAAATAGTACTGTTAATTTGGTTTTCATTTTCATTCCTATAACGTAGGGAGATATTGATGAAATTTGAAATACTGTACACTTTATACAAAAATAAAGAAAGTAGCTTAAAAAATAGAAGTTAACGAAAAAAAAGTAAATTCTCTCGTCTGATGACTACAGTCTAAGTGATAATTATGCTATGCTTTCGCGCGAAATTTTACTAAGAAGTCCTAATAATGTCTGAAAATAAATTTGAATCAATTGAACAACGTGTAAGTTACGGTGTAGGTCGTCAATTAGGTGACCAATTACGTAATAATCCATTTAAAGATTTCGACAGCACAGCAGTACAAGCTGGTGTTGCCGATGCATTAGCTGGTCAGCCAAGCCAAGTATCAGAAGAGCTTTTAAATGAAGCTTTTACTGTTGTATCTAAAAAGATGCAAGAATTAGAGCAAGCGGCTGCCAAAGAAAAAGCAGCTGAAGGCGAAGCCTTTTTAGCTGAAAATGCTAAGCGTGACGAAGTGACTGTTACTGAATCTGGTTTACAGTATGAAGTAATCGCAACAGGTGACGGCGAAAAGCCAACAGCAGCTAGCACTGTTCGTACACACTACCATGGTAGCTTTATTTCTGGTGATGTTTTCGATAGCTCAGTAGATCGCGGTCAACCAGCAGAATTTCCTGTTGGTGGCGTAATCCCTGGCTGGACTGAAGCATTACAAATGATGACTGAAGGCTCTAAATGGCGTTTATACGTACCATATAGCTTAGCTTACGGAGAGCAAGGCTCACAAGGAGCTATTCCTCCTTACTCAACATTAATATTTGATGTTGAGTTATTAGCCATTATCAGCTAATTACATTGTTTTATAAAGCCGGGTTTTCCCGGCTTTTTATTGCTTGTTAGTTATTACTTATTATTTTTTGCTATCAATGTGAACTTAAATGTTAACGACACAAATACACTCATTATTTACACGGTTTAAAACGGCAATACAAACAACCAATGTAGAGCAATTGCAAGCGTGTTACCACATTCCATGTACGTTAAATACGCCTGATAAATTTACGTTAATTAATAATGATGTTGAACTTGTTACTGCATTAAATGCAATTGTTGAGCAGTTACAACAAGAACAATTTTCACAAGTGGTGATCGAAAACATGAGTTATACCACACTAGATAATGATCTCTATTTGGTTAGTATGGATTGGACGTTTACTGACACAGCCAATCAAGTGTTTTCGGAGTTTTCAGCTTTTTATCATTTAATTTTAGTAGATAAACAATTGAAAATTATCAATGCAACCTCACATCAAATAACTAATTCACAGCAACTCGGTAAGCCTATTGCTTTAAAAGCGTAGCATTAAGTGTGAAATCAATTTTTAAGTAGGATTAATAATGAAAGTAAAAGTCGCAATTTTAGGGTGTAGTGGGCGTATGGGGCGCAATTTAATTCAAGCCTCAGTTGAACATGAAAGTGTAGACTTAGTTGGTGGCTGTGTAAGAGAAAACTCTTCATTTGTTGATTTTGACTTAGGCGAACTTGCCGGTATTGGTGCTATTGGCAGAAAAACAGTAACGGATATTAATCAATTAAGTGAAGCGGATGTATTGATAGATTTTACTTCGATTGAGTCAACGTTTGACAACCTTGCTTGGTGTAAAGCACATAATAAAGCGCTTGTTATTGGTACGACAGGCTTTAGCGATGAACAGGTCGATGAAATTGTAAATGCTGGTCAGAGTATTCCTGTTGTTTTAGCCCCGAATACTAGTGTGGGTGTTAATTTAATGTTTAAGTTATTAGAAGTAACTGCCAAAGCAATAGGCGACTATACTGATATAGAAATTTTTGAAGCGCACCACAGGTTCAAAAAAGATGCTCCTTCTGGTACAGCAGTTAAAATGGGGCAGGTAATAGCTGAAACGTTAGGGCGTGACCTCAATAAATGTGCTGTATACGGACGAGAAGGCATTACCGAAGAGCGAGATCGTGAAACCATTGGTTTTGCTACAGTAAGAGCTGGTGATATCGTTGGTGAACACACTGCATTTTTCGCTGATTTGGGTGAACGAATTGAAATAACCCATAAAGCTAGCTCGCGAATGACGTTTGCATTAGGTGCAATGCGCGCTGCTTTTTGGTTAAAAGATGCTGACGCTGGCTTTTACGATATGCAGGACGTACTTGGTCTTAAAGACTAATTACAATACTTGACCAATTGGATAACTGTTACTTTTGGCTGTTTTAATGTAATAACGTTTAAAACGCCTTGTTTTTATATATTTTACTAGACGAAAGGTCGTTATAGGCGTAGAATAAGTGGATTTTGTCAAAAATTTAGCTAATGCGATGCTTTTTGACCAATTAGCGCTATTCTCACTTGTAGATTAAACATTAATTACAAGTTGGTAAACGGCTAAAAGAACCTTGAGTCAGTTCAATTATTTTATGCTTAATGATAATTACTTCATTGTAATGTTGTTAAGTTACTTTCTTCTTTTTCGGAGGTTAAATTGTCTAAATCTGCTATTTTGGTGCTTGAAGACGGCACTGTATTTAAAGGCACCGCTATTGGTGCGCAAGGGGTATCTGTTGGTGAGGTAGTTTTTAATACTTCAATGACAGGTTATCAAGAAATTCTTACTGACCCTTCATACGCAGAACAAATTATTACGTTAACTTATCCTCATATAGGTAACACAGGCACCAACAGTGAAGATGAAGAATCTAGCACTATTTGGGCAAAAGGATTAGTTATCCGTGATTTACCTTTACTGGCCAGTAACTTTAGAAATGAAGAAAACTTAAGTGAATATTTAATTCGCCATAATATTTTAGGTATCAGTGATATAGATACCCGCAAACTAACTCGAATTTTACGTGAGAAAGGTGCGCAAAATGGCTGTATTTTAACCTGTGAAGATGTTGAAGATACAGCAACTATTAATGGTGCTTTGGCAAAAGCAGCAGCTTTCCCTGGATTAAAAGGAATGGACTTAGCTAAAGTCGTTTCTACTAAAGAACAATATGTTTGGGAAGAAGGAACTTGGCAGCTTGGTCAAGGCCATAGTCAACCATTAGCCAGTCAAAATAACTGCTTTCATGTGGTTGCTTATGATTTTGGTGCTAAACGTAATATTTTACGTATGTTATCAGATCGTGGTTGTAAGCTAACGGTTGTACCTGCACAAACATCTGCTGAAGATGTTTTAGCCATGAATCCAGACGGAATCTTTTTATCAAATGGACCTGGCGATCCAGAACCTTGTGATTATGCAATCTCAGCGATTCAACAGTTTTTAACAACCGATATTCCTGTTTTTGGTATCTGTTTAGGTCATCAATTACTTGGTTTAGCAAGTGGTGCTAAAACAGTTAAAATGAAGTTTGGCCACCATGGTGCTAACCACCCAGTAAAAGACTTTGATCGTGACGTGGTTATGATCACTTCTCAAAATCATGGTTTTGCCGTTGATGAAACTAACTTACCGAGCAACTTAAAAGTGACACATAAATCGTTATTCGATGATTCACTTCAAGGTGTTCACCGCACTGATAAGCCTGCGTTTAGCTTTCAGGGACACCCTGAAGCAAGTCCAGGTCCAACAGATGCTGCACCTTTGTTTGATCACTTTATTGATTTAATCAAGCAATACAAAGCTTAATTGTCCCCTAACAAGATAAACAAGAGAGAAAAAAGAAATGGCAAAACGTACAGACTTAAAAAGTATCTTGATTTTAGGCGCGGGCCCAATTGTTATTGGACAAGCATGTGAGTTTGATTACTCAGGTGCGCAAGCTTGTAAAGCTCTTCGAGAAGAGGGTTATCGAGTTATTTTAGTTAACTCAAATCCTGCAACGATAATGACAGATCCTGAAATGGCCGATGCTACATACATCGAGCCAATTCATTGGGAAGTTGTTCGTAAAATTATTGAAAAAGAGCGTCCTTGTGCTGTATTACCGACAATGGGCGGTCAAACCGCATTAAACTGTGCCCTTGAATTAGAAGCGAAAGGTGTTTTAGAAGAGTTTAATGTTGAAATGATCGGTGCAACTGCTGATGCAATAGATAAAGCAGAAGACAGAAGTCGTTTCGATAAAGCAATGAAAGCCATCGGCCTTGAAACACCAAGAGCTGAAATCGTTCACTCAATGGAAGAAGCTTTACAGGCGAGTAAGCATTTAGGCTTTCCATGTATTATCCGTCCTTCATTTACTATGGGTGGAACAGGTGGCGGTATTGCATATAATATTGAAGAATTCACCGAAATTTGTACTCGTGGCCTAGATCTTTCTCCAACAAGTGAATTATTGATTGATGAATCTTTAATTGGTTGGAAAGAATATGAAATGGAAGTGGTTCGCGACAAAAATGATAATTGTATTATTATTTGTTCAATTGAAAACTTCGACCCTATGGGCATTCATACCGGTGACTCTATAACGGTTGCACCAGCGCAAACACTTACAGATAAAGAATACCAAATTATGCGTAACGCCTCATTGGCAGTATTGCGTGAAATTGGTGTTGAAACAGGTGGCTCTAACGTACAGTTTGGTATTTGTCCTGATACTGGCCGTATGGTTATTATTGAAATGAACCCACGTGTGTCTCGCTCGTCTGCATTAGCGTCAAAGGCGACAGGCTTCCCAATTGCTAAGATTGCCGCTAAATTAGCCGTAGGTTACACTTTAGATGAATTATCAAATGATATTACTGGTGGCAAAACACCAGCATCATTTGAACCGACTATCGATTATGTTGTCACTAAAATACCACGTTTTAACTTTGAAAAATTCGCAGGTTCAGAAGATAGATTAACTACTCAAATGAAGTCTGTCGGTGAAGTTATGGCTATTGGTCGTAATCAGCAAGAGTCAATGCAAAAAGCATTACGTGGCTTAGAAGTAGGTGCTAGCGGCTTCGACCCTATGGTTGATGTTACTCAACCTGGCGCTAAAACTAAAATTATGCACGAACTGCAAGAAGCGGGTGCTGATCGTATTTGGTATGTTGCTGATGCTTTCCGTTTAGGTTTATCGGTTGATGATATCTTTAGATTAACCAAAATAGATCGTTGGTTCCTTGTTCAAATCGAAGACATTATTTTAGAAGAAGCTAAGGTTCGCAATGGTGGCTTAAAAGTATTAACGCCACAATATTTACGTCAATTAAAACGTAAAGGTTTTGCTGATGTTCGCCTTGCCGATATTATCGGTGTTTCAGAAGCTGAAATTCGTAAAAAACGCCATAACGCAGACATTTTCCCTGTTTACAAACGTGTTGATACTTGTGCTGCAGAGTTTAGTTCAGATACTGCTTACATGTACTCAACCTATGATGAAGAGTGTGAGTCTAATCCTACCGATAAAGAATCTATTATGATTTTAGGTGGTGGTCCAAACCGTATTGGTCAAGGTATTGAGTTTGATTATTGTTGTGTACATGCTGCATTAGCCCTTCGTGATGATGGCTATGAAACTATCATGGTTAATTGTAACCCTGAAACAGTATCTACCGATTACGATACATCGGATAGACTTTATTTTGAGTCGATTACCTTTGAAGATGTATTGGAAATTGTACGTATAGAAAAGCCTAAAGGCGTAATTGTTCAATACGGTGGCCAAACTCCATTGAAATTAGCTCGCGCACTAGAAGCAGCAGGCGTACCTATTATTGGTACCTCGCCTGATGCTATTGACCGAGCAGAAGATAGAGAGCGTTTCCAACAAGCCGTTGAACGTTTAGGCTTGTTACAGCCAGAAAACGCCACTGTAACTTCAATTGATGAAGCTATGGCGAAAGCTGAAGCTATCGGCTTCCCACTTGTTGTTCGTCCATCGTATGTGTTAGGTGGTCGAGCGATGGAAATTGTTTACGACTTAGATGATTTACGTCGTTATATGACCGAAGCAGTAAGCGTATCTAATGATTCTCCAGTGCTACTTGATCATTTCCTTGATGATGCGATTGAAGTTGATATTGATGTGATTTGTGATGGTACAGATGTCGTTGTTGGCGGAATTATGCAGCATATTGAACAAGCCGGTGTTCACTCTGGTGATAGTGCCTGTTCATTGCCTGCATATAGTTTAAGTCAAGAAGTTCAAGATGTTATGCGTAAACAAGTTACTGATTTAGCTTTTGAGTTGGGCGTTGTTGGTTTAATGAACACTCAAATGGCAGTTAAAGATAACAAAGTGTACTTAATTGAAGTTAACCCACGTGCTGCTCGTACGGTACCATTTGTTTCTAAGGCAACCTCAGTACCTTTAGCGAAAGTAGGCGCGCGAGTTATGGCTGGAAAATCATTAGCCGAGCAAGGTATTACTAAAGAAGTACTACCGCCGTATTTTTCTGTTAAAGAAGTTGTTATTCCGTTTAACAAATTCCACGGTAGCGATCCACTTGTTGGACCTGAAATGCGCTCTACAGGCGAAGTTATGGGCGTAGGGGATACGTTTGAAGAAGCTTATGCAAAAGCTAATTTAGGCGCAGGTGTTTCGGTTCCTAAATCTGGTCGTGCACTAATTTCTGTTCGTAACAGTGACAAAGTGCGTGTGGTAGAGCTGGCTAAGATTATGGTTGAACTTGGCTATGAACTTGATGCAACGCATGGTACTGCTATAGTTCTTGGTGAGGCGAATGTACCTGTTCGATTAGTGAATAAAGTACATGAAGGTCGTCCACATATTCTTGATAGAATTAAAAACAGTGAATATACCTATATCATCAATACAACAGAAGGTCGTAAAGCTATTGAAGATTCAAAGGTATTGCGTGGCGGTGCATTGCGTTATAAAGTTGCCTACACAACAACACTTAATGCAGCATTTGCTGCTTGTATGGCTCATGCTGCAGATGATAGAAATGTAGTAACGTCAATTCAAGAGTTACATCAACGTTGTTAGTGACAGGTTTCTAACAATTTGATTTTATATGAAAATATTTATATTAATTTGATGTAAAATTTTATAATAATTATACTCGTTATTTAAAGGTGGCTTTTACTGGTTAAGTAAGCCACCTTTGTTATTATAGCGAGTAGTAAAGTAATCGTTTATTTAACGACAATGGAAAAGGTTAATTAAAAATGAGTTTATACCCAATGACATCGCATGGTGCTGATGCACTTCGTGACGAATTACACCAGTTAAAAACAGTTAAACGTCCAGAAATTGTCGCTTCTATTGCTGAAGCACGTGAGCATGGTGACTTAAAAGAGAATGCTGAATACCATGCCGCTCGCGAGCAGCAAGGCTTTTGTGAAGGGCGTATTCAGGATATAGAAGGGAAGCTAGGTAATGCTCAAGTTATCGATATCACTAAAATTACCAATACGGGTAAAGTTATTTTCGGTGTTACCGTTACCTTATTAAATATTGATACAGAAGAAGAAGTAACTTATCAAATTGTTGGTGATGATGAAGCTGATATTAAACAAAGACGAATTTCAGTTAATTCACCTATAGCTCGAGGGTTAATTGGTAAAACGGTTGATTCAGAAATTGAAATTACCACACCAGGCGGTGTAGTTGAGTATGAAGTTATTGCTGTTGAGCATAAATAACTCAAATTTAAATTATTTTTGTCATGCTAAAGCCTTAACTATTTAATAGTTAAGGCTTTTTTATTTTGTTTTTTCATGTGAACCAACAATTTATTATTTGTTAATTGACACACTTTAAATTTCAGTTATATTTACTATATTAAAGTGATATCAAAATGATGTCATTATTGAATAGTAGAAGAAGGGAAAATCATGTCTAGTAAAATAATAAAAGAAACCAATGGCTTTTCGGTAAGTGGTTACACAATGCTTGGGCTACTCGTCATTATAGGCGCTTTAATAGTTAATCAAATTATTGCTCAACAACCCAATACATTGTTTTTTATCTTAATTGTTACAGGAGTATTTATCTTATCTGGCTTTTTTATGGTTCAGCCTAACCAAGGTAAAGTCATGACTTTATTTGGTAGCTATGTGGGGACGGTAAAGCTCAGTGGCTTACGTTGGACAATCCCTTTGTTTATTAGAAAAAGCATATCTTTGCGTATTCGAAACTTTGAAAGTAATCAAATGAAAGTTAATGATAATCATGGTAATCCTATTGAAATTGCTACAGTTGTTGTTTGGTCAGTAGACGATACTGCTGAAGCGATGTTTGAAGTTGATGACTATAATAGTTTCGTTAATATTCAAAGCGAATCAGCACTTAGAAATATGGCGGTAAGTTATCCATACGATCAACACGGCAGTGAAGAGATCTCTTTAAGAAGTCACCCTCAAGAAGTTTCTGAGGCATTAAAAATTGAAATTCAACAACGGTTAGGTAAAGCAGGGGTGAAAGTTCATGAAGCACGTATTACTCATCTTGCTTACGCACCTGAAATTGCTCAGGCTATGTTACAAAGACAGCAAGCGTCGGCCATTATTGCTGCACGTTCTATGATTGTTGATGGAGCTGTTGGTATGGTAGAAATGGCGCTTAAACAACTGTCAGAAAAAGATATTGTTAATCTAGATGAAGAACGTAAGGCATCAATGGTTAGTAATTTACTCGTTGTACTTTGTAGTGACAATAGTACTCAACCTATTATTAACACTGGCTCTATCTACCAGTAAACTGTAAAAAATTCATCATTGAGGAGTTATTTTGGCCACCAAAAAAAGTTTTCCACTTCGTATTAACCCAGATGTTTTAGCTGCAATGCAGCGTTGGTCTGATGATGAGTTAAGAAGTGTGAATGCGCAGATTGAATATGTGTTACGTGAAGCATTGGTAAAGTCTGGGCGGGTCAAGCTGGTGCAAAAAACACTAACTATTGTTGAAGATAATGACAATAGTTAGTGGCATTGTTTGGCGTAATCTTTACCAGATTATACGCAAAGCAACATTTTCAAAAGAATCGTAACCTCGCACCTTAATAAAGTAACGGCCTGGCGTAGATGATATAGTACAGGTCTCCTCATTGCCCGCAGTAGATTGATAGCAATCATTGTCTTGAGCAGTAGGCGCAGCTCCTTGTTTAACCCATAAATCGGCATCACCACTGCCACTCCATGTTTGCACCCAAAATGTAGTGACGCCTTCTGGTATATCTGCCCAGAACAATAATTCTTCAAGATAGTCTCCTGATAAACTCCACTGAACCTGATTATTGGTGATCTCGGTCCCTAAATTATTATCAGGCTCATTAAAACTAGCGGTTAAATTTACATCGCTGTAATTTTGGTATCCGCGAACCATTATGGAATATTGCCCATGTTCTGTTAAGTGGCATATTTCATTATTCCCTGTTTTAAATGGTCGACAATCATAATGAGTTAATGAAGCTTGGCTTTCGTGTTTAACATATAAATCTGCATCACCAATGCCTGAATCGGTTGAAACTGTAATTTGATCTGCCCCTTCTGGCACAATAACATTAAACTCAGATTCAGTACCTTCTTCACCTGATATTTTCAGGGGAACATTATTATCGAGTGTTATCACTGACGGAGCTGCTAACGATATGGCTTTTTTTATTGCAGATTCTGCATTTACCAAGCCGTAGCCACAAATTAAGCCTTGTTCATAACAAGTTGTACCTGCTAGAAATTGATCGGCAGTATCCTTTAATACTTGTTCTATTTCATTGGGAGTTAACGAAGGATTTTTTTCTAGCATTAGCGCGACAATACCTGCCACTTGAGGTGCTGCCATGCTAGTACCGCTTTTATACCCGTATCCGGGTGAAACAGGGCCTAGACTGCTTGAATTTACAGGTGCAATAATGCTGCTACCTGGCGCAGTGATATCAACAGCACCACCTAACATGGAGAAATTTGAATAACTGGCTTTATCACCTGTATTATCACTTGCTGCTACTACGATTACACCGTTGCAATTGGCAGGGGCTTGATTATTTGCGCTTTCATTATTATTACCTGCTGACACAACCACAGTGCTACCTTGAGAGCGTGCATAGTCGATAGCTGATTGATAACTTCCACATGAAGACTGACTGCCTAAACTCAAATTAATAACTTTTGCTGGGTTGGGGTTTACCGGTATATTTTCTAGTGATTTTCCCGCAGCCCAATAGATGCTGTCGATAATATCTGATCGATAACCCGATGAGCATTTCCCCAAGGCCCTAACATGGATAAGGTTTGCTTTAGGTGCAATACCCACAGCACCAATAGTATTATCGATTGACGCGCCAATGATGCCTGCAACATGAGTGCCGTGCCAATTACTGCTTTTGTTGTCGCATCCTATACCTGTACCTGGATCGTGTGCGTCGTTATCTCTTGCATTACCATCAATGGAGTGTGACAAGTAACTGATCATGTCATATCCATTTATCGAACGTTCAGCATAATCAGGATGTTCGGTGTATCCAGTGTCAATTATTGCGACATTAACGTCTTCACCGTAAGATAAGTCCCAAGCAGCTATAGCATTTATGCCTCTATTGCTATTTTCAATGCTATACATACTATTTGCATAGTAATCATTAGGAACGTGATGACTATAAACAACTTCATCTTCTTCAATAGAAATAACGTCACCATTTAAAGATAGATCCTTAAGTAAGTTGTCTATTGTTGAAAAATTCTCTACTTCAACAACAATATCGCCCGAGGCAAGTGTTCGTTGGAATGCTAGCTGGCTTTCACCCTTTTCGTGAATAGGGGTATCACGCACGTTTGCAGATTGTTGTGATGGTAATTGTTTTAGTTGTTTAAACTTAACAATAAAACGGCTTTTGTTCGTTCCGATTACTGTTGAGTTTTGCAGATTCATTTGTGCTGAAGGCAAAACTTCAGCGGTTAAGTAAGATGATAAAATTGCGCTACTTATTGCAGTTGCGATAGTTAATTTTTTAAACATTTTTTGACCTAAAATAGATTGATATTGATATTTTTTTAAATTTATAGTTTTGTTAAACGAGGGCGTATTTACTTTCAAATTCGTTTTTGATGGTGAACACGAAAGCGTAATAGCCCCTTAAGGGATATTGAAAATTTAGGAGCTGAAATGTTGATAAGGTCTACTTCCCTTTAATTTTAATGAATTTGCAGGTATTGCCATTCATTGATAATTATAGACTTCCATTTCTATTATTTTCGATGTGGATTTTATCAAAAAAACCAATATATTCAACACCTTGAGTTAATGAATGAATATGTAAAAATAAACGTTTTTTAGTTAAAGTGTCTAGGGAGAGTAAATTGGCAGATTAAGAGAGTAAAAAGCACTTTAAAAGTAATTGATTTTAAAATGGCCTGATTTTGTGTGAGGTTTGAACGTTTTTGAAATAAAGCACTAGCAAATAAACTACAAGTGCTTAATGAATGCTTTTTTTACTTTATTCCAGTTTAAATAATTAAAGGTGGGTTGGGTGGTTATTCATCTTTATAAAAGCGTGTAATAAAAAATTAATAATTAGTCACATCATTATGTATACATGAGTGGAAGTTGATTTAAGGTAATTGTACAAAGGGGTTGGGGGAGAATAAATGCTAAGAATATATAGAGTAGGTTATTAAGTTATCTATTGAGATAATAATTGCTCAACAGATAACTTAATTAAATCCTTTAACGTTTTACGGTTAAAGTTTAGGGATACGTATTTTCTTTTCTGCCGATTGGCGATAGATTACTAAAGTTTTACCAATCACTTGAACTTTTGTTGCGTTAGTTTCACGACAAATAGCTTCAACAATTAGTGCTTTGTTTTCTCTATCATCAGTAGGTATTTTTACTTTAATCAATTCATGATGATTAAGTGCATAATCAATTTCAGCGACTACGGCTTCAGTTAAGCCATTATTTCCTAATAAAACAACAGGTTTAAGAGGATGTGCAACACCTTTTAAGTGTTGAATTTGTTTTTTATTTAAAGTCATTAACAATTTTCGTTACAAGTTAGCTTGAATTAAGACTATTTTACCCTTATCTAGTTTGTAATACTAATATAAAGCACTTAAATGTTTATTTTTTGACAGATATCTTGTTTAACTAATAATAATTACTATTTAAGTCTGAACTGAGTACAGTATAAACAATGGCTAAAAAGAAATTATCTAATAGCAGCACTAAATGGATGCAAGAGCACTTTGATGATGAGTTTGTTAAAAAAGCTCAGAAATTAGGTTTGCGATCCCGTGCAGTGTTTAAAATTGAAGAAATAAATAATAAAGATAAGTTGATCAAACCGGGCATGAAAGTGGTTGATCTTGGAGCTGCTCCTGGTGGTTGGTCTGAGTATGCCGTAAAGGCTGTGGGTGAAAAAGGGCAGGTAATTGCTTGCGATATTTTACCTATGGACTCTATTGCAGGTGTCGATTTTCTCGAAGGAGACTTCAGAGAAGAAGCTGTTTTAAATGCTTTATTAACGCGTATTGATGGCAGAAATATTGATGTTGTTATGTCTGATATGGCCGCTAATATGACAGGTAACGAATCTGCAGATTCAGCACGTAGTATGTATTTGGTGGAATTAGCCTTAGATATGTGTAATGACGTGTTAAAGAAAAATGGCGCTTTTGTGGTTAAAGTTTTTCAAGGGGATGGCTTCGAACAGTTTATGAAAGATGTCCGCGCAGCTTTTAGCGTAGTAAAAACAAGAAAGCCTGAATCTTCAAGAGCAAGATCTCGAGAGGTTTATCTGGTAGCTACTGGCTTCAAATTGTAGTAAATTAGGCGTTAGGTGTACTCCAGTGTAATTTGGATTATGGCAAAGGAATGGATTATCCATTTTTTATACACTTTATTCACGTAACTTTTAGCTAAAAATAGCAAGGTTACAAATATCAAGAGGTTGTTTAAGTTGAGTGATATGGCAAAAAATCTTATTTTATGGTTAGTCATTGCAGTAGTGTTGATGTCGGTATTTCAGAGTTTTACTCCTAATACTGCAAATGATCAGCAATTAGACTACACAAGATTCATCCAAGATGTTCGTCAAGGACAAATTCGAGATGCAAGTGTTGGCAGAGATGGCGTAATCAAAGGGACAAAACGTAGTGGTGAAAGCTATGTTACGGTAATACCTGGCGCTTATGATCGCGACTTAATCAATGATTTAGTCAAGCAAGGCGTAAAAGCTACAGGTGAATTACCTGAAGAGACTAGCTTTTTAACGACGATATTTATTTCTTGGTTCCCAATGATCTTACTTATTGGTGTATGGATTTTCTTCATGCGTCAAATGCAAGGAGGCGGTGGTAAAGGTGCTATGTCTTTTGGTAAATCAAAAGCACGCCTATTAGGTGAAGATCAAATTCAAACCACATTTACTGACGTTGCAGGTTGTGATGAAGCAAAAGAAGAAGTGTCTGAATTAGTTGATTATTTAAAAGAGCCAACAAAGTTCCAAAAACTGGGAGGACGTATTCCTTCTGGTGTTTTATTAGTAGGACAACCGGGTACAGGTAAAACATTATTAGCAAAAGCGATTGCTGGTGAAGCGAAAGTACCATTTTTCACAATTTCAGGTTCAGACTTTGTTGAAATGTTCGTTGGTGTAGGTGCTTCACGTGTACGTGATATGTTTGAACAAGCGAAAAAATCTGCACCTTGTATCATTTTTATCGATGAGATTGATGCGGTAGGTCGTCAACGTGGTGCAGGCCTTGGTGGTGGACACGATGAACGTGAGCAAACCCTTAACCAAATGTTAGTAGAAATGGATGGTTTTGAAGGTAACGAAGGCGTTATTGTAATTGCTGCAACTAACCGCCCTGATGTATTAGATCCTGCATTACTTCGTCCGGGTCGTTTTGATCGCCAAGTTACTGTTGGTTTACCTGATATTCGTGGTCGTGAGCAAATTCTTAAAGTACACATGCGTAAAGTGCCACTTGGCGATGATGTTCAAGCCTCTTTAATTGCACGTGGTACGCCTGGATTCTCAGGAGCAGATTTAGCTAACTTAGTTAATGAAGCAGCTTTATTCGCAGCAAGAAGCTCGCGTCGTGTTGTTGGAATGGCTGAATTTGATCAAGCTAAAGATAAAATCATGATGGGCTCTGAGCGTCGTTCAATGGTAATGGACGAAGCTGAAAAAGAAATGACTGCTTACCATGAAGCTGGACATGCTATTGTTGGTCGTTTAGTACCAGATCATGATCCTGTGTATAAAGTGAGTATTATTCCGCGCGGTCGTGCTTTAGGTGTGACTATGTATTTACCAGAGCAAGACAGATTTAGTCATTCTAAAGAGCACTTAGAAAGTCGTATATCTTCATTATATGGTGGCCGTATTGCTGAGGAAGTTATCTACGGTGCACATAAAGTATCAACGGGTGCGTCAAACGATATTGAACGTGCTACTGAAATAGCTCGTAAAATGGTAACTCAATGGGGCTTATCTGAAAAAATGGGTCCAATGTTATACGCAGAAGAAGAAGGTGAAGTTTTCTTAGGTAGAAGTTCATCTAAATCAATGCACATGTCAGATGAGACTGCCAAAGCGATTGATATGGAAGTGAAAGACTTTGTTAATCGTAACTATGAACGTGCAGAACAGATGATCAAAGATAATCTGGATATATTACATGCAATGAAAGATGCATTAATGCTTTATGAAACAATTGATGCACTTCAAATTGATGATTTAATGGCTAGACGCGATGTTCGTCCACCTACTGACATACATGATTTAAAGTCAGATAAAGATGATAAAACTCCGCCAAAAGCAAAAAGCGATGAGCAGCCAAAAACAGATGTTAATAAACCTTCTGATATGCCTGCAAGCTAAGTTTTTTTATTAAAAACTTATCAGCCCTAATACTGACTAGTATTGGGGCTTTCTTTTATAAAAACCTTGATAAAATAGAGTATCTAATTTGCCAGTTAATTTAACCTGTAATAATGAAATTTTGTCTCTTGATAAACCATGCGTAATGGGCATATTAAATGTGACGCCTGATTCGTTTTCAGATGGAGGAAATTTTACTCGAATTGATCAATCGCTAGCACAAGCAGAGCAGATGATAAGCGCAGGTGCTTCTATTATTGATATTGGTGGAGAGTCTACTCGTCCTGGGGCAAAAGATGTCTCAGAAAAAGATGAAATAGCGCGTGTTATACCTGTGTTAAAAGCCATTAAACAACGCTTTAATGTGATAGTTTCTATTGATACTAGCAAAGCTAATGTTATGAAAGAAGCTATTGAACATGATGCAGGAATGATAAATGATGTTCGAGCATTACAAAATGAGGGCTGTTTATCAGCGGTTGCACAATCTAATGTTGCGATATGTTTAATGCACATGCAAGGTTTACCGCGCACTATGCAGGTATCGCCTAGCTATGATGATTTAATTAAAGATATTCAACAATTTTTTGAAGCACGTATAATGGCTTGTGAAAATGCAGGAATAATAAAGCGCCGTTTATTATTAGATCCTGGGTTTGGTTTTGGTAAAACCCTAGATCAAAACTACCAATTATTAGCGCAAATGGAAAAGTTTCACACATTACAATTGCCTCTTTTAGCCGGTTTATCTCGAAAGTCGATGATAGGTAATTTATTAAATAGACAAACTGATGAGCGTTTAGCTGGCAGTTTAACAACTGCTATTATTGCCGCACAACAAGGTGCAAAAATTATCCGCGTGCATGATGTAAAAGAAACTGTAGATGCACTTAAAGTATTAAAAAAAGTCAGTTCTTGTCGCTAATAGCGTTGAACTTACTCAATGTAAAGGAATAAAAAATGTCAGAAAGAAAATATTTTGGAACAGATGGGATTCGTGGCTTAGTGGGCGAATATCCGATTACCCCAAGCTTTGTTATGAAACTAGGGTACGCTGCAGGAAAAGTGATGGCAGCTCAAGGAACAAAAAAAGTGTTAATAGGCAAAGATACACGGATTTCTGGCTACATGCTTGAATCAGCCCTTGAAGCAGGTTTTTCTGCTGCCGGTATTAATATTGGTTTACTAGGCCCTATGCCAACACCAGGCATTGCTTATTTAACCAAAACGTTTCGTGCCGAAGCTGGAATTGTTATTAGTGCTTCACATAACCCGTTTTATGACAATGGAATTAAGTTTTTCTCGCAAACAGGTCATAAACTTGGCGATGATGTAGAAACAGCAATTGAAGCTGAACTTGATAAAGAAATGGGCTGTGTTGAGTCTGCCCATTTAGGTAAAGCCACCCGTATCGAAGATGCGGCTGGACGATATATTGAATTTTGTAAAAGTAATTTTCCAAGCCAGTTGTCATTAAGTGGTTTAAAAATTGTTGTCGATTGCGCTAATGGCGCAACTTATCATATTGCTCCTAAAGTGTTTTCTGAGCTAGGCGCAACCGTTATAGAAGTTGGCGCTTCACCTAACGGAGTAAATATTAATGAGAACTGTGGCGCAACTTCGATGGATACTATTGCTGCAGCAGTGGTTGAACATAAAGCTGATCTTGGTATTGCTTTAGATGGCGATGGCGATAGGTTAATGATGGTTGACCATACCGGATATGTTATTGATGGTGATGAAGTCGTTTACATTATCGCATGTAATGATTTAAAAACGGGCAACATGCACGGTGGTGTTGTTGGTACACTAATGAGTAATATGGGCTTAGAATTAGCCTTAGCCGACTTAGGCGTACCTTTTGCTAGAAGTAATGTTGGCGATAGATATGTCATGGAAATGCTATCGGAAAAAGGTTGGCATTTAGGCGCGGAAAACTCGGGTCACGTCATTAACTTAAATCACACATCTACGGGTGATGGTATTATTGCTGCCTTGAATGTATTAACCGCAGTATGTGGTACTGAAAAATCGTTACACGAACTGCGCCAAGGAATGACAAAGCTGCCACAAGTTCTTGTTAACGTACGATTTAAAGGTGACTCTGATCCCATTAATGCTGCTAGTGTATTAGACAGTGTTGCTCATGTTAATGAAGTATTAAAGGGCAGAGGGAGAGTGTTGTTAAGAAAATCAGGCACTGAGCCATTAATTCGCGTTATGGTTGAAGGGCCAGATTTAGATGAAGTCACCTTATTAGCTAATGATATAGCCGAGGCAGTTAAACTAGCAAGCTAGGGGCTGTTGAACTTTCTAGTTGTTTTTTGCTGCGATTAAAACGCTTTTATCTTGAACAAAATTCAACCACGAAAGATCAATAGACCCTAATACTTTCATATAAATTACTTCCTCATTATAAAGCCATTCAATCCTGAAAAATTCTAAGGATTGAATGGCTTTTTCTTTTTACGACGTCAAAGCACCGTTTACCCGATGTTACCTTTAACATTCAAATTTTTTGATTAGTTGCATTTATTATTTTAAATATGTTTAAATGTTAACAAAATACAACTTACCAAATAAACAAAACCACGACATTAAACGTATGGAGTAGGCACAGTGAAAGTGATAAAAATTTGTAAACTGGTGTTATTGAGTTTGCTGTTTTGCAGTAATGTACAAGCGATAAGTACTGACCGTGAAACAGATTTCAATTTTGATTGGCGGTTCACCTTGGTGGGTAACAACCAATTACCTGAGCGACTTCCCCTTGACGATAAAAACTGGCGTAACATTCGTTTACCCCATGATTGGAGTGTAGAACATTCATTTAAAGAGTCGTTAGAAGGAGCAACAGGTTATTTACCAGGTGGTGTTGGCATTTACCAAAAGCATTTTAAAACACCCAGCGACCCTAAAGTCCAATCAAGCTATATTCTATTTGATGGTGTGTATAACAATGCAACGTTTTGGCTAAATGGTCAGTTGCTTGGTGAGAATCCTTATGGTTATTCTCCTGTTTATTTTAATTTAACTCCCCACCTAAAAACTGATGGTTCAGATAACATTCTCACGGTGCATGTTGACCACTCAAGGCATGGGGACAGTCGGTGGTATACCGGTAGTGGTATTTATCGCAATGTAACATTAATTACTGTTGATAAATTGCACATTCCGGTTTGGGGAACGTTTGTCACCACCCCTGATATATCTGACACTGAAGCCTTAATTAATCTCGAAATACAAGTTGAAAATGAACACCCAAACAGAGCATCGTTTGTCTTAAAAAGTCAAATTTTCGATAGCAATGGTAAGTTAGTTGCCACGAAAATGGACAAGTCACGTATAAAAGCCAAAGGGAATAAAGCTTTTAAACAATCGATAACTGTATCAGATCCAATTTTATGGGATACCGACAACCCTGCTATGTATCAAGTGGTAACAACCCTTGTAAAATCAGGTGTAGCTGTTGATACCTATACCACACCTTTTGGTATTCGACGATTGCACTTTGAGGCTAAAAAAGGCTTTTATCTTAATGATAAACCTACCTTAATTAAAGGCGTCTCATTACATCATGATGGTGGTTTAGTTGGTGCTGCGGTTCCTAAAGAAGTGTGGCGACGTCGTATTCAAGCGTTAAAAGATGCGGGTTTAAATGCAATTAGAACGACTCACAATCCATTTTCACAAGAGTTTTTAGACTTATGTGATGAAATGGGCATTTTAGTACAAAATGAATTTTTTGATGAATTTGACTACGCAAAAGACAAGCGTTTAAATTATCACGAACGCCATGACGATGAAGTGACTAAAGGATATGTTGAGCACTTTCAAAAATGGGCAAAAGCCGATTTAACCAATACCATGCTACGTGATAGAAATCATCCGAGTGTATTTATGTGGAGTATTGGTAACGAAATCGAATGGACTTATGTGCATTACCGTTATATTACAGGATTTTGGCAAGATCTAGATGATCCTATGAAAGTCGATAACAGTTTTTGGGGAGCTGCGCCAAAATTCACGCCAGAAGAATTGAAAAAAAGATATCAAGAGTCAACCAAAGGTGAATATGTACTTGCCGATACTGCATTAAAACTTAACCAATGGGTAAAAGCACTTGATACTACACGGCCAACAACCGCTAACCTTATTTTACCGCAGGTTAGTCATGTAAGTGGTTATGCTGATGCGATAGACATTGCTGGTTATAGCTATCGAAATAGTGTTATTCCTTGGGCACAAACTCACTTCCCCGAAAAGCAAGTCACCATAAGTGAAAATCCTGGAACATGGGATGATTGGAAGCAAGTGTTAGAGCACCCAGGTGTGTTTAGTCAGTTTATGTGGACAGGTATTGACTACATGGGAGAGCGACACAAAAAGTGGCCTCATAAAAGTGGTTGGGGCGATATGCTCGATTTAGCAGGCTTTAAAGTACAGGGGTGGAATTACTTTAAAAGTGTTTGGCTCAATGAGCCTCATATTTCTTTGGGGACATTGCCACTTAAGCTATCAGGCTTTGATAAAGATGAACTATCAGGCCTTGCATTAGCAAAAGATAATAACAGCTATAAGTGGCGTAATTCTAATATGCATTGGAATTATGATGAAGGTGAATTGGTGTTGGTTGAAGTGACCTCAAATCATTCTATTGTTGAACTTTTTTTAAATGGCGAATCTTTAGGTTATCGAAGTATGTCTGAAGCCCCCGATCGCATTTTCCGTTGGGTAGTGCCTTTTCAATCAGGCACATTAACCGCGAAAACAGGTTTTAAAGGAAGAGAAATACAAGCAAAGGTTGAAACAACAGAGAAAGCAGTCGGTTTTAGCTTAACCGCTGATAAAGTAAATTTAAACGCAGATGGCTATGATGTTGCTCATTTAGTTGTGCAGTTGCATGATGCGAAAGGGCGGGCAGTTAAAACTGAAAATACTTTAATTACTTTCCAAGTCCAAGGTGATGCAAGATGGTTAGGGGTTGATAATGGAGCTGCGGATAATATTCAAGACTTTCAATCAAAAAGCATTACTACGGCCAAAGGGCGAACGCTTGCGATAATCCAGTCAAATAGAACAGCGAATCAGGTGAAAGTAACAGCAACAGCTAAAGGGTTTACGCCACAAACTTTATTACTAACTATTGAGTAGTTATACGAGGTTATTTTCTTTTCGCATACTTTTCGCATAAAAGGGCAATAGATATCTATTGCCCTTTTATTTTGACTAAATAGACTAAAATAAACCTTCAGTTATTGCTAAATCGATTTTATGGTAGTTTGGGGTAGTTGGAATAATAGTGTGCATATGATAAAAGGATTTTACTGCGAGCTAATTACATAATAATAGAATAGTGTTTACGTTGAAATTTAGCACAAACGAAAAGCCAAAAAATGTAGTTGTCATGTAATAATCTTGGTTATGTATAAAAAAGCAGCGTCTGTAAAAAAAATTAACTGATAATCAATTGAATTGAACATAATTACTTGTAAGTTAATCTCAGGTTGGTTAATATCTCGCGGCTTCATTTTACAATCAATTGAAAAGTGGATAGGGGATATTGTATGGCTCGACGCTCAATTGTTGCAGCTAACTGGAAAATGAATGGTGATTTAGCACTAGTTAATTCAATCATTTCTGGTTTAACAGATGTAAAACTACAAAATAATGTAGACGTTGTAATTTGTCCGAGTTCTCCTTATTTATCAGCATTTGCTGTTAAAGCACAAACTGAAGGGCTTAATAAAGCGATTCAGCTCGGCGCTCAAAACGTTAGTGAACATAATAACGG
The DNA here is from genome assembly GCF_057543495.1 of Colwellia sp. SU-HH01217. NCBI lineage: Bacteria > Pseudomonadati > Pseudomonadota > Gammaproteobacteria > Alteromonadales > Colwelliaceae > Colwellia > Colwellia sp. SU-HH01217. The sequence goes on along the minus strand of NZ_BAAJLX010000003.1, from coordinate 201,817 downwards.
TGCATTTACCGGTGAGATTTCTACACAAATGTTGCAGGAATTAGCTGTAAATTTTGTTATTATAGGTCACTCAGAACGCAGAAGTTATTATCATGAAACTTCTACACAAATTGCTGATAAAGTTAGTGCAGCTCTACAAGCAGGACTAACACCTATATTATGTATAGGAGAGAGCGAATCTGAACGTGCTACAGAGCAAACAGAAACGGTTTTAGCCTCACAGTTACAGCCTGTTATTGATGTTGTAGGCATAGAAAAATTTATTGATGTTGTAATCGCCTATGAACCCGTTTGGGCTATAGGCACAGGAAAAACAGCATCAAGCGAGATGGCACAAGAGACACATAAATTTATTCGTCAATACTTGTCAAATGCAAGTGAAACTGTCGCGAGTAAAGTGCCTTTGTTATACGGTGGTAGCGTTAATGCGCTCAACTGTGAAGAATTATTCGCACAAGCTGATATAGACGGTGGTTTAATTGGCGGTGCAAGCTTAAAGGTTGAACAGTTCAAAGCAATTTGTTCAGCCGCTAAAGGAAAGTAAAAATGTTGTATGAAATCTTAATTGTTATTTATTTGATCATTGCTTTATGTTTGATTGGTTTGGTATTAATCCAACAAGGTAAAGGTGCTGATATGGGCGCATCATTTGGCGCTGGCTCTTCAGCAACAATTTTTGGCTCAAGTGGTTCTGGTAACTTCTTAACAAAAATGACAACTTGGTTAGCCGTTGGTTTTTTCGCAATTAGTTTATTATTAGGTAACTTAACTGCAAACAAAACAAAACAAGTTGACGAATGGAATAACTTAGCTGTACCAACAGAACAAATTACTGTTGATGCAATCCCTGCTGATGAAAATGCAGAATCTGCAATCATCGAAAATACTGATGTACCAGCGGGTGATGATACAAACCAAGCAAGTGATAGCGACGTTCCAAACTAGTTAACTTCCTCTTAAAAAGTTAACAAAAATAGTAGATAGTATAATTTAGTATTGCGCGGTTGTGGCGGAATTGGTAGACGCGCCAGCTTGAGGGGCTGGTGACTTAGGTCGTGGGGGTTCAAGTCCCCCCAACCGCACCACTAAATATATACAAAAAGATTTTAAAAGGCCGATTCTGAATGAATCGGCCTTTTTCGTTTGGACATGCATATAATTATAAATAGATAGCTGACACTTTTTAAACCACGCTCGTTTTGTGAATATTCAATACTTATTGTGCTTATTTAGTCCGTCACTTTTATTAATGTGGTGTGGTTGTCTTTTGCATGAGCTAAATGCAGCAAGTTATGGGCTAAATGTATTGAAATAGCTTCGAACCTTAGTTTATTTCCTTGATTAGATTGCATTAAATGATCCAGATCCAGAGAAAGCACAGAGCCAATTTTTGGATAGCCTCCTATGGTTTGCCTATCATTTGATAAAACTATAGGTTGCCCATCAGGTGGAATTTGAATCGCTCCTTTACAAATACCTTCAGAATACATTGTACTAATAGTAGATAATACGGGGGCTCCATTGAGACGATAACCCATTCGGTCACACTGGCTGCTTACTTGATATTCATTAGCGAAGAATTTGGTTATCTCGTAAGGATCAAAGAGTGGCTGTTGATAACCTGTAATGACTCTCAGTGTTGATGAGTCAGAGTAAGTGGGTATGTCCTTGTCAGCCAATCGATACAAAGGAATTTTTAATGAGTGAGCAAAATAAAGGGATTGTTTAGCTTCAATGGCACCACCATCAATACCGCCAACTTTTTCTCTAAGCACGGTAGAGACACTGCCAAATTGAGGGCGAACTAAAAAGCCTCCTGCTACTGCCAGATAAAGCCTACAACCTTTTGTGGCAAATCCTAAGTCAATCTTATCACCAGCTGAAACTCTATGGCTCTGCCAAAGCTCTTTAGTTTTACCATTAATGGTTAAAGGGGCATTTGCACCCGTAACAGTGAACGTCGTTGCAGCATGTGCAATAAGTTGTAATCCACCAAAACTAATCTCAAGTGATGGGGTGTTTATTGGGTTATTAACTAGTTTATTTGCCCAATGAAAAGCTTTTTTATCAGCCGGGCCACCTGTTGTTAAGCCTAAATTTGCTTGGCCAAAGCGACCTGAGTCTTGGTAGGTGCTGAGCATTCCAGGTGCTATTACGGAAAAATAATTTTCTGATTGGCCACTCATAATTTCCCCCCGAGCTGTAAAAATTGTGCTTTGGAAATAGCAGTAAATTTAACGCTATCACCGACCTGATATGGGATATAAGGTTTTGTACTCGGATCAAAAAGTGTCAGTGGGCATAAGCCAATTAAATTCCAACCACCGGGAGAACTTTCAGGGTAAATGGCGGTTTGTTGATCGGCAATAGCTACTGATCCTTTAGGAACTTTCTTTCTAGGCGTACTCAATCTAGGCATGGCAATTCGTGAGTCCACTTCACCTAAAAAGGCAAAGCCGGGAGCAAAACCTATAGCATAAACTTGATAAGTGCTTTCTTGATGGATGTTAATCACTTCTTCAATACTTAAACCTGTGTTTTGCGCAATGTTTGTTAAGTCAGGCCCACTTTCTATTGAGTAATAAACCGGAATTTCGATGATATTGTTATGAGCAAATTGGTCATTTAACTCTAAAGACAAGTGACGAGAAATGATCTCTTTCACAGCGAAATAATCGCTTGTTAAGGGATCGAAAATAACTAGTAACGAAACATATGATGGAATTAATTCAACCAGACAGTCATTGAGTTCTTCTTCGAGTATTGTTTTGAGCTGGGAAATTTTTTTGCTTAAACTATGACCAGCTGTATCGGATAGGTAAATAATTAACGCATCTTCACCTGCCACTTCGACACGAGGATAGGGCATTAATTGTTGCATAATAATTTTAGTTGTTTAATCACATTAATCGCTTCAGTGTTATCACCATGAACACATAGTGAGTCTGCATGTAAAGCTAATGGTTCGCCAGATTGACTGATAACGACTTTATTGGCTATTAAGCTTTCTACTTGTTCAATAATTTCTTGTTTGTTAAGTAACGCTTGTGGGTGGTTACGAGATAGCAAATGTCCACTTGGCGTATAACGTCGATCGGCAAAAGCTTCAAATATCAACTCAATACCGTATTGTTTTGCTTTATCTTGATATGTTTTTTGATCAGGAGTAGCTAATAACATTAGTTTTAAAGGTCGATGGTATTGACTTATGGTTTCAAAAATCGCGTTAGTAACTTTGTTGTCATTCATCATGTCGTTATATAAAGCGCCATGAGGTTTAACATAGCTTATCGATATATCCAGATTTTTTGCCATGCCATCAAGTGCGGCAATCTGATAATGCATAAAGTCGATGATTTCACTATCAGAACATTGCATAGAACGACGACCAAAACCTGCTTTATCAGGATAACTAGGGTGTGCTCCTACAGATGTTTGATATTTTTTCGCTAATAATAGGGTATTTTTAATAACACTTGGATCGCCAGCATGAAAGCCGCACGCTATATTAGCCATATCAATGTGTGGCATTAATTTATCATCTTGACCTAACTGCCAAATTCCGTAGCTTTCGCCTAAGTCACAGTTTAATTTCATTTTGCTCAACTTATTTTTAATTTAGAGACGAATTGTCTGAATTATATCTTAAGCTAGTGTTAGAGATTTTGGTGACTAACTCTACTTTTATTATGCATAGCTAAGTTTAAGGGAACATTATGATTAATAGAAGATATAAACGGTAGGTTTTACCGATAGATAGGACTGATAAATAGCAACTGTTTGTGTAAATATCGCTATTTATGTATGACGTGTTACATGGAAGGCAATCATAACCTAGGTTACAACGTTGAAAACATTTCCAAGGCATGATTACATTCCACATAGGTATTGCTACTTTCTTACTAATCAACCACTTTAATCGAAAGGTTATAGTTCTTATACGAGTTAAGTGGTCAAGTAAAGTTGGCCACGGATTTGTAGTTTAACCAATACCTTAGGTAAAAGAGCTTTAAGTGAAAAAAGCAACGCTATGACAATTTAGTCATTTCTTATACTGAATATATTTTATTTTATTTTATATTAGATTTTATTGCTTTGCTTGCAGCGCTAATGTTTGACTCTTTTAACGCATTAACAATTAAACTATGCTCTGCAACACATTCAGTACTTGAGGTGATTCGTTTGTAGTTTAAACGCATTCTCATTACGTAAGGGTACCAAAGGTTAACTAGTTCGTCGCCGCCCGCTTTATGTATTAAATACTTATGAAAAGCAATATCTGTTTTAATGACTTCAGTATCATCTTGTCTGTCGAAGGCACTTTGCAGCTCAGTTAGCAGGGCATCAAGTTCAGTAAATTCATTGGCCGTTAGTTTATTTTTTAACTGCTCAATAGCATACACTTCAATATCTCTGCGAAGTTTAATCATTAACTTTTGTAGTTTAGGCTCAAGAATGCTATTGACCGATGCACCACAATTATTTTTTGATATAAGCAAACCTTCTTTACTTAACTGTAAAATAACGTCTCTAATTGGTCCTCTAGAAACATCAAATCGCTCGGCCATTTCTTTTTCATTTAATTTAGTATTTGGGGCTAAATCTCCTGAAATAATATCGGAGCGTATTTGATCTGCTATTTGATCTTTTACGGATAAAATTCTATTAGGTTTGGTTGCTTTCATTGTGTTCCCTTTTTCATTTGCATAGATTCATTTTATCGTGAAAGACAAAAGTTACAATTGTTTTATAATTTATTGTCTACAAAATACATTAAAAATACTATTTAAACCTATACTTAAGTAAAATAAAGCAGCACTTTTATCTTAGTCTTTATGCTTTTCAAGATAAACAACTCTAAATGGGGTATCTTGCTTCTCATTCCAACTTGGAATTCTAAAAGTGACAATCAAATCAACATGATTAATTTTTTTACTACCAATGGTTAACCATTGATTGTCCTTTTTAATTTGTAAGTCAACAATTTGATTATCTTGTAACCCAATAGGACCTATATAAGCACTCAGCTTCATGACAAAATCTTCACTGGTGCGAGAGTCACTTAAAGAATACATAGACCAAAGGATTGGACCAAACTTTTGTGTTTCATCAACTGAAAATGCTTCACCTTGCATTACCCATTGACTAAACCGATATCGACAACCTAATTTATTTTCAGGTGGATCTTGCTGTTCTAAAGACTCAATAGCAAAGTTACTTACTAAAGCTATATTACCCTCAAGTTCATCAGCAGGTACAAGATGCGTTAAACTACCAATAACTTTATCCGTTGCAGTAATTCTAGCGGTTAATGTTAATAATATAGCGCCTAACTGAGGTTTGGCAGTGACATGCAATAAAACAGCGTGATCCGTTAAGTTTTCAGAAAGTTGAACTTTTTGGTTACCTAAAACAAGAGTATTATTTAAGAGACCCATATCGTAACCATTTTGAATAAAACAGTTACTTTTAACATCGTTTAACTCACTTTTCGCCCCTAAACGGATACCAGCACCACCATCATTATTTTTTTGATCTAAACGTTGTACAACAACAGAAACGTCAAACGTCTTTGTTAAGTCGACCAGTTGGTGCGTTAAAGAATGAATACTACGATTTCCACCGCGTGATAAACATTCAGCACCACCAGAGTTAACATGCCAATCTTCCATCGGATTAGCCCAAAACTCCCCACCTAGCCAGACCCGATCATGTGTATTATCCCAGTTATCCTTAACAGGTTTTAAGCCACTTTTTAGCCTTGGTAAATGCTCATCTTTGGGTGTATTTATACAACTGCTAATACTGGTAGCAGCTACTCCAGCAGCCACAAACTTTAAAGCTGAGCGTCGAGAAATATTGTTATCCATGCTTTTAATATCACTGTTAATTTTTTATTGATGTTTGTTATAACATTTGAATTTACATTAATCAACTTTGTAAATGGTTAACAATTAATTATTTTCCATGTTGTTATTTTTGAAAAAAGATGGAATTTACTATCAATAATTAAAGAAGAAAATATTTTATTATTTGATGATTATATACTTTGGGAAGGGAGTTTAATTTAAGGTGATTTGACTACTTTATAGAGTTGATATAACGATTATTAGGGAATTTTTGTGCTAAAAATAATTGTAAATCAGCTAATTGTTGATCAGAAAACCATCTTTTATGTGCTTGGAAATAATCTTCCGACTGATACAGTTTTGCCAATATCTTATTAATATCTTTGATAATTTCTTGTCCTGTTTCGCTTTTTGAACAATTAAAGTGAGCGATAAGGTAGGGGGGCGCTCCAGCAATGGTATATTGTTCGAGAAGCTTCTTTTGTTCAGGTTCAGGTGTTATATCGACAGGTAAGGCAAGTAAAAAATCGACTCTGGACTTAAATAACATCGATTCCATTGCAACCACTCTATGAGTTCCTCCTCGGTAGTAGATATTATTGGGAGAAATTTCTTTTATTTTTTGATCAAAAAAAGTCCCTAGGGATACATCTTTGGCGATACCAATCGTTTTAGTAGGCAATACTTTAAATAGATCAGGAAGACTTTTTATTTCTCCCTTGGTATTAAATAATTGCTTAGGTAATGATGATTTTTTATTAAATCGATAAAGCTTATGCGTTAAATAAAAACTTTGTGGATCAGAAAAAAGAGAATATTGTCTGCGCTCGAGCGTATTTCCTCTATTAGCAACACAGACATTATCATGGGTACTCAGTATTCGGTTTATTCTAGAAGACGTCATCCGCTGAACTTGGACATTATATTGTGTTAATTGTTGAATAACTAAGTTTTCAATGTAAGAGGCCGTTGAGGATTCTGGCGATTTTTTAGATAATAAATCGATGTTTTCTACTTTATCTTCAACTAACCAAAGAATTGGTGTTTTGTTTACCTGTTCTTTAACATGCATGCTGTAAACTGCACCGCTATAAAAAGAGCCAAAACAAATAACAATACTTATAAACGTAAATATTTTTGGCAATGATAAAAGTTGCTTCAAGAAAAACGTCTTCCAAGTGAAAATTATGTATATAAATATATCATACCCGTACCTTATAAGGCGACTAATTCGTTATACGGTGGGTAGGAATATATATTACTCCCTTAAATGTAAGGTTAATATATCTTTACTGGTATTTATTTCTGACTTTATTCCTGACTTTAGTTCTTATCATTTTAGGTAGTCGAATTGATATACAATGCGCTTTTGATACGATGTCCCTGTTTCTAAAACAATGGAGGGAAAGTGATTAAAGTTAATAGCGTCAGGAAAACCTTGAGCTTCAAGACAAACACCTTGATAACGGATAAATTGATCGCTTAAATACGAACCTGTATAAAATTGAAGGGCAGGTTGGTCGGTAAAAACGCTCATCTTAATTCCGTTAGTTGTTGATATAAGTTCAGCACATGGACTGCTCAATTTTGGCGTGTCAATTACCATACAGTGATCAAACCCTTGGCTTTGATATTTATCATTATTAATGAGTAATTGTTGCTTCTTTCCTATACAGTTTTCATTGTTAAATTCAAACACAGTGTCTTCAACAGGAAGTATTTTTCCTGTCGGTGTATTTGATGTATTTGTTTCTAAGTAGTTTGAAGCATTCATTGTTAGTAATAACGACTCACAAGTACTCTCACCTAAATTAAAGTAGGTATGATTTGTAAGGTTAATAGGGGTAGGTGCATCACAAACACCGTGATACTGTATAATGACTTGATTATTATCAGTTAACTCAACATCGACACCCACACGTAAATTTCCAGGAAAGCCTTGAGAACCATCACAAGAGGTTAACGTTAATGTGACTTTATTTTGCGTTAACGATTTTTTATCTATCTCCCACAGAATATTAGCAAAATTATCAATCCCACCATGTAAACAGTTATTACCATCATTTTTAGGAAGTTGATAGCGCTTGCCATTTAATTGAAACTCAGCATTACTGATTCTGTTACATACCCGTCCACAAGTTGCCCCTAAATAATAACTATCGTGATAATAGTCATTAACTTGCGTATAACCAACAGTTAACTCTGTTGGTATGCCTGCTATAGGGAGCTTAATAGATGTGATGCGTGCGCCTAAATTACAAAGCGTTACTGACATACCGTTACTGTTTATTAATGTGATAACTTCAATGTTAGCCATGTTTAATTATAACCATTAGGGTTTTTAGATTGCCAATGCCAAGTATCAACCATCATTTGTGTTAAGTTTCGTTTAGTTTGCCATTTTAATTCACTATTTGCTTTACTTGCATTTGCCCAAAAAGCAGGTAAATCGCCTGTTCTTCGCGGTGCTACATTAAAAGGAATTTTCTTAGACGTTGCATCTTCAAAAGCTTCTATAATTGAAAACACAGATGTTCCGTTTCCAGTGCCTAGATTAAATGCTTCTACCCCTTTAAACTTTGTATTTTCGTGTAGCCAATTCAGTGCACATAAATGGCCTTCAGCTAGATCCATAACATGTAAATAGTCACGTTCACAACTACCATCTTTTGTCGGATAATCATCACCAAAAACTTGTAAACTTTCTCTTTTACCAACAGCAACTTGTGCTAAATAGGGGAGTAAATTGTTGGGAATTCCTGTTGGATCTTCACCTATTTCACCACTTTCATGTGCGCCAATAGGGTTAAAATAACGCAATGAAATGCCTCTAAATTGATCGTCGGCATTGGCATAATCTGCCATTACCCGCTCAACCATGACTTTACTCGCCCCATAAGGACTGCTTGGTGTGCCTAATTTCATTGTTTCAATATAAGGCACGTCATTATCTTCACCGTAAACAGTTGCAGAAGAACTAAATATAAAGTTATGTACTTTATATTTCGCCATTGTCTCTAACAAATTAACAGCGCCGTAAACATTATTTTGATAATAGGTGAGGGGAATACTGCTAGACTCTCCGACGGCTTTTAAAGCAGCAAAATGGATAACTGATGAAATATCATGTTGATTAAAAACGGACTCAAGCGCTTCAGAGTCACGAATATCACCTTGAACAAACTCAACCTTTTTATTGGTCAGTTGTTCTACTCGCTTTAAAGAAGCGATGCTTGAATTAACTAAATTATCAAAAACGACTACTTGTATGTTGTTTTCCAATAAACACAATACCGTATGAGAGCCAATATAACCTGCACCACCTGTTACTAACACTTTCATTTTATAACCCTAATTATTTCAATTTAATTCAATACTGACTCATATTCTATTGAGGTGAATTAATGACTAAAAGCACCGTTAGTAGCAACACAGACATAAATGTCGGCTTGCAATCCCGTTTCATCTTGATAGTGTTTTTTAATTTGGCTACGCACTTTTTCTACTAAATTGTTGGGCGTTAAAGCAATAACACAGCCACCAAAACCACCGCCAGTCATACGAACACCACCTTTATCACCTAACACTTCATTAATAATTTCTACAAGGAAATCTATCTCTGGTGTGGTAATTTCAAAGTCATTTTTCATTGAAAGGTGGCTTTGTGCCATTAGTTGACTCATTGTAACCATATCATTCGAATTTAATGCTTTTAATGCCTGCGTTGTGCGCGTGTTTTCAGTGATGATGTGTTTAGCTCGCTGGTAAATTTTTATTGGTAAATTCGTCTGCTCGGCTTCTAATTCTTGAAAAGTGACATCGCGTAAGGCGGGTTTGTTAAAGTGTTTTGCTGCTGCTTCGCATTGTTCACGACGTGTATTATACTCGCTGTCGACTAAACCACGCTTTACATTTGAATTGACAATTACCAAGGATAAACCTTCTGGAATAATGGCATGTTCAAAAGTTAGGCTTCTACAGTCGAGTAACATAGCGTGGCCAGCTTTACCCATTGCTGAAATTAACTGGTCCATAATGCCACAATTACAACCAACAAATTCATTTTCTGCTTTTTGCCCCATTAAGGCTGCTGTAACACCGTCGAGTGGAAGGTTATTTAAGCTAGCAAATGTTTTTATTATTGCAACTTCAAAACTTGCAGATGAGCTAAGTCCTGTACCTTGTGGCACATTGCCTGACACGACAATATCCGCCCCATGAATATCAGGGAATTTATTTTGTAATACTTGTAATGTACCGCGAATGTAATTAACCCACATTTGTTCTTGGCTAAATTCAATGCTATTTAAATTAAATGAATTAACTTCACCATTACAATCTACGGCAAGTACGTTAACTATTTTGTCATCTCGTAATTTTGCTGCGATATCAGTACCAAAATTAATGGCGGCAGGCAAAACAAAACCATCATTATAATCAGTGTGTTCACCAATTAGATTGACTCTCCCTGGTGCATGAAACACTTTAGAGGGTTGACAATTAAAATGCTGAATAAAGTGTTCGGTTACCAAAGAAACTCTTGAATTTAATTTATCAGACATTATTTTGACTCCTTATAATGAATGCTTGGCACATCACGCAGTCTTTGGGCAGCTTGTTCTGCGGTTAAATCTCGTTGTGATTCAGCCATCATTTCATAGCCAACCATAAATTTACGGACAGTAGAAGAGCGTAATAATGGCGGGAAGAAACTTGCGTGTAATGTCCACTCTGGATGAGTATCTCCATCGTAAGGAGCACCATGCCAACCCATAGAGTAGGGGAATGAACAATTAAATAAGTTGTCATACTTTATGGTTATTTTTTTTATCGCATCTGCAAGTGAGCGCTGTTGTGAAGGTGTTATGTCCGTCATTCGGCTAATGGCAAAACGAGGTAATAAAAGCGTTTCAAAAGGCCAACCTGCCCAATATGGAACAACAACCAGCCAATCATCATTTTTAACAACAACACGTTCACCTTGCTCTACCTCTCGGTGTGCGTAATCAAGTAGTAAGTTACTACCGTGTTCTTGATAATATTTAGATAAAGCTATTTGCTTTTTATTGACTAACGTAGGAAGTTGCTGTTGTGCCCAAATTTGGCCATGAGGATGAGGATTAGAACACCCCATCATTGAGCCTTTATTTTCGAAAACTTGTACCCACTGGTACATTTTACCAAGCTCTTTACATTGATCTTTCCAAGTACTAACAACTTTATCAATCTCATCAATACTCAGTTGTGGCAATGTTTTACTGTGATCTGGCGAAAAACAGATCACACGACTTTCGCCTTGTTCAGTCGCCATTTTAAATAAAGGATCGTTTGATTCAACTTCGGGAGTGTCTGTTTTTAATGCTGCAAAATCATTAGTAAACACATAAGTGTTGGTGTAGTTATCGTTAACTTCACCGTTAATTCTTGTATTACCGGAGCACAAAAAGCATGTTTTATCATAACTCGGTCTTTCGTCTTCATCTACAGTTTCTACTTGTCCTTGCCAAGGTCTTTTCGCACGATGCGGAGAAACCAATACCCATTCTTCAATAAGTGGATTAAATCTACGGTGTGGGTGTTCTGTCGGATCAAAAGTAGTGCCCATAAATGCCTCAGTCATTGCTTGTTAATATAAATACAGGAAAAGGGTAAACGTTTTCATTTTGAATTGCAATGGCTAAATTTATTTGTATTAATAGGGGAAACGTTATTGTTAATATTGGAATAGAAAAAAGGTATACTATGAAAAATTTAATTAAACGTTTACCTTATGTCTACTATTAAAGATGTTGCTCGTGTTGCTGGAGTCTCTATTGCTACTGTGTCTAGAGTGGTAAATAACGGCCCTAAAGTTGGTCAAAAAACTCGTGATAAAGTTATGCTTATCATGAAAGAGTTAAATTATACGCCCAATGCCAATGCTCGAGCATTAGTCACGCAAAGATCAACTACCATTGGAGTGGTTATTCCTGAATTAACCGATCCATTTTTTGCTTCTCTTGCCAGTGGCGTAGATGTCATTGCTCGTCAAAATAAAATGCAATTACTACTCAGTACCGCACAACAAAGTGCTGACTCTGAACGAGCTGCTATTAATTTACTGATTGAACGACGTTGTCAAGCGATAGTGCTTCATAGCAAGAAAATACCCGACAGTGAATTGATTGACTTATGTGAAAAAATTCCAGGATTAATTTTAATCGATCGAATGATTGAAAGCATAAAAGATAAATGTGTGTGGCTTGATAACGAAGAAGGTGGAAAGATTGCGGCAAGGCATTTAATGGCATTAGGACATAAAAATGTCGCTTGCATTAGCAGTAAGTTTCAAATTGATGATCCAACATTACGATTAAAAGGCTTTTCAAAAGAATATCATCAAGCAGGTATTGATATTACAGACTCCCAAATTGAGTATGGAGAACCCAATCAACAAGGGGGAGAAATTGCTACTCAGCGCTTACTGGCTTCTGGTCATAAATTTTCTGCTATTTTTGTTTACAACGACGCAATGGCAATTGGTGCTATTAGTACATTAGAAGATAATGGTTATAAAGTCCCTCATGAAGTAGCAGTGATAGGGTTTGATGATGTGTTAATCTCACGTTATTCTCGTCCTAAATTAACAACTTTACATTACCCAATTAACGATATGGCGCAGCAAGCAGCTCTTTTAGCCTTAGATGCACACCAAGAGAAGGCATTAAACAATAAAGGATTTAAGTACATCCCTCACTTAGTTAAGCGTGAGTCAACTAGTGAGCGAACTTAAGTGTTGTCGTTCTAAGGATTTAGGTGCTTTAATTGATAGGTTTGATCAACATTAACCGTGTTAATCGTTGGTTTGAGTTTTAAGGTGTTTTTTTGGCAATAAAGTTTTAATTAATTTAACTAAAATACTTTGCAACATAACGATTAGAAAAGCAAAAAAAACACCAGTAGACAAAGCATTGATTTCAATAGGCACAGCAAGTTGAAAGCTCTCTAAAGTGGCTTGAGCCATTGGAACATCTAATTGAAATACAAAATTATAAAGTTTGTTAAAGTAGTCGGTGTTTTGTAGTTGACTTAATTGATACTCAAAGGTGCTCACTCGTTCTGACATCGCTTGGATCACATTACCTGTTTGAGCAATTGCTTGGTCTGCATTTACTTGATAACGCTCAATCATTAATGTTAAATCGCCATTAAATTGTAGATCGGCAATCGTTTGAAACTGTTGTAATTGAAATTTAGCCTCATTTAAATGTCCCGATAAACGTTGCATATACTGCTGCATAAATTCGGGAAGTTGCACACCTACAATAAAACTTAAAGTAAATAAAATGCGATCAAATATTGTTGAAATAAATTTTAACATCACAACCACTATTTTTGAAAAAATTAAAAGAACACCTATTTAGCCTGAAAATGCTTCTTGGGCAAGGTTCTTGTAATAAATTGAAAATACATAACCCAATCTGATGCTAAGCTCCAAAAAGGCCATTTAAAAGTAGCGGGCTTATTGTGCTCAAAAAAGAAGTGTCCTACCCATGCAAAACCGTAACCTAATAAGGGTAAACTCCATAATAACAGGTACTGTTTATAAAACAGGCTAAAAATTAACACACAAAGAACTAAAGTACTGCCGATGTAATGTAAATTTCGGCAAGTTTCATTACTGTGTTCACTTAAATAATAAGCATAAAACTCTTGGTAATTGTTAAAAGATAACTCTTCATTCATAAAGCACTCCAAATACTATATTAAGAATAAGACAATAAGTTAAACCAATAACAAGATTTAATTATCAGATCGTTATTAAAAGGTTACTCATGGTTGAGAAACATATCTACTGCATAATCACAAATTTCTTCAACATGTGTGACATCGGTATATATGCCATCTATTAAAAGTTTTGCTATACCGTGTACCGTCCCCCAAAGCACTTGCGAGGCTCGAAGCGCATTATCTTCACCACTATGGTTGAGTAATTTAAGCTTTTGCCATTCTCGTGTCATTTCAACTTGATACTGAAAACAAGGATAGGCCGTGTCCCGCAATTCGGGTGTGCTATTTTCTTGTTTCCAAATAGTGCGGCCAAACATTAACTCGTAAAGATCAGGGTTGTTCTTTGCAAAGTTAATATATTGATGAATGAACAACGAAAACTTTTCTTTAGCTGAAATTGCCTCAGTATTAAAGCTGTTGTGGTTCATTTGATGTAATTGCTTAAAACCCGATTCAGCTATACCACAAAGTAGGGCGTTTTTATCTTTAAAATGATGATAGGGAGCCGCTCTGGAAACGCCCACACGAGCCGCAATTTTCCTAAGAGATACTTCCTCAATACCACTTTCTTGAAGCATCTTTTGGGCTACATCTAACAGAGTAGTGCGTAGATCACCGTGGTGGTAATTCGATTTTTCTATGATTTTTTTCATGACAAACAATTTAACAGTGTATGGGGTAACATTCAATCTTGACTGCGTCATAAAATAATTGAGACGAATTCACCTCGTTTAAGTATTTGGAAATTCATATAACCACTGCAGTAACTATAAAATATTGATGTTTGTTTAAACGTAAATTGTATAGTTTGTCAGTAATTTTATAGCTTTAATATCGGCAATGCATTTTTCTATTACTTTTTTACAAAAAATTGAAATAAAGGCTTTACAAATATCGCTGTTGTATTTAATATTCGCCCCGTCTTAAGGCAGCACAAGCTTTAAAACAACTATGGTGAGATGGCTGAGTGGTCGAAAGCACCGGTCTTGAAAACCGGCGAGGGTTTGTAGCCCTCCTAGAGTTCAAATCTCTATCTCACCGCCACATTTAGATTAACCCGTTGATTTTATTAGTTTAAAGTTAACGGGTTTTTTGCTTTAATAACGTAATGAATATTTTTAAAGGTTTGTAGCACAACACCTTCGACGTAGAGTTCAAATCTCTATCTCAACGCTACATTTAAAGAAGGCGCTAATCGAAAGGTTAGCGCCTTTTTGTTTTTTTTAGATATTAATTCGTCAAGGGGTCAGAGTATTAGTCCTTTAGTGACGAGCTAAACCGAATTAATAGTTAACTACATGTAAACCAACGGTACTAGAAACGTAAAATAGCCAGTTATATGATTTATATGTTGAAATATTATTAACTTATGTCATTAATAGTGGGAATTTAAATTGTTGAATGGAATCAGGTTTTGACAGAAAAAGAAAAAATTGCATTATTTATTGATGCTGATAATGCACCCGCTGCAAAAATAGATATTATACTATCTGAACTTGCGCGCTACGGTGTTGTAAACATTCGCAAAGCTTATGGCAACTGGAAAAGCCCTTGTATTAAGCCTTGGGAAGATGTTCTTCACGAATACGCTATTCAACCAATTCAGCAGTTTGACTTAACCAAAGGTAAAAATGCCACTGACATAGCTTTAGTCATTGATGCTATGGATATTCTTTATACCAAAGATGTGGACACCATTTGTTTAGTTTCTTCTGATTGTGATTTCACGCCATTAGTTACACGTGCGCTTGCAGATGGTAAGTTTGTTATTGGTTTTGGGGAAAGAAAAGCTCCAAGTGCTTTTGTGAATAGTTGTTCTAAGTTTTTATATTTGGATGATATAGAACCTACAGATCAGCCAACTCAAAAACGTAAACCAAGTATTAAATGTGACACGCGTCTTATGAACCTGTTAAGACAAGCTGTTGAAGCTTCAGAAGAGGATGATGGCTGGGCACAGTTAGGCCCAATTGGCAAACATATATCTAATCATGCATCTTTTGACCAACGTAACTATGGCTTTAAAAAGCTAAGTGATTTATTCGCAGCAATAGACTTATTTGAAATGAAGCGCACACATGGCTCTGCTACATGGGTTAGAGATTTACGAAAGCATAAAGGAAGTTAATCCTTCGTGGATTACTAAAAAAATTAAATGGATTTATCGATTTACCTTAACATGATGATTAATGCCGCTTGGTATTTAATACCGATCTTCATATTCGCTGTCATCATAAAATCTGCATGGTTCAAAGGCGTACTGGGTGAGTGGCAAGTTAACTTGCTCATTAAATTTTTCTTAGATAAAAACGATTATCACCTAATTAAAAACGTAACACTTCCTACTGAAGAAGATGGCACTACTCAAATTGATCATATCATAGTATCAAAATATGGCATTTTTGTGGTTGAAACCAAGAATATGAAAGGTTGGATCTTTGGTAGTGCCAATCAAAAGCAATGGACTCAACAAATTTTTAAGCACAAGTCTAAATTCCAGAATCCACTTCACCAAAACTATAAACACGTCAAAACGTTAGAAGCTACTTTAGAAATAGAAAGTAACGCAAAGAATAATAGTATATTCTCTGTCATTATCTTTATTGGCGATAGTACCTTTAAAACAAAAATGCCAGAAAATGTAAGGTTTGCTCGTGGTGGTATTGAATATATCAAAAGTAAAAATGATATCGTTTTTAATGATGAAGAGGTGGCCGACATTGTTAAAAACATTGAAAGTGGCAGGTTAGACAGAAGTATTAAAACTAATCGTGAGCATGTAAAACATGTTCATGAAATAGTAAAAGAAAAATAAAATATCAAAGCATGCGTTAAGTGGGGTTCTACTATGGTTTTGAGGAAAGCTACCAAAGGTAAAAATTCAGGAAACGAATTTTGGGGATGTAGTGCATTTCCTAATTGTCGGTATATTGAACAGACACTTAAACAAAGTAGAAATTACGATAGAACTCTTAAAATAATCCAATAATAACAAACGTCAAAGAAGATAAATAAATGATAGACGGAAAATTACTTAAAAAGCTTTATAAGCAATATGGGTTTGAGCAACAAAAATCATCGCATGAAAAGATCTTAGTTTTTTCATTGATGGCTGGGCATTATCACAATGTTGATATTGTTCCGCTAGATCGCTGTTTAAACACTGATAAAATTTTTGATGAATATAAGGCTTCAGGTTTTGCTTGCAAAATAAGAAATTACGATAGCATTTCTAACGCTGAAGAAGCACTGTTCAATGGTTTTTTTAGTCTAGAGTCTACACAACGAAAATTTAAGAAAGATTACGAACATTTTACTCAATCAATCGCAAAGCTCTATTCTGAGCATGCTGAATATTCTTACATTAACTCAAAATATCACGTTAATGAGAAGGAAGGTGAAAGCACTGTAATAAAAGAAGTGTTGAGTAGATTAAATTCAGATAAACCAGTTTTATTTCTAATTGAAGCAGCAGCAGGTTTTGGTAAAACATGTACCGCATATGAAATATTACATAACCTAGTAACATCTAAAACTGAATTTGTTCCTTTGTTTACCGAATTGTCACGAAATAGACAGGCAAAGATATTTCGGTATGTTTTACTTGATGAAATAGACAGGAGTTTTCCTTCTTTGCGTTCTACTGTAGTCAATAATGAAATACGGAACGGAAAGGTGCCAGTAATATTAGATGGCTTTGATGAGTTGTTACATGAAAGTTCAGCTGATGAAGGTTTTGAAAATTCTGAACCAATGTTAGAAACAATTGGAGAATTACTTACAGATAAAGCAAAAATAATCCTAACCACAAGGCGCACAGCAATTTTTGATGGTGATGAGTTCCATCAGTGGATGGATGTACATGAAAAAGATTTTGATGTCGTTAGGATTAGAATACATGAGCCTACTGTATCTGAATGGTTAGATGCCAGTCGTATCACAACATTGAGTGAAAGTGGTTTTAATGTCCATGAACTTTCGAACCCCGTACTTTTATCTTATTTGCGTTCTATTAATAAAGAAGAGTTCGTAAATGTAGTGTCTACACCTGAAAAATTAGTTCAAAAATATTTTGATTCGATGCTAGAGCGTGAAAGAACCAGACAAGACCTTCGTATGACACCAGAGGAGCAATACGAAGTACTTTTGAGTATTGCTAGAGATATGATGACATACAACTATACAGGAGAAGAAAGGGAATATATTTTGACTGTAATCTTGGATGCAAACCAAGAAAAGATAGAAAAAATCCGAAAAGATTATCCCGCAGATGTAAGACCCACTTCAGATGAAATTGCAAATAAACTCGCTAGCCATGCGTTACTAGATAGGAGTTCTGATGAAGAGCAAGGTATTGGTTTCGTAAATGACTTTGTATTAGGGAATTTTTGCGCTGAAATAATTATCGAGCACCCCGTAAAAGAATGGGTTGGCGACAAACGTTTTATAGAGCCGAGTATCCTGTCCTATATACCAAGGACTTCAGCTCAAAAGAGCGAACTTTGGGATGCACTAAGCTTCACTCTAGAGTTTGGTGAAGGGAATGCTAAAGTCATAAATAGTATTGCATTAAACAACAATATAATACTGGCGCTAGAAGACGATTCTGTTGAGGATCTTAAAATTGGCAATATAAAAATTGGTGATAAGGCTGAGTTCAAGGGGTCTATATTTGTTAACTGTGTATTTAATTCTACAAAGTTTTTTTGGAAAAGCTTTAAAAATGTCACATTTATGAATTGTCACTTCTTTAATTGTGAAGGATTTGATGAGCCATCAACTATTCACTTGGTAAGCTGTGATACCAATAATAACTTCCTTTTAGACAAAATCACTCACCAAAAAGAAATACAGTCTAAACAAGAAAACGAAGAATCTCTATCAGCTGAAGAGTGTTTCGTGTTAGAAAAGTTTTGGCCAAAAGGTAGACCTACATTTTCTAAGCATAAGGCTGTCAAAGCAATAGTTCAAAATCACAACTCATTTTCACATGAAAGTGTGCTTGAGGCATTAGACTCTCTTAAAAGAAGAGGCTATTTAACTGTCCCAGCAAAGCGTTCATTTTTAGAGTTAAATATTGGAAAACTCACTGAAATCAAAGAAAAGTTAGGTAGAAGTTAATGGAAGCAAGTGATAAACGAATTGCTAGTCAGTTGTTTAATACAATTGAAAGAGAGTTCAATAGAGTTGGCTTATTGCATAGAGTTTTTTATAGAGTAAAGTCTCCAGAATCGTTGGATAGTAAGCTTAAAAAAAATCCAGAAAAATACTCTGAAAATGGAAAAAAAATTCAAGATCTCTTTGGTTTTAGAATTACACTGTATTTTCCTGATGATTTAAATATTGCACAAAATATTCTTTCCACATTGTACAAAAAAGTTGATGAAACTGTTGATGAAGCAGAAAATACTATCTTTGATGCTACACGATGTAATTTTATATATGAATTACCAAATGAAACTTCTGAAATAAGCTCAACCCTAATATCTGAACCTAGGGTTGATTCAACCTTTGAAGTGCAATATCGAACAGTTTTGTCGGAGGGGTGGCACGAAGTAGAACATGATCTCAGATATAAATGTAAGGACGATTGGCGTGAGCATGATGATTTAGGCCGTGCATTAAATGGAATTTTAGCAACTCTTGAAACATCGGACTGGGGAATGTCAAAATTATTTGAGGACTTGTCATACAGACATTATAAGAATTCAAACTGGGACGCTATGATCAGAACAAAGTTTAGACTGAGACTTTCGGGTGTTATACAAGAACAATTGAAAGATCTATTTGGCGCAAATGAACTTGGTAAAAAGTTTTATAGAGTCAATCGAGATAAATTTCTTACTGAAGTATCGAAATCAAGTTTGAAAATGCCTATAAATTCAAACAACATTATTTATTTGTGTAATTATCTTTTCTTAAAAAGCCAACAAATAACAGATTTAACACCTGCGCCATTACTGCATATGTTTGATGAAAACTTTGAATTATCTAATCAACGTTCTAAAGTCATTGATTAGATAACTCAGTAAAGGTATAACTGAGTTGGTTATACCTTTACTGAAAATGATTTATAGCACAGTGTGATTAGGGGATATTATTTGTTTATCGGTAATTTTATTGAACCTTTCTTTCTGAATTAGGTTGCCTTCCTGTGTCAGCGATGATCCATATTCCTAAAGCGCAAGACATTTTTTTAGAATCAGGTTTAATGCAGCAAGGGGAAGATCAAACTGCATGGTTTGATTATTTTAGCAGGTCTTTTAGCCAACTTATTTGGTGGGCTCAGGCGACTAAGGAACATAAGGCTAAGGTTGATCCGCACAAAATAGTGATGGACTTTAAAACAGAACCATCAGCTCGAAATGCTCCATAATGCGCATATGCTATTAATCTAGCACGATGTAATGTTTATACTAACTAGTTAAAGATAATTACGTTAAAATAGCGGCTAATTGCCTTACTTTGACTAGTTAAAAACTAATATAACCAAATGACTTTTGAATCAACGCCTACAAAATTTAATGAGCTTGAGTTAATAACCCCTTTAATTGAACGTTTAGCTGAGCTTAATTATCAACAACCTAGACCTATTCAAGCACGAGCTATCCCTTATGTATTAGCAGGGCAAGATTTGATTGCTGGTGCAAATACAGGCTCTGGTAAAACAGCGACGTTTGCGCTGCCTTTGTTACAACAGCTTTATTTACAAAAAAAGGGTAAAAAATTAGCCACGAAGAAAAGCTCAAATGGAAATTATGTTGCGGCACTTATTTTAGTGCCTACGCGAGAATTAGCTAAGCAAATTGCTGATAGTATTCAGTCATATTCGTCACATTTTAATGGTGTAATTAAAACTGTGGCTGTTTTTGGTGGTGTTTCAGCGAACACTCAAATGTTAACCTTGCGTGGCGGAACTGATATTTTAGTGGCGACACCAGGAAGATTGCTCGATTTAATTTCTAGTAATGCAATTAAGCTTGATTTAGTGAAAACGCTCGTCTTAGACGAGGCAGATCGAATGTTAAGTTTAGGCTTTACAGAAGAAATATCCGCCATATTATCTTTATTGCCGAAGAATAAACAAACGTTGTTATTTTCAGCAACTTTTCCTGAACAAGTTGAGCAATTAACTCAACAATTACTTAATAACCCCGTAACTATCCAACTACAAAATGCAGAGGAAAGCACGTTAGTACAGCGTGTTTTTACAGTAAACAAAGGAGAAAAAACTTCTGTGCTTGCGCATTTAATTAAACAGCACCAATGGCGACAGATGCTTATTTTTGTTAATGCGAAAAATCATTGTGAGCACTTAGCTAAAAAACTGGTTAAACATAACATCACCGCCGCAGTATTTCATGGAGATAAAGGGCAAGGCGCACGTAGCCGAGTGTTAGACGGTTTTAAATCAGGGGAAATTGACGTATTAATTGCGACAGATATTGCTGCTAGAGGGTTAGATATCGAAAAGCTCCCTGTGGTTATTAATTTCAATTTACCTAGAAGCCCATTAGATTATATGCATCGCATTGGTCGAAGTGGTAGAGCAGGCGAGGTTGGTTTGGCTTTATCTTTAATCGATCATGAAGATTTTCATCATTTTAAGGTGATTGAAAAGAAAAATAAATTCCGCCTTGAGCGCGAGCAAGTGGCAGGTTTTGAAGCTGATGAAATTTCAGAAGACTCAATTTTGGCAGCTAAAAAGGCAGTTGCAAAACCTGCTGGTAGCGGAAAGAAAAAGGGTAAGAAGAAAGTCGAGATTAATCAAGATATTTGGTCAAGCAGTCCTAAATAAGTAACGAGAGTATAGTTAACACTGTACTTTCTTTAAGGCTAAAATAAATACGATACTCTATATTGTCTAAAGTGTTATGTACAAAGTGATTTTTTGATGTTATCAATAGGTTATTCATATATTAAATAAGAATTAACAATGGATAGATTAAAAGCATCACAAAAAGTACTTAGCCTAAGCTATAAAGCATACAATGAAGTGGCAGCAAAGCCACTTGCACCTCTGAAAATTGATGATTCTGATGTATTGAAAAAACTACTTGATACCGTAATGAATCGAGAATCTATTTCACATTTGAAAAATAATAAAGCACAAAAGGAAAGCACTGAACTTCGCAGTGCTTTAGCTGATGTATTACTGTTATTAGATGGTTGTGATATTAAGGAAATTAAAGCGAAAATGAAAAAAGAAACAGCTTAAGTAACATTTTATAAAAATTAATTAGCTAATTTCTCAAAAATAACTATTAATGTCAAAAAGTTAACTATACTCAAAAAAAATGAATTAAAAATTTATTATTAAGGAAGTTAATATGCTGTTTGGTAAGGGTAAGTTGTTATCGAAAATTGAAATGTTAGAAAACGAATTGACGGTATTTAAAGACATTCAAAAAGATTTACAAGATGAAATGGCATATTTTTCACTAACTTTAGAAGGTAATTTTACTGAAGTTAATGCACTGTTTTTACAAGCTTGCCAATACAGTGAAAATGAAATACTTAATAAGAATATTAAAGAGTTGATTCCTACTAAAGCATTGGATAACGAATTAACTCAGCAAATGCTCTTGTCTATCAGAAAAGGCCAGCATTGGCATGGTGCTATGCAATTGCATAGCCAAAAAGGTAATGATATTTGGTTTCGAACGATTATCCAGCCGAAAAACAATTCAACATTACTGTCGGTATACTCCGCTGAATTGACAACCACAATTTCTCAATCTCGTGAACATAAAGATATGCTTGCTGCTTTAACACGGTCCTCTGCTGTTATTGAATTTGATTTAGACGGTATTATATTGACCGCTAATGAAAATTTTCTTAACGGGATGAATTATCAACAAGAACAAATTGTTGGTAAGCACCACAGTATTTTTTGTGATCAAGAACATGTTAATTCAGCTGAATACCAAAGTTTTTGGAATCGATTAAGGGCAGGGGAATTTGTTTCTGGTCGTTTTAAGCGTATCGACAGTTATGGAAATGATGTATGGCTAGAAGCGTCTTATAACCCCATTCATGATGATAGTGGTGAGTTGTACAAGGTTGTTAAATTCGCAACGGTTATCACTGATCAAATGAATAGAGAAACGGCTATGTCTGAAGCTTCTGAAATAGCATATGAAGTGTCGAAAAAAACCGATGAAGGCACGCTCAACGCCATTAACGTTATCGAGTCTACGATTAAAACAATGGGGCAATTATCCACACAAATGAGTGGTGCAAGCCAAGGTATATTTGAATTAGATACTCAATCACAAAAAGTAGCTCAACTAGTTGAAAGTATCAGAGGTATTGCTGATCAAACCAATTTGTTAGCACTTAATGCAGCGATTGAAGCGGCACGAGCAGGAGAGCAAGGTCGAGGATTTGCTGTTGTTGCAGATGAAGTTAGGCAACTTGCTTCAAGAACCAGTACTGCGACTGAAGAGATTATTAGTGTTGTTTCAGAGAACAAACTGCTAACTAAAAACGCAGTATCGCTGATTGAAGAAAGTATGAAAGAAGCAGATAAGGCACTCGAGTTATCTAATGAGGCTGGTGAAGTTGTAAATGGTATTCAAATAGGTGCTAGAGAGGTGGTTGACTCTATTGCTCAGTTTAATAAAAATTTATAACTTTAAACAAATTTACTGTAAATATAAAATCTTTAGATATAAAAAAGGACCTAATAAATAGGTCCTTTACTTTGTAAACTTATATCAATTTAAGTTGTTTAGTTTTTAAAACTTAGCACGAACACCAAGAGTGAAACGACGATCTGCCTCAGTGTATTTCCATGCACCACCCAATTCAGATACATAAATTGAAGCTTCACCTGTTAAGTTAGTAGCATTACCGACTACAGTAAAGTGCTCATTAATTTCCCAACTTGCAGAGAAATCTAATTGACCTCTATCGTCGCGATAGTTATTACCATAAACTGTGCCATCGTCTGTTTTAATCGTACCTAGGCTGTTAATATTTTCTACACGTTTTTCATTTTCTGTGTCAAGAAAACTATCACGGTAGTTGTATGCTAAACGCAATTCAACATCTGCATAATCCCAAAATGCTTGTACGTTATAAGTATTTTTAGAGATTTGTAATAATGGACTGCCATTAGGTTGTTCACTATCTGCATAGGTGTAGTTTGCGCTTAACCCTAGACCTGAGAATGCTCCAGGTAAGAAAGTAAAGAATTGTTGATAGCCAACTTCGAACCCTTGTACTGTACCATTTTCACCATTGGTATCTTTAGTTGTTGCAATACCAGTTTTTCCTGCATCACGTAAACTTGATACATGAGCAAAACCTGCGGCATCTGTAAATTGTGTACTGTCAGAGTAAATCATATCTGATTGACTAACACCGGCAGTATCAAGCTGACATACGTTGTTCCATTGTGTAACGTTTTGACCAGCTACCGTTGAAGAGTCTGCAATACAACTTACTTCATTACTTAAGAAAGATTCCACGTCTTTATAAAAAACAGCAAAAGAGACCATGTTACCTTCATCGAAATAATGCTCTACAGATAAGTCAAACTGAGTGGCGCGGTAGGGATCTAAGCCAATAGCACCTTGTGTAGCGCCAGTTATATCATTATTTATTACAAATGCAGGGCTTAACTCACTAAAGTTTGCACGGCGCATAACTTTAGCAGCAGCGAAACGAAATAGAGTCTCGTCTGAATAGTTATAAGTTAAGTTAACACTGGGTAAGAAATCAGCGTAATCATTATTACCAGTAACTTTAGCACCATCATGATAAACCGTTGATTCAAGGTCTGTTTTGATATAACGACCACCAACAATTGCAGTGATATCGTCAAAGTCTAAGTAAGCAGATAAATAAACGGCGGCAGTATCTTCTGCAACGTTTTGATATGCACTTTCTTGAAATTCTTGATTGTCAGCTAAGCTTCCTGTTGTTGCATAATTAGTACCTGCAAGTAATTGTTGTAGCTGACTATAAGCATTGTCTAGATCTGCTAAGTTATTGTAAACTTGATAAGTTAATAGGTCATTTTGTCCTGTATGACCTATTTGATCAAACGAATTATTATGACTAATTGTTGAGAAGCTTCCAGGAAATGCTGCATTGTAATCATCAATCCATATGGTCGCTAAAGAACCGTCATCATCGTTGAATGCTCTTTTGTATATGTCTTTAATTTCTTCTTTATATTGCTCGTATTCATATTCACGTTTAGTTGCGCGAACACCCGCTTTAACCTTCGAAACCCACTCCAGACCTAGCGGTTCATCAATTGTTATATCGAAGCGAACAGCTGTTTCATCATTGTTGGTGATTTTTTCTTCCGCTTTAAATGTACGTAGTGCTAGGTTTTGCTCACTAATAAAAGCATCAGATTCAGAGTGTATGATACTAGGAAGCTTATTACCAGACTGTGAAAATACGCCGTCGTACACATGGTTTACTAAATCGACACCGCCGCTGTCAATGAAGGTTTGTTTCTCAATAGGGCGTAGAGTAAATTCAGAATCAGGTCTAATGCTTTCAGATGAAGCAACAGCAATCTCACCTGAAATTAATATTCTGTCAGTAAGGTTCCACTCAGCACCAAGGGCATTTGAGAATGATTTTGTATCACGGAAATCACTATAGGTTTTAGGGATACCAAACTCATTCGTTAACGTATAGTTATTAACGCCATTTGCATCTTGTGTAGTGTTTGCGTTAGTTTGAAGAGCACCAACCACACCTAAAATTGAACTACCTTCTTGTGAGCCTGAACGTTCGGTGCCATTTAAATCAAGGTACACCATGCCATTACCTGACTGTGGAGCCCACTGAAGTGATAAATTTAAAGCAGTACGTTCACGAGATTCTACATATTGTTCAACACTGTGTTCATCTCTTAAGATAATGTTACCACTTGGTGTATTACCTTCTTCTCCATTAATATCAGTATCTACAGGTCTTGCTTTACTTGAGAATTGATCTTGGCGCAGCTCACGATCTTGGTATGAAAGCATTACTAATGCGCCGAAACTACCGGCATCACCTAAATCCCAGTTATCACCAAACGACCCGCTAAAAATAGGGGCTATATTTTCTGTTTTATCTGCATATTCACCATCAAGTGATACCGCAGCTGTAAATTTATCTAGTTCCAAAGGACGTACAGTTTTTAAGCTTACTGTACCACCCAATGCACCTTCAATCATATCTGCAGTAGGAGATTTAACCACTTCTACTGTTTTTAAGAAACTTGATGGAAAATCAGAAAGGTTAATACCGTCACGTGAATCACCAATAGTAGAGCGGCCATTTAATTCAACACGGTTTTGAGGTAAACCACGAATAGAAACACTGTCACCCACACCAAAATCACTGTTGATAGAAACACCCGTAATACGCTGAAGTGCTTCTGCAATATTGTTGTCAGGTAATTTACCAATATCTTCAGCAACAATAGCATCAACAATTCGACCATCTGTTCGTTTAAGTAGCGCAGCAGCTTTCATACTACCTAGCATACCTGTCACTTCTATTACTTCGATATTGTCTTTTTCAGTAGCTTTAGTGTCAACCTCTGCCGCATACGACTGCATAGTTAGCATTGCTGTTAATGTAGCCCCGAAAATTGTGAGATTGCTTTTAGTGTGTCTATTTGTATTAAATACTGAACTTATTTTGTTAAGTTTCATTAATTTCCCCTCGTACTATTGTGAATATCTATTTGTTGGTATACCAATTTATTTTTATTGGTTTTACCGTTATGGTTATTTTAATTATTAGACAGTCAAGAATATGTCTGAGTTATTTATATTTCATTTTCACCTGTATTACAACACTTGGTTTAAAATTAATAATTGGTAAGGTAGGTTTGGTAAGTTTGTTGGTTTTTCGATGTGATTCTTAACGATTTCTTTTATGAATTGTAACTAAATAGTTTTTTATAATTAAATTTAATTAATATAAATCAATGGTTAATGTTTGTTTTTTGTCTGTTGGTTTTACTTTTTTTGTTTCGTACAAGTTATGATAGTTAATTTAAATTAATGAAAATCTGTTTGAATTACTTATAAAGAGAAATAATTTGATTACTATGTTTTTTTGTAATACCAATTAATTGTCGATTTAATGAGAACGCTTATATAACAGTGATAATGAAAGGAAAATGTATTCAATAACAGGTGATATTGAGATGTGAATTGACATTTTTCGAGTAATTTATATATAACTTATAAGGTATAGTTATACTGGGTTTATTACCATAAATTATATTTGAATTTTTTATTTTTATAAAAAAGCCTCAAATAAATGGATATTTGAGGCTTCGATTATAGTTTATTAAACGAGATTTACTAAAGTTGGTTGATCGTTAACTTAACGCCACCAAACTCACCATCAAGTGTAATATAGTGCCAGTATTTGTCTGGGTTTAATTCAACGACTAAACTATCAAAATTACCGTCACCATTGGCATAACCATCGTTATCTTGTGCAGAAGCCCAACCATCGGCTTTAAATAAGATGTCAGCATTTCCCCAACCGCCACTTGTTGTTAGTTCAAAACGGGTTGCTAAACTTTCTTCGTTTCGAATAAAGAAAGAAGCTGAGCCACTCGATGAGTTAATACATTCAATGACTTGGTTTGTAGTTACTGTATTATTATCAGCATCATGGGCATTATCAGCAATACTCACTACACAAGGAGAGAAGTCAGTACTGATTGTGACAGGTTCGCCAGCCCAGTTACCCGTGTTACCTGAACCGGCAGAATCAGTATCATTTGGACCAAATTCAACAATATTGCTATCGCCTAATACAACGCCATTAACTAACCAGTTATTGAACTCTGCATCGTACGAAGTTCCAATACTATCCATAAACGCTTGATATTCTGGGTATTGACCTGTACGTGTTAAACTTAATATTTGCTCAACATCACTTCTATGATTTTCAAACATGAAACGTACTGCTAAGTAACCCCAACGGTAAATTCGAGTTTGACCTGAGTTGTAATCGTTTTTAAATATTTCTGACAATGCCACTTCTTGAGATTGACCAACAGAAATAGCATATTCATTACCATCGCCTTGAGAAATATATTCGCCTAAGCCTTCTGACCACCATACAGTATTCACTGTCATACCAAGTTGGAAGTCACCATATAAATCGAAACGACCATCTAAATAATGAACATATTCGTGTTGTAAGTTCCATACATGGAAGTCAGGTTTCATCCACTCAGCTTCATAAGCAATGAAACGAGCTTGGTTTTTCTCATTAATTGGCGCGCCTTCTAGGTACATACCACCATTATTGGTCGCTATACCAAAAAATTGGCCTGCATAGGTTTGATAGTCGGTAGCAGAATTAAAAATAACTAATTCTAATGCTTCGTTATTATCATCAGCAACTGGTTGATAATTACTGCCTAAAATTGTGTGGAAGTTAGTTTCTTGGTTACCTAGTACCTCACAAATCCATGCAGCTTGATCGTTGTACATATCTTGAGCACGAATCTTTAAGCTATCAGAGCATTTATAATTAAATGCTAACGTTTCAGCTTCAAGCGTGTATGCGAAACCACAAATATCGTAATAACCACAATCAGCACGATCGTAATAATCAGCCATACTTGCTGCTTTTATCCATAATGCCTTGGTTTCATCGTCTTTACTTGTGCTGTTAATTACAGCTTTTACAAGAGATTTAACACGAGGGAATAGCTCATCGATATGATATAAACGTGCCATTTCATTCACTGCATTTTGCAATACATATTCCGCATCAGTACCTAGTAAGTCACGGTGATTAAGTTGGAAGTTATTTAAAGCATCTAAAATACTATCATCCGCAATAAACAATTCTTGCATTGACTCATCCCATTGTGCGCGGAATAAAGTTGTGAAAATGGAGTTAGCAGCGCCATTCATATTAAAGCTTGCTTTCCATTCAGCATTGTAATCATTCAATACGCGAATAGTGATATCATTAAAGTCTGCACCTAAGCCTGCTGAGTCAACAGTGATTAACGCTTCTCTTAGCACGCCACCATTAGATTCACTTACCGTCCAGCTATTGTTGTTATTAAAGAATGTACGCAATGCTGTTTTAATTGATGCTTTTACAGCTTCAGAATAAACAGGAACATCGTCAGGATGTGCAAACGATACATAAAAAGAACCACGTAAGAAGTAGAATAAGGATTCTAACCCGGTAGTGTCTTCGCCAGTATAACTTGGCGCACGTGAATTAATTGCATTAGCAATAGCAATCATGTTGGCTTCTGAGTAAATTTGCGTCGCATCAGCGCCACTAATGTTATAGATAGGGCTAACATTTTGTGGATGTGTAAGCGCAATACGCTCTACGAGTGCGGTTCCATTTAAACCAATAAAACGTGTTGCATCGGTTGGGAAACCATCGTCTGGTATATCGTTAGATGAACCACCACCCGTTGTTGGAAACAATGATGTGTCAGTAGCCACTAAAAAGCTAACTTCATCAGCATTACTTTGACCAGCGTCTAGATTGACATATAACCAACCTTGATCAGCAGTAAAAGTAACAGATTGATCTGTGCCTGCATTAGTTGAGGCGAATTGATAGTTACTACTATTTGCCCAAGTTTCTTGACTTGTATACAGTGCTAATTCACCAGAACCACCACCTGTCGACATAGTTATTTCTGTATTGTCAGTAGGGACGAAAATGTAATATGAAGACGAACCTGAAATGCTTACACACTCAACTTGGTTAAATGTTAGTTCTTGTTCAATAATCGTATCACTACCACACATCCCAGGATTAGCTGGTAGGGTAGGGACATTAGCATTATCGCCAGAACCATCATCACCGTTACCATCATCTCCTGTATCAGTGCTTACTTTGAAGCTTACTTCATTATTAAGACCAAAAACACTAATGTATAAACGGCCAGCATCAGCGGTTACATTTAGTGTTTTATTCGTACCGTCACTTACAGCAGAAGCAATATTGTCACTTCTTGTTGCCCAATTGCCAGTATTAACATAAATATCTGCTTGGCCTGAACCATTTTTAGTTTCGATCAACAATGGTGTATTGTCATTTTCAATATCAATATAATAATATTGTCCATTGCCTGAAATACACTCTTGTGATTCTAATGTTAACGTATAGCCGGAGAGGGTGTTTGCTCCGCACATCGTTGGTGTTGTGGTGTCACCACCTGTATCAGAGCCACTATCACCGCCGTCGTTATTAACGCCTGTAACGTCTAATGTTACACCTTGATGGATTCCAAAAATACTGACATATAAACGACCCGCATTAGCGGTAACCGATAATGTTTCTTCGGTTCCTGTATTGTTAGTTCTTTGGGTGTAGTTAGCATTTGTCGCCCAAGATGTAGTATCGACAAATATATCAGCTTCCCCAGTGCCACCTGATGTTTGGATGTCGAGTGAAGTATTATCATTTTCAACATCAACATAAAAATATAAACCATTACCTGAAATGCATTCAGTTTGATTTACGGTTAGTTCACCTGTTGTAGTGGTGGTGCTACCACAATCACTCGCGCTCGCATTACCAGATGCTAAAGCACCAAGTACAGCGACTACCGAGAGTAATTTCTTACTGACAATGTGTGTCATAGTAAATTCCCATGTTTTTGGGTTAGCCTATGCAATGACTATCCTCATTTATTATTTTGACTGCTTTTTGAGTGTACTCTTTAGCAGAGAATTAACTCTCTACTTGCCAGAAAAGCACTAGCGTTGCATTTATTAGGCAATAACTTCTGCCCTTACTTTGTTTAAACAGATTCTGCCTAACAAAGCTTAATTTTTATTGTTGGTTCGCTCTCTGTTTTAATTAATAAAACTAGAAATACTTCGTAACAATTTGTATGCAATATATTATAAATAATATCCATTGTATATATCTTGACCTTGCTTATTAACTAAAAATTAACAACCCATTAAGAGTAGAAATAGAAGTGGTTAAATAAAAATTAATTATTTTAGATAGATAAAGAAAATAATTTGAGAAAATAAAACTTAAATTAATTAAAGTTTTTTTTGATGGCAGCTTCAGATAAAAGCCAAAGTTAGACTAATTCGATATTTAATAATAAAACAGAAAGAAAAGGGAACTGAGAGTCATATGATTAAAAAGTGGTTCAATATTAACTTTTATCCAGACTTAGCTGTCTTCCTAAGATTAACAGCTACTGTGTCTACTTTTTAACACTCTAGGATTTGATTTATCAAAAATTTGGTGAGATTTATGATAATTACAAACTCCTCAATATTTGGTTTCATTTAAGGAGTTTGTATCATCGAAGACTATCTTATGGGTATTGTGCTTTTAGTTGCTCTATGACATTACTAGGGACAATTTTTGACAGTTTTGAAAGGCAATTTTTACCTTTAGCAGATTGATGCCTAAGTTGCATGTCACAAAGTGCATACAAATGTTGTGGGTTGCTACTTATGTTATAGGCTTGAAAAAGTGCACGATAAGCAAGTTTAGGCGATTCCAGTTCTAAACTTAAACCGTACACATAGAAATAGTGACTATTTTGTGGAGCTAATTCTGTTGCTTTACCTAAGAATTGCGAAGCTTTTGGTTTATCTTTGGCTCTAATATAGGTTAGACCAAGGTTATAGGGAAGTTCAGCATCTGCTGGATTCGCGTTTATACCTCGCATTAAAGTTGCAATTTCTTTCTTGGTTTCACCAAGTTGACGGTATACACGACTTAAATTTAAGTAACTTGGTGTAAAGTAGGGCTCTATTTCAATACCTTGATTAAACGTAGTAATTGCTTGTTCATACTGACCTTGGTAAACATGAAGAATGGCCAAATTAGCATGAGCAAAACTACGATCACTATTAAAATTTTGCGATTCAATGTATTCATTCAATGCAGGTGTTAACTTCCCTTGTTGCTCTGGCGTTAAATTTCCCCATAAAGCGGCTAAAGTAAAAGCTGCATTTATTCTAACCATTAATACTTTATCGCTTAATAACGGTTTGAGTATACGCCACTTGTGTGGAGCTGATAAATTTTCAGCACCTTCAATTGCGCCTAGACGAATATTTTCATTAGCATTTTTAACAGCTCTAGCAATCGATATAGTTGTATTTGTATTCGCTACATTTGCCATTTTTGATAATGCAGAGGCACGAATAATTGGAGCATAACTACTTGTTTGAGCAATACGTGATAGTTCATTAGCGACGTCCTGTAATTGCTGCTCATTGAGTGATAAGTTACTTGCTGAAAACACAGGTGCAAAATCTTTTTCTGCCTTAACTGTTGAGTCAGGAAACCATGTGTTAACGTGTTTAGCGCTCCATTGACTATTTTTATCTTCATGACAGCTTAAACAAGTATCTGGGGTGCCTAATTGCTTTGCTAAGTCGGGTCGAGGTATATGAAAACCGTGATCTCGTCTGTCATCAATTTCCATATAAGTCGTTTCTGGCATATGACAATTAACACATTGGGCGCCTGTAGAGTTGTTAGGATGTTTATGATGTTGTTCTACCGCATAGTTACTTGCTTGATGGCACTGCAGACATAAGCTTTTAATGGGGAGTTTTAATTTAGCTGAATGAGGATTATGGCAATCGCTGCAAACGACGCCATTTTGATGCATTTTGGATTGCAAAAATGAACCATAAACAAAGTCTTCGTTATTAACTTGTCCATCAGGGTGATAGTTCGTGGTAGAAATAAGGTCGAGCATATAACGCTCACCAAAAGCGTTGTTACTAACATGATCATTATCGCTTATTTGTGTTCTCCTACTATGGCACTGGGCACAAACCAATACTTGTTGGCTGCTTTTTATTTCTTGAGGAGATAAAGTATTTGGTCTTTCATTTTTGTGGACCCACTGTGATACAGCAGGGGTTAGATTGCGATTAAAGCCCAAGTTTGTATTAGGTAATTGGGTTTTAGTCCAAGATATATGTTCACTAGCTGGGCCATGACAACTTTCACAAGCAACATTAATTTCGCTAAAACTTGTCTTATAACTATTGTTTTTTAAGTCAAAATTTTTCATAACATTGGTTGAATGGCAATCGGCGCACATATAATTCCAATTTTGACCGGTATTGGTCCAGAAAAACTCTTGGTACGGTGCTGTCATGTCGGGGTACAGATTAAACCAACGATTACCGCCTTTTGCTTTTGAACGTGAATCCCATGCAAATGGAATAAGTTGGACTCTTCCATCATCAAACTCCACCATGTATTGCTGTAGGGGTTGGTAACCAAAGGTGTACTTTATTTGATAATCATGAAATTTACCATCGGGTCCTTTAATATTAACCCAATACTGTGAGCCTTTTTTATAAAAACGATTGGTCTCTTTATTACTGATGAATTTCACGTCATCAAAGTTACCGAGTACAGAAGTCTTATCGGCATGCTTCATCGACATGTCATGATGAGAACCACGCCATTCGCTCACTTCTTTTTGATGACAAGACTGACAAGCTTTCGCTCCAACAAACTCTGCGGACGAAGATTGAGAATAACTGATAGGGGCGACAAATATAGAACAAAGTAAAAAGCTCAATGATATAAATAGGTAAGTTTTAATTTTGAATTCCAGTTGAATAAGCAAGGAGTTAATCTGCAACAAACTTTATCAAAAATAAAGTCGAAACAACAATGTTCCGGCTTTTATTTATTAAATTTATTTACCTTCAAGTTTCTCTAAGAAGTTCTGTAGGTTACATCAACCGACTTGTACTTAACTGAGTTAACTCAGTGGATAATCTTTATTGGTTTTTAAATAAACATTTCCAGCATAAACATAAGACGCATTATCAATTGCTTAACCGTCATAGGTGTCGGAATATTCGTCTGAACAAGAGCACCAAATAATCCCGATATTTCATCAATGGTTATCTTAAAAGAATCCTGCTAGAATGCGTGAAAATTAAGTATGGGGCTTAATTTTCCCGCTTGTTATGAACATTATTTACATAAAATTCAGTTGTGCAAAGGGATTGTAACGCATTGATTTCATGCATTAAAATTTGGAATGTATACTGTTTTTATGAAAACTCTTAATTCAAATCAAAACTTACTCTCTACATTTAAGTTAAATCGTTTATTCAAAAATATTCAGTTAGCCTCTGTAGCGAGTTTACTCTTTTCTGGTGCTATTTGGGCAAATGAAACGTGTAATGATGCTAATTGCGAAGACGATTTAACGTCTATTTACCGCAATGATATTACTAACTCCATCTGGGAAAACCACACTGTAGAGAAGCAATTTTATGATTCTCCTTACCAAGTTTCATTATTTTCACCTCAACACGGTGAAGACAGCCAGCGTTTATGGTCTCAAACAAAGTCAGTGTTTGGTTATGGTTTTGGTGTTATTGGCTTACTTTACGTTTTACCCGAAAGTTTTACGAACTGGGATAAAGAAAGCGATGACTTTATTAAATGGGGCGAGAATGTAAAAGCGGGTCCTTTATGGGATCGTGACAATATTCCAGTTAACTGGATTGGTCATCCTTATTTTGGCGGCGCTTATTATCAAGTCGCTCGAAAGTCTGGTTACCGTCAATGGGATGCTTTTGTTTATAGCTTTTTAATGTCAACTTTCTATTGGGAATATGGTATTGAAGCGCTTGCTGAAATTCCTTCAGTTCAAGATTTAGTGATTACTCCTGTGTTAGGTTGGGCATGGGGTGAATGGGCTTTTAATCAAGAACAAGAAATTCGGAAAGAAGGGGGGCAAGTGTGGGGTTCTGACTTTCTTGGCAGTACGGCGTTAATTGCTCTAGATCCTATTGATAGTTTAGGGCGAGGAATTAATAACTTATTTGGTCATGAAATTGTAAGAGCAGGAACCGGTTATATATCAATGCAAGATGTTGCTATTAATGGTGGAGAAGAAACCGAATCTTATGTCAAATTAAGTGTTTCTTATACGCTAGGAAGCGGCAAACGTTATTCGAGTGCAAAGGCACCTAGCTATTATAAAAATACCGGGGATCCGATTGATTACGGTATTATTGGTTTATCTACTGGTGTAGGTTATGTTGATCTAGATCCTAGTTGGCATATTGAGAATGGTCAAACAACGGAATTTTCTTTGGGCATGTATTTTTCACGGTCATTTTCAACTCGCTTAAGTTATTCAAAAGCAAGGCTGACTGACTTAAATACACATAATGAAATTAATTACGAAAATTACAGTTTAAATGCTCAATATTATTTCAACGCTAAAGAAAATTTACGCCCTTATGTTACGACTGGTTTTGGTGAAATGTTGCGTGAAAAAGATAATGAAAAAAAGGTGTTTCAAGTCAATTTAGGTGCAGGTCTTCATTATAAAATAACAAATAATATCGCTGTACAATCAGATATTCGTCACTATTATAGCTCACGAGCTAAAACTTCAGAAAACGCTATCGCATTAAATATTGTTTATCGTCTTGGTAAAGGCGAATGGTATTAATATGGGTTATGTATCATTAGTTAAGTAATTATCGTCATAATATTTGGAATTGAATATGCGCCGCAATCATTACTCTGATCAAAAAGTTGATAAATTTAACTGGCAAGTGTTAAAAATAATATGGCCTTACTTACTTGAATTTAAAGTACGAATTGGTTTTGCTCTCGCTTGTTTAATTTTAACAAAAGTGGCTAGTGTCTATCTTCCTTTTATCTTAAAAGACATTGTTGATCGCCTTGATACTCAAACAGAAAATCAAATTTATTTAGTACCCTTTGGTTTAGTTGCAGCTTATGGTTTAGTACGATTAACCATTGTGATATTTGCTGAAATAAGGGATACCTTGTTTGGGCGTGTTACAGAGCGTGCAATTAGGCGAATTGGTTTACAAGTTTTTCGCCACCTCCATCACTTAGATTTAGATTTTCATTTAAATAGACAAACTGGTGGCTTATCTCGGGATATTGATAGAGGTAATTCCGGCGTTAATTTTTTAATGCGTTTTATGGTATTTAATATTGTGCCTACGCTTTTGGAAATA
This sequence comes from Colwellia sp. SU-HH01217, assembly GCF_057543495.1. Taxonomy (NCBI): domain Bacteria; kingdom Pseudomonadati; phylum Pseudomonadota; class Gammaproteobacteria; order Alteromonadales; family Colwelliaceae; genus Colwellia; species Colwellia sp. SU-HH01217. The sequence goes on along the minus strand of NZ_BAAJLX010000003.1, from coordinate 166,197 downwards.
TTAATGGTGATCACCATATTGTTTGTCAATTATGGTTTCTGGTTTGCGTTTATCACCTTAATGTCGATTGTTTGTTATGTAAGTTACTCCGTTTACGCAACAGAGTGGCGAACCGGTTATATTCGTGCTGCTAATAAAGCTGATTCGACAAGTAACACACGAGCAATAGACAGTTTATTAAACTACGAAACGGTTAAATACTTTACTAATGAAGCGTATGAAGCCCAAGCTTATGATAAAAATCTAGCGTCGTGGGAAAAAGCTAAGACACAAAACCGTTTATCGTTATTTGCCCTAAATGGTGGGCAGGCACTGATAATCTCTGTATCGATGACTAGTATGTTAGCTTTAGCTGCCTATCAAGTTACTCATCAGCAAATGACTCTGGGAGATTTTGTCTTAATTAATGCCTTTATGATGCAACTTTTTATCCCATTGAATTTTTTAGGTTTTGTTTATCGTGAAATTAAAGGATCGCTAGCGAATATCGAAAATATGTTTGGTTTATTAGATAAAAAAGCCAAAGTTGAAGATACCCCTGGTGCCAAAGAATTAGCTATTAGCCATGGAGAAATAGCATTTAGCAATATTTCTTTTTCTTATCATCATGATCGGCCAATCATTAAAAATTTATCTTTTAATATACACGCCAAACAAAAAGTAGCGGTAGTAGGTGAAAGTGGTTCGGGTAAGTCGACACTGGTTAAATTATTATTTAGATTTTACGATGTCAACGACGGACAAATTTTAATTGATGGTCAACCTATTAAAGAAGTGACACAACATTCATTAAGAAAACACATAGGGATTGTGCCACAAGATACTGTGCTTTTTAATGATACACTTTTTGCTAATGTACATTACGGTAATCCAAATGCTAGTCAGGAAGAAGTCTATAAGGCAATAGAGTTAGCGCATTTATCTCATTTTATTGACTCTTTACCCGATGGTGTTAAAACACAAGTTGGAGAGCGTGGTTTAAAGCTTTCTGGCGGCGAAAAGCAACGTGTTGCTATTGCTAGAACTATTCTTAAGGATCCTGCTGTACTGGTTTTTGATGAGGCGACTTCATCTTTAGATAGCCATTCCGAGCAAGCTATTTTAAAAGCTATAAAAGAAGTTTCTAAGCACCGAACAAGCTTAGTTATTGCTCATCGGTTATCGACCATAATAGATGCGGATCATATTATTGTGATGAAAAATGGTGAAGTAGTTGAAGAGGGTAATCATCAACAGTTGCTTAATCAAAATGGTCATTATAAGAAAATGTGGTATCTACAACAGTAATACAATCGACATTGTAAATATAAATGTTAAGTTAATTTTATATACATAAAAGGCGAGATTCATGGCAAATGAAATAATTCAAACCAAGCAATGGTTAGAGCAAATTATTATTGGATTAAACTTTTGCCCGTTTGCTAAAAAAGAATTTGTTAACGACACTATTGATTATCATTTATCGGCGAAAGTTAAAATTGAACATGCCCTTGAGGAACTCATTAGTCAATGTGAGCAGCTAGTGAAAAACGATAAGATTGAAACTTGTTTAATTATTTATAAGGATGGTTTTAAAAGCTTCGAAAAGTATTTAGACCTTGTTGCCTATGCAGAAGAGTTATTGATTGACTCTGGTTATGAGGGCATTTTTCAGTTAGCTAGTTTCCACCCAGATTACTATTTTGATGGGGAAGATTATGATGATGTAGCTAATTTTACTAACCGATCACCATATCCTGTTCTGCACATTATTCGAGAAGAAAGTATGGCGCGGGTATTAAGTGTTTATAACCGACCAGAAGATATTCCTGATAATAATATTGCTCTTGCTCGTCAAAAGGGTAGTGATTTTTTTACTCAAATACTTCGAAAAATTAAAGACTAATTAATACTAACTATTACATTATTTGACATCTATTGTTGCCGGGATTTTGTACACTTTTTATTACTAAGCGTATGAAGAGTACTTCCCCAAATAATATGAGGTTAAATTATGAGCATAAGTTATCACGGTAAAAGGTATTACTTTGACTCTTTTGACAAATTATGGTGTTTTTACAGTCGTTTATTAAAATCTAAACACATGCAAAAATAGTCTGTCTTGATTTTTTATTCCTATAAAATAATTTATATCGGCTTAGCCAGTTAAGGATAAGTATTTTTGAACTGACTCAGTCTGATAGGTATAATGCTCTGATTATGTAATCTATTGAGATTATGATTTAAAAGAAGGGTTTTATTTTCGTGGAAAAGAAATCAGTTATACAAGTTGGTGGCAATATTGAGCGTGCGGTTAAAGGTGATTTCACCATTGATAGCCAAGCCATTTTAAAAGAAGCTTGGCAAAAAACGTTACAGTCTCGTTTATCTATAAACTTAGGTTTATTATTTATTCTGTCAATAGGAAGCATTGTTTCGTTTGTGGTGAGTGATAATTTAGGCGGAATTGAAGCTGTATTAGCTGATCCAAAATCAAGTATGATCCTCAATGTAATTGTCACCTTATTTATTTGGCCATTTTTAGCGGGTGTTGAAATGATGGGGGTGTTTCATGCTGTCGGCATGAAAACTCAGCCTAAGTTGGTGTTTTCATTTCTAAAAAGAGGAAGTTGGGTGGCACTTTGTGCTTTATTGTCTTCATTGTTTATCAGTATTGGCATACAGTTGTTTATTCTTCCCGGTATTTTTTTAGCCGTCGGTTTGTCGTTAGTTATTCCTTTAGTAGTTGAGAAAAAACTTTCACCGATTAAAGCGATCGTTTTATCAGTTCAATCACTACGCTTTAATTGGTTTAAAATTTTTTCAGTGTATGTAACACTTTTTTCAGCCTTAATAATCAGCTTACTACCTCTATTGTTTCTAGCGCAAACAAGTTTATCTGTTATTGGCGGCGTCATATTCTTTTTCAGCTTATCTTATCTCGCTCCACTTTATTATAATGCTAAAGGTGTTTTATATCGTGAGATCTTTGGTTTACAAATAATTGCTATTGATGGTGCTAATTTACCGCCATCGTCAAAAGCTGATGACACTTTTTCGGCTTAATAAACAAGGACTGTAATGCAAAAAAAACTATTTATAACGATTGTTTTAATCGCTTTAATTATAGGCTTAATCGCTCCATTTACTTTTCAAAAAATCGTGCAGGGAGATATACCAGTTGATGAAAAAACGTCAAAGGTAGTAAAAGCGCCTGTTGTTATCGAAAAGCCACTACATTCTGTAGAACTACCTAAGTTTTCGAAAATTGGTAATGTTAAACAAAAGAAACGCCAGTTTTTTAACTTTATCAGGCCATCAATTACTCATGAAAATCAATTAGTGTTATCTGCCAGAGGCCAAATAAAGACCTGGAGAGAGAAAGTAAGCCTTGAAGAGCCTTTATCTGAACAAGAACAAATGGATTTAGCGGCTTTAGTTAAACGCTACAAAGTGAATAAGCAATTTTCTTTATTACAACAATTAGATGAGTTACTTGTAAGAGTTGATATAGTTCCTGCTCCTTTAATTTTAGTGCAAGCGGCGAATGAATCAGCTTGGGGCACATCTAGATTTGCTAGAATTGGTTTAAATTTCTTTGGTATTTGGTGTTACCGAGAAGGTTGCGGTATGGTGCCTAATGGTCGTAATGAAGGGGCAAAACATGAAGTGGCAGCTTTTGACAGTGTCAATGAAGCCGTTAATCGCTATCTTTATAATATTAATACCAATAATGCTTATAGTGTATTTAGAGCAATTAGAACGCAATTAAGAGAGCAAGGGCAACCATTACAGGCAGAAGTACTGGCAACAGGGTTACTACCATATTCTGAGCGTGGTACCGATTACGTGTTAGAAATTTCTGAAATGTTAAGACATAATCAAGCGTACTTTGTAAAAAGTAAGCCTTAAACGATCCTTATTTGTACTTATGAGAGAAATTGGGTTTAAAGAATCAAATTTGTAAAAGTTCAGTCAGCAAGTGCATCACACATTAAATTTAATTGGGTTATCACTCATTAGCTGGCTGAATAATTTGCTGTAAGTTATCTACTTCACTTCAATAAAGTCTAATTGGTTTTCTTTTAACTTAGGATGAGTTTCAAGGGGTGTGTTGAATGATTCCTGATCAAAAGCAGTATCCCCTCCATCAATCATTTCATTGGTTATACCGTTAGCTGAATCAATATTTTTAAAATCAAATAATTGATTATCGCATAAATGTGAAGGTACTACGTTCCGAATAGCGGTAAACATAGATTCTATCCGACCAGGGAATTGATGTTGCCATTCATTTAGCATTTGCTTGATATTTTGTCTTTGTAAGTTAGGTTGCGAACCACATAAATTACAAGGAATAATTGGGAAGTGCTTTAAGGCAGCATATTGCACAAGTTCGGCTTCTTTACAAAAAGCTAATGGGCGAATAACGATGTGCTCACCATTATCCGAAACAAGCTTCGCAGGCATTGATTTGAGTTTGCCACCGTAGAACATATTCAACATTAAAGTTTCTATCATGTCATCACGGTGATGGCCTAAGGCAACTTTTGTTGCACCAATCTCTGTTGCCGCTTTATATAAGATCGCGCGACGTAATCTTGAACATAAACTACAAGTTGTTTTGCCATCTTCAATTTTATCTTTAACAATGGAGTAAGTGTTTTCTTCAACAATTTTAAATTCTACACCTTTTTGGCTTAGATATTCAGGCAAAACATGTTCAGGGAACCCTGGTTGTTTTTGATCTAAGTTAACAGCAACTATATCAAAGTTTATCGGAGCGGATTTTTTTAATAAAAGTAAAATTTCCAGTAACGCGTAACTATCTTTGCCGCCAGATAAACAGACCATAATTTTATCGCCATCTTCCACCATGTTATATTCAGCAATGGCTTGACCAACGTTACGTCGTAATTTTTTCTCTAATTTTTGTAATTGCGTTTGTTCAATTGATGAAAGCGGTTTTATTTGATTGGTCATGTTATTTACTTCGTTGTTTACTGAGTATTACTGAATGATTAACGAGACAATGTTCGTTTATAAGGTTTAATCGAGCGCATTATACCTTTAGAGTTTATCAAAGCGAAGTGCTTGCGTTAATTTGTGTGCATTATTGAAGAAATAAGGTAATGAGATATTTATATAAAAAAGAGAGTGACAAATAAAAACCGTGATTATTGTTTTTATTTGTCACGTTATTTTATTAGCTATTTTTCAAAAGGTGAAACATAACCTTCTGGTTTTAAGGCAAGAACATCACATTTTAATCTGTCAATGACATGTTCAGCGGTGTTACCGATTAATGCGGCTGAGATACCTGTACGCCCAATAGTGCCTAATACAACAAGTTCAGCATCCAATTGCTCTGATACAGATTCTATAACAGTTTCAGGTAAACCTTCTTGAACAAATGTGTGTTCTTTAGCGATATTATATTTTTTTGCATGTTCATCCATGGATTGTTGATGATGCTGCAGCATAGACTCGTTATATTCACTGGCATCAAATTCGGGGATTTCAATAGCAATATTAACAGGAGTGCCTGGGTAAGAATTAACTAAATGTACATTACCGTTAAGAATTTTAGCTATTCGGCGAGCAGTTGTTGTAATAATATTATTGAGAGACTGGTGCTCTTCTTCATCACTTCCCATATTAAGGGCAGCGACAATATTGCCATTTTCTGGCCAACTATGATCTTTAACTAATAATACTGGGCATGGACATTTACGTAATATATGCCAATCTGTTGGTGTAAAAATAACAGATTTAAGTTTGTCGTGTTGATGGGTGCCTTTGATTACCATATCATGTTTTTTAGCAATAACTTCTTCAATAATGGCTTCAAAAGGGCGGTTATGCCAAATAACCTTGTATTGAATATTAATACCTTGATGTGGCATATTTTTCGCTAAATCAGCTAGCCACTGTTCTCTATCCTTAATAACAGATTGACGCATAGCTTCACGCTCTTCACTAGAAAGCATTGTTGTCATTTCATATGAAAAATCAAAAATACTTAAAAAGGCGGTTAAAGTTGATTGCGTTTTACTGGCTAATTCAATTGCTCTTTTTAATGCCTTTTGATCGTCTGTTGTAGGGTCAATCACAACAAGAATATTTTGAAAATGGTCCATAATATGCCTCTTAAGGTTTTATCGATAAAGATATTATGCCGCAAGAAAATTGATTTTTAATTGTTTAAAATCAATTTATTGTGACTTAACTTCTTTATAGATTAGCATAGTACGAATTGGAGTGTTTGAGAAGTGCTTACTCAGCAACAGATTATGCTGAGTTTGTTTATTAAAGCTTAAGGGGTTAAAAACTGGCGGTATCGTCTAACTTTTTTGCATCTAAAATTTTAATTAATTTACCGTCAACATGAATAATTTGATTTTTATGGAAACGATTTAATAAGCGGCTAATAGTTTCTACAGTTAAGCCAATGTAATTGCCAATATCACTACGAGTCATCGTTAATCTAAATTCTTTTGAAGATAGCCCTCGAGCATGATAACGAGCACTTAATGCTGAAATAAAAGTAGCAACACGCTGTTCTGCATTTTTACGGTTGAGTAGTGTTAACATCTCTTGATCGGTGCGTATCTCATTGCTCATTAAACGTAATACCTGCTTCTTTAACTTCGGCATTGTATTAGATAATTCATCAAGATTTTCATAAGGAATTTCACATACCATAGCTGTTTCAAGTGCTTGAGCGAAACTTGGATGTTCATTGCTAGCAATGGCGTCAAAACCAAGTAAGTCACCGGCTAAATGAAAACCTGTAATTTGCTCTTCACCTTCGGCATTAACAGTATATGTTTTGAATGTACCTGAACGAATAGCAAATAAAGAGTTCATTTCTTGACCGTCATGGAAAAGCTTGTCACCTTTATGGATCGGGCGCTTACGATCGATAATATTATCTAAGGACGTGAGTTCTTGATCATTTAATGAAAATGGTAAGCATAATTCGCTAATACTGCAATTTTGGCAATGAATATGATTTTGATCTGGAGAGTGCTTTTGATGCATAACTTGATATATCCCTAAATTAATCCCTAAGGAGAACAACTATATGGGATTTTATTAGAACATGAGTTGGTATGCAACCACTATAGAGTATAAGCCATAGACTATAATCGCCAAAGCCATCGTTTTTCTAAACATGACATTTTTTAATATTGTTTTAATACTTAGAAGCCCATAAGACATGGTGATTAAGGCTGGGAGTGTACCTAAGCCAAAACTTGCCATTATCATAGCGCCTGATACGGCGCTACCACTGGCTAATGACCAAGTTAAAGTAGAATAAACTAACCCACAAGGTAGCCATCCCCAAATAACGCCTAAGCCTAATGCTTTACTTGGGCTGTCTACGGGGATTACTTTCTTACTCAGTGGTGAGATAAATTGCCATAATGTTTTGCCAATACTTTCTATTCTGCCCAAAATCATTAACCATTGTCCTAGGTATAAGCCAAGAAATACTAAAAAAACACCTGCAACTAATCGTAAGCCGGCAAGGGGCACACCAATGTTTTTGGCAGCCAACGAACCTGTATAACCTATTATAGCGCCTAACAACGCGTATGAGCTAATACGGCCAAGGTTATAACAAAGTACTAATATTAATTTTGAATAAACATTTTTTTTTGCTGATGCGCTTTTAAGCAAGTTATGTTGTAAACGACGATTTTGGCTTTGGTTTGTGACTATTTCATTTGGAAAGCTTGATGAGTTTTGAGCAATAGCAGATGTTAGCATGCTTGTAACTCCACCACACATACCTAAACAATGTCCTGCACTTAATAGGCCAATAACGAACGCTGAAAAAAGATCAATTTCCATTTTCTGGTGTTTTCTCTTTTGATGCCTGCATCGTTGAACTTTCAGAAGAGCTTGACTCAGAAGGTGACTGAGGATCAGTTGTTAGCGACTGGTTATTAGCTTTTTCAGGCTTGTCGTCATCAAATAAAATGCTCATTCCTTGTTTTTCTAAATCATTGAACTGATTATTTTTTACTGCCCAGAAAAAAATATAAATTCCAAGCGCAGTCAACAAAATAGCAACAGGAATTAAAACGTAGATAATACTCATATTTATAATGACTCTGTGTTTGTTAAATTGTTTAAGTGTTTTTTTTCAGTAAACGCAATGAATTAGTGATAACAATTAGTGAGCTTGCTGACATGCCAATTACTGCCATATAAGGTGTAATATACCCCGACATAGCTAATGGTAATACTATGGCATTGTAACCAAAAGCCCAACAATAATTTTGAATGATAATTCGTCGATTTTTATTAGCTACTTTGGCTAGCGTAGCTAACGAACTTAATTGGTTATTTAATAAAATAACATCAGCGCCATTTTTAGCAATATCTGTACCATTACCCATAGCAATAGAAACATGAGCTGCACCAAATACAGGAGCGTCGTTTACACCATCGCCTACCATTACCACGTTATGGTGCTGTTTGGAGTTAGCTACTGTTGTAGTAGACTTGGTTAATAAGCCTTGGAGCTTTTTAATATGATTAACTTTATCGTTAGCGCTTAATCCACTATACACATTATCGAGTGGCAATAATGTGGCAATTTTACGACAACCAGCTTCGTTATCGCCCGATAACATTACAGATTTTATCTTTGCCTTTGTAAACTGATTCAATAGGGTGACTGCATCATCTCTTAATTTATCTTCAAGATAAAAAACAGCAACTAGCTCATTATTGTGCGTTGAAGAAGATCCTGATTCTTCATTTGTTAAAGTAGAACACACCAGTACACATTGCGCATCTAAATACTGCTTTTCTAAGTCGTGATTTGATAAAAGCCATGAAGGCTTACCAATGGTATATTTTTTGTTATTGAAAGTACCAGAAATACCTTTTCCTGGATGCACGATAATATTCGATGCGTTTAAAGTAAAATCCCTATAACATTTAAAGGCTTTAGCTAAAGGGTGTTCTGAATGACTTTCAAGTGCTGCAGCTAAGGATAAAATATCATTTTTGTTATGACCATCTAATAATATAGTTTTAGCGATAACAAACTCACCTGTAGTTAAGGTACCTGTTTTATCAAAGGCATAGCAAGTTGCTTTGGGCATTGTTTCCATAACATGACTTGACTTGATCATAATACCATCACGGTTTAGCCGTGTTGTTGAGCAAGTTAAAGCGGTTGGCGTTGCTAAAGATAAAGCACAAGGGCAGGTAACAACGAGAACAGATAGTGTAATCCAAAAAGCTTCTTCTGGAAGATGTTGTTGCCAATAGATAGCAGTAGCAATGGCGCAAACTAAAATTAATGCGACAAAATACTGCGCTATTTTATCGGATAACAGCGCTAATTTGGGCTTGTGCGCTTGAGATGCTTCACTTAAGCGTATGAGCTGACTTAAAAATGAATGACCAGCAGGGTGCGTTACCTGGATAACTAAATTGCTATCTCCATTTATGGTGCCAGCAAATACTTTATCACCAACAGATTTGGTTATTGGCAACTGTTCACCAGAAAGCATCGCTTCATTTAACTGGCTTTTACCTGTTTGAATTACGCCATCTGCAGGGACGATTTCTCCTGCTTTAATTAAAACTAAATCGCCCATTACTAATTTTTTAGCTGCTATAAAGCTTTCTTTATTCTTTACAAGTTTAGTTGCCGTCATCGGCATTAGTTTTAACAGGTTGGCGGAGACTTCTGCGGCACGTGATCTTGCTCTAAATTCTAGAAATTTGCCAATTAACAAAAGAAAAGTGAACATAGAGACAGACTCAAAATACACTTCTCCTTGTTGACTGATTGTCGCCCAAACACTGGCACTAAATGCAAGTGAAATAGCGATAGCAACAGGAACATCCATTGATAATTTGCGTGCTTTTAATGAACGAATTGCGCCTTGGTAAAATGGAAATGCGCCATAGCTGACGATAGGTAAGGTTAACGCTAAGCTCGCCCAACGTAAGTAAACTATTGTATGCTCAGCCATGCCTGAAAACGCACCGAAATATAAACCAGCAGCTATCATCATCACTTGCATCATTAAAATGCCGGATATCCCTAAACGTTTGATAAAGCTTTTAGCTTGTCGTTGGTTGTTTTCTTCAGATTGACTCGCTTTAAAAGGGAAGGCTTGATAACCAATATGTTCAATTTGGTTAATAATGTCACTTAAATGGATAACGTCGTCATGCCACCTAATTGTGGCACGTTGTGTAGTGGCATTAACAGTGATAGATAATACACCGGCCACTTTTTCCAACTGCATTTCAATAAGCCATGCACAAGCAGAGCAACTAATCCCTTCAATACTTAATATGGTTTCTTTGTAATGATCTGTTTTATAGGTAAATTCATCCTGAAGGCTTTCATCATCAAGTAACTGGTTGCGCTGAAGCTGCTCTGGAATAATCGTTGAGCCTTTATGAGCAGGTTCAGTTCTAAAACGGTAATAGTCAGTTAAATTATTGTCAATAATAGTATTGGCAACTGCTTCACAACCTATACAGCACATTGGTTGTGATTGATTATTGATGATTACCGCTATATTTATGCCTGCAGGGATGGATTCCCCGCAATGAAAGCAATTCTCAGACATGAATTAATTCGCTTGTTTTAAATCAGGCAGCACTTCAATAAATTTAGATTGGGGAAAATATAAGGTGTTTTGAATTTTCCAATGATCTTCAAAAGGACTAATGGTAACGCGCCATTTTCCATCAAGTTGCTTAATGTCTTCTTGAGTTTCAGTATCGTTGATATCAGAAAAGTCGTGACGAAAATAGCCAGAGCCATCGGGAGTTAAAGCTAAATAAAAATCTTTAAAGTCTTGGGTTGGGTGGTAAAAATTAACATTTAAAAGCGGGAAGCTTTTTTCAATGCCTGTAGGCTTGATAACCAATTTATCATTAGCGTATTGTAATTCAAATTTAATACCAAGCTTTTGTGCTAATTTTACTTTAGCTAATTGGACATTAATTGCTTTGCCTTCTTTATAATATTCACCAACAACGAGGGGATCAGGCTCATGATTAGCAATTATATAGGTAGCAATGCCAGCGACTACAGCAGTAAAGGGAAGAATAAATACTAACCAAGCCCACGGCTCTTTGTACCAAGGTGTTATCATGTTGTTTGTCTTTTTCAGTAACGCTAAATTATGGCAATATTGTACTGCTTTTACCTCGTCAATTCTAACACTTAATATAATTTTACTTATTTAATCATAGGACTTTAAAGGGGTACAAATATAGGGGGGTTATGAAGTAATTCAAAAAAGCCAATAGTGTTATTGGCTTTTATACGAGATGAGTGTTGTTATTTTCCACCGTTTGCAATTATTTCTCTGGCCATCGCATCAGCAACTTCACCTGTTGGCTTATTTTGCGCTTTTGCTGTTTCAAATACATGTAAAAGTGTTTGATAAATTTCTTTAACTTTTGCCGTTGAGGTGTCAATGCAGTAATCATTTTCGAAAGAAACATTGATAATTCCTCCTGCATTAATGACATAATCAGGCGCATATAACACGTCTAAATCTTGCAAGCGTTTATCAAGGCTTGTGTTAGCTAATTGGTTATTCGCACAACCAGCGATGATTTTTGCTTTTATACGGTTAATGGTATCGTCATTAACTGTTGCACCGAGCGCACAAGGAGCATATATGTCGGCGTTTTGGTCATATATTTCTTCTAAACCAACAACTTTAGCGCCAAATTCGCTAGCCGCCTTATCTAAAGTGCTAGGATTGATATCCGTGACTATAAGTTGTGCGCCAGCATCATGTAAGTGTCGACATAGTGCGTAGCCAACGCTACCTAAGCCTTGAACAGCTACCGTTAACCCTGTTAAATTATCGATATTAAATTTAAATTTTACAGCGGCTTTAATACCTAAAAATGTACCTAACGCTGTAAATGGAGCAGGGTTACCGCTTTTTCCTTCAGTGCCTGTTACAAAAGGTGTTACCGTATTAGCAATAGCAATATCATCGGTGGTAATGTTGACATCTTCTGCACTTAAATAACGACCATTAATGTTATTTAAGGCCTTGCCAAATGCTTTAAATAACGCAGGAGACTTAAGTTTTTTTGCATCTCCGATGATCACTGATTTACCACCACCCATGGTTAATCCTGCCATGGCGTTTTTATAGGTCATGCCTTTTGATAAACGAAGAACATCGATGAGAGCATCTTCATCGCTTGCATAATCCCACATTCTACACCCTCCAACAGCCGCACCTAACTTTGTGCTGTGAATGGCGATTATCGCTTTTAAGCCTGATGCTTCGTCACTACAAAAAACCACTTGCTCGTGGTTGTCAAAATCTACTAAATCAAAAAGGGCCACGTTATTTTCTCCGTGAAAAAGATGGATGACTATTTCTAGTTTATACTCTAGTTATGTATCGATGCGCACATTACCACCTCACTTATTATCAAGCTACAAAAGCGAAAAATAGCGTCGATTCAAACTGTGAAGTAAAGCGTACATAAATAACGATGAATTTAGGAGGAACAATGTCGGTGGTTTCGCAACAAGCGTGGAAAAAAGCACAGTACTTAATCGCCTTAGAATATTTAGAGAATAAAGGCTATATCATTGAGGATGTTTTAATTAGTGAGAACAAATATTTAATGCCGCTATTCTCTTTATGGAAACTAACATTAGCTAATAAGTCGGCACTTTGGGTGGTCGGTGGAGATTTACCTTTTGATCATGCTAATGCTGAAGTTGCGTTAAAAGCTAGAGACGCTGTTCGTCATTTTTCATTAAAATGGCAATTACAGGCAGAGAATTTATTAGCGGCAAGGGTAGAAAAACAAAATAAATTAGCTCATCGTTTAAATAGTCAAGCCAAAATACTCTTTCAAATGTTTAATGATGAGACACTTTGGTAAAGCAGATAATGAAATCGTTATTAATGACTTAAATAACATTTAGAGAGGCTACTATTGTCTATTGCGTTTTCAACTAAACATGCCATTCGTTGCCTAGGCATACCAGCTTCCATAAAAACAGAACCAACAGTGCTGAAGTCTTGTTTAGTAAAATAATCCACAGTATCTAAAGGGCTGTGAATATATACTTCATTTAAATCAAGCTCTTTCGCAATTTTAAATAGGTTATGCAATACGACTTTATCTATATTGTCATCTCTAAATGGCATTAAAACCGCAATTCGACTAATTTCACCTGTAGATAAAATACGTCCAGTGGCTATAGGCTCTTGGCTAATATCATCACAAATTAATATATGAAAAGCAGTTCGATCATTGTTATCGAACTCAATTTTTCTTGGAATACGCCATTCACAAATAAATACTTTTTCTCTTACTTTTTTTAACAGGGGAGCAGCTTGCTCCCACTCAACCCGACTGATACTGTATGACATTCTAATGCAACCGTTACTCTATGAACCAAAACCCCTTATTTAAAACACTAGTTAACAACTGTCTATTTTTCAAACAATTGGTGAAACTTTTTGCTTGATTTGTTGTCATTGAGTAGCCTTTTGCCAAAACTCTTCCTAATTCTTTAGTGTTTTCATTGAGTTGGAAAGATTCACCACTTATAAATAAAGTTTGCGTATTTTCACCAATAATTAACGCTTTTATGCCTGATACCGGGGTAAACAAGTTATCTTCTTCGGCTAAAATATCGTCTAATTGATCATCAAGAATAGGATTAACTGGAATTAATAATTCTAAAGGGTGGTGAGCTTGCGTTAAAAATGCCCCAATAAACTGGTTAAACAAAGCCTCGTTTTCAAGTGCACCATGCATAAAGCTTTTTAAGTTATCAATATCGTTAACCGATAGCATTTCAGGCGTTTGTGTTACTTTTCTTTTAATATCATCAAAGCGTGCTGTAGCGCTATCATCATCAAGTAACTTATCGGCAAATCCAGAAAATAGTTCTTGATTGTTAGGTGCTTGAAAACCAATGGAAAAGTTAAGTGAATTGTCGATTGCTACGCCGTTATGTGGATGATTAGGAGGAATATAAAGTAAATCTCCAGGCTCAGTCACTTCATTTATAACAGGTGTAAAGTCTGATACTTGTTTTAAATCGGGGTGGGGCAATAGCTCGGTTAAACTTGGATCTGGTGCACCAACTTGCCAATGACGTTTTCCCATGCCTTGAATAATAAATACATCATATTGATCTAGATGCGCGCCAACACCACCATCAGGCGTAGAAAAACTGACCATAACATCATCAACTCGCCAGTTGGGAACAAATTTAAAATTGTCTAACAATGATTGGCTCTGAGGAGAAAAATTATTTACCGCCTGTACAAGTAGTGTCCAACCTGACTCTCCAAATTGATCAAAACTTTCAAAAGGTCCGTGATTAACTTGCCACTTGTATTGATCACCTTCAAATTTTTTAGTGATAATTCTTGATTGAATTTCTTGCTCCATTGCTAAACCCGCTAACTCATCAGCAGAAATAGTATCTTGGAAGTTATTAAATGCTCCTTTAATAATTAAAGGTTTTTTCTGCCAGTATTCGTTCAGGAATTTTTCAGGGGTTAAGTCTCCCCAATGCAAGGTGTTCATAATTATCGTCCTAAAAGTTATATGCTTAAAGAGAAAAAAGAAGGCCGTAGCCTCCTTTTTAATTTAATTTCATTATGAGTAAATAATGGCTTATTTTAGTTCATCAATGAAAGCAACAGCTCGGCCAATGTAACTGGCAGGTGTTAATAAACAAAGTTCAGCTTTAACGCTGTCAGGTAATTCAAGCGTCATAATAAAGTCGCGCATAGATTCACCATTAACACGTTTACCACGTGTAAGCTCTTTTAATTTTTCATAGGGTTTTTCAATACCGTAACGACGCATTACCGTTTGAACTGGCTCAGCTAGAACCTCCCAGTTGTTGTCCAACTCATTTAATAAGTTATCAGCATTTACTTCTAATTTGCTGATCCCTTTTAAGGTTGCTTGATAAGCAATTAACCCATGTGCGAAACCCACACCTAAATTACGTAATACCGTTGAATCGGTTAAGTCACGCTGCCAGCGAGAAATAGGTAACTTCTGTGCTAAATGAGTAAATAACGCATTAGCAATACCTAAGTTTCCTTCTGAGTTTTCAAAATCGATAGGGTTAACTTTATGCGGCATTGTTGATGAACCTATTTCACCCGCAATAGTCTTTTGCTTGAAATGCCCCATGGCAATGTAACCCCATACATCGCGATCAAAATCGATTAAGATCGTGTTAAAACGAGCAATGGCATCAAACAGCTCTGCAATATAGTCATGCGGTTCAATTTGCGTGGTAAATGCATTCCAAGTTAAATCGAGTGAAGTAACAAATTCATCAGCAAATTCATGCCAATTAACTTCTGGGTAAGCAGATATGTGGGCGTTATAATTTCCTACCGCGCCATTAATTTTTCCTAATATTTCAACATTAGCAATTTGCTCACGTTGGCGTTGAAGACGAATGTAAACATTGGCCATTTCTTTACCAAGTGTACTTGGTGAAGCAGGTTGACCATGCGTACGACACATCATTGGAATTGCTTTGTATTCAACAGCAAGGGCTTTGATTGCTGCTAATATTTTATCAATTTCAGGTAATAAAACGGTTTCACGACACTCTTTGAGCATTAAGCCGTGAGAAAGGTTATTAATATCTTCAGAAGTACAAGCAAAGTGAATAAATTCAGTAATAGCATGAAGTTCTGAGTTGTTTGCAATTTTTTCTTTTAAAAAATATTCAACGGCTTTCACATCATGATTAGTTGTTGCTTCAATATCTTTAATTTTTTGAGCGTCAGCTTCACAAAAATCGTTAACAATAGCGTTAAGTAACGCATTGGCTTCATCACTAAATGCAGGCACTTCATTAATTGCTGCTGTTGAAGCAAGCTTTTGTAACCAACGTACTTCAACCGTTACACGGTATTTAATTAAACCAAATTCACTAAAAATAGGGCGTAATGATTTTACTTTGCTGCCATAACGACCGTCTACTGGTGAAATTGCACTTAATGCTGAAAGTTCCATAGTTATTCCTGAGTCAAAATATTATTAAAGATTAAAGATTAAAGTTATTTACTAAATGTTGTCTGATCATTTTATTATCAAGCGAATGATCAATGTATGTCTTTAAGCATTTGCTGCGCGCATGCCACTATTTTTGCGCGACCAAATAGAATTTTACGTCGTTGACCACCAACTTGGCGCCATAATACCGAGGCACGTACTCCTGCGAGTAGTAATGATCTTATTTTATGCTGATTGATGGTTTGCTTGAGTATACTAGGCTCTCCAGCTACTTGAATTCGTGCACCAATTGGGCTAACAATATCACTGTATATACTGGCGAAACTCGCGAGTAAAGTATCACTTGTAATATCATAATGCTCTAATTGTCTATTGGTTTGTTCAATGCGCTCACCCAATGCATTAAGCAGTTTCGGTTTTTTATTTAATTGGCGCTCTAAATTTAACAAACTAACAATGTATCGAGTAAATTCGGGATCTTTTTGCTGAGACTTCCCACCTAAATGGGTAATGAGTAACTCTAAACCCATTTTGATATTCGTTAATTGCCCACCATAAACTTCTAAACTATTTTTAGGAGAGGTAATGGTGATACTACGTAATAAAATAGTTAAATCATGCTCATCTATTTGTCCAGTACGCGAAAGGGTTTGAACTAAGTGAGCCACTTGACAAACTACGGCAAAAGTTAACGTTTGTTCTTTAAGCATTAATACAATTTTCTCAATCTATGGGTTTAAGGTAGCGTCATATAATGAGCGCTATTTCGTATTTATCGAATTAACGTATTGATTATACCGCCGCCTAAACAAACATCGCCTTGGTAAAACACTACTGATTGACCAGGCGTTACAGAGCTTTGTTGTTCGTTGAATAATATCTCATATTCATCATTTAACGAACCTTCGCTGTTTGGCTCGTTCAATGTTAATGGGGTTACAGTGCAAGCAACATCTTGTTGACGATAACGTGTTTTTACCGTGCAAACTAAAGGTTGAGTTAACGCTTTGCGATCAACCCAATGTAATTGGTTTGCCATTAAACCTTTTGAAAATAGGCGAGGGTGATTATGTCCTTGACCAACAATAAGTACATTACGTATTAAATCTTTTTCAACAACATACCATGGTGCTTCTCCTGCATTTGCAAGCCCACCAATTTTCAACCCTTTTCTTTGACCTAACGTGTGATACATCAAGCCATCATGCTGGCCAATTGCCTCACCTTCTGTTGATTCGATAACACCGGGCTGAGCAGGTAAATATTGACCTAAAAAATCTTTGAATTTTCGTTCTCCGATAAAACAAATACCGGTACTGTCTTTTTTGTTATGTGTAATTAAACCCGCTTTTTCAGCAATCGCTCTTACTGCCGGCTTTTCAATATTACCAACCGGAAATAAGGTATGCGCTAGCTGTTTTTCATTTAAAGTATAAAGAAAGTAGCTTTGATCTTTATTTGAATCTAAACCACGGATCATCGTCCAATGTGATTGATTGTCTGTTGATGTACGAAAATCTCTTTGTACGTAATGTCCTGTCGCAATGTAATCAGCACCTAAATCTTCACAAGCAAACTCTAAAAAAGCTTTAAATTTAATTTCTTTATTACACATAATATCGGGATTAGGAGTACGACCTGCTTTATATTCTGCAAGGAAGTATTCAAATACATTATCCCAGTACTCAGTAGCAAAATTAATGGTATGCAACTTGATACCAAGCTTGTCACATATTGCTTGAGCGTCTTCCAAGTCCTGTGCTGCGGCACAATACTCGTCGGTATCGTCTTCTTCCCAGTTTTTCATAAACAAACCTTCTACTTGATAACCTTGCTCGATTAATAGATAGGCAGATACAGAAGAGTCAACGCCGCCTGACATACCTACTATAACTTTGGTATCAGCGGGAGATTTCGCAATATTTTCTATGCTGTCGGTATTTAATAATGTTGTAGAGTCTGTTGTCATCTTGCTTGTTATATGTACATGTTAACTGTAAAAAAGGCGCGAAATTATAGCATGAGCAATAATTAGGTAATAGATTAAAAATCAGTTTTTATTTCTTTTAACGCATTATTTTTTTCTATTTTATATCAATTTGCTTATATTGCCCGGAATCTATGTCGTTGATTGTCCATTCGCCAATGCTATAGCGTATTAATCTTAATGTTGGAAAACCAATATTTGCTGTCATGCGTCTAACTTGACGATTGCGACCTTCATTGATCGTGATAGATAACCAAGTAGTAGGAATATTAGCTCGCTCTCTTATAGGTGGTGTGCGTTGCCAAACTTTTGGCTCAGGCATAATGCTAACTTTTGCCGGTAACGTTAACCCATCTTTAAGGACAACACCCGAGCGCAATTTGGCAATGTCCGCTTCACAGGGTTGCCCCTCAACTTGAACCCAATAAGTTTTATCTGTTTTGTGTTTTGGACTTGCAAGTTTATCTTGTAATTTTCCATCATTAGTTAATAACAAGAGGCCTTCGCTATCTTTGTCTAATCTTCCAGCAGCATAAACCTCTTTTATCGGGATAAAATCTTGCAGGGTTTGCCTATTTTGATCATCAGTAAACTGGCATAAAACATCAAAAGGTTTATTGAATAAGACAACTTTTCTTTCTTTTATAACTGGTTGGACCTTTTTCCTGTATTTTGCGTTACGTCGCGTATTTACTTTGTTTTGGTTAAGTGTCACGTTAACTTACCTTATATAAATCGATAACTGTTTGAGCTTGGCTCTGTCAATACTTGATAAATTCCGCTATTATGCGCGCGAAAAATTAAATATTTCTGATTATAAGTGAATATTAATAGCATATATATGAATATTAATTCACTTGTTTAGGCTAACCTTAAGTAGGAAACTCAATGAGCACTGATTCATCAAAAATTATCTATACCATTACCGACGAAGCGCCTGCTTTAGCTACGCACTCATTATTACCCATCATCCAAGCTTATACTGCATCTTCTGGGATTAATGTAGAAACTCGCGATATCTCTTTAGCAGGGCGAATTATTGCTAATTTTCCTAAATATTTGACTAAAGAGCAACGTATAGATGATGCGTTAGCTGAATTAGGTGTTTTAGCAACTCAACCCGATGCTAATATTATTAAATTACCTAACATTAGTGCGTCAGTTCCACAGCTTCACGCTGCTATTAAAGAATTACAGGCAAAAGGATACGAGTTACCGAACTATCCTGAAGAACCACAAAATGATGCTGAGCAATCAATTAAGTACACTTACGATAAAATTAAAGGTAGTGCAGTAAACCCTGTATTACGTGAAGGTAATTCAGACCGTCGCGCGCCAGCATCAGTTAAAAACTACGTAAGAAGTAACCCTCATTCAATGGGTGAATGGTCTTCAACGTCTAAATCTCATGTTGCTAGTATGCCAAATGGTGATTTCTACTCAAGTGAGCAATCGACTACTTTAGCAAAAGCCACCACAGTAAAAATTCAATTTACTGGCGAAGATGGTTCAAGCAAAGTATTAAAAGAGCATTTAGACATTTTAGCTGATGAAGTTATCGATGCATCTGTGATGAGTAAAGCAGCACTTGTTGACTTTTATCAACAAGAAATCAATAAAGCGAAAGAAGAAGATGTTTTATTGTCTTTGCATTTAAAAGCAACAATGATGAAAGTATCTGATCCGGTTATCTTTGGTTATGCAGTTAAAGTCTATTACAAAGAAGTGTTTGATAAATACGCGGAAACATTCTCTCAGTTAGGAGTTGATGCGGATAATGGTATCGGTGATGTTTACGCTAAGATCCAACGTTTACCACAAGACAAAAAAGAAGCTATTGAAGCTGATTTAGCTGCCGTTTATGCTAGCCGTCCAGCATTAGCTATGGTTGATTCTGATAAAGGAATTACCAATTTACATGTACCAAGTGATGTGATTGTTGATGCTTCAATGCCAGCGACATTACGCTCTTCAGGCATGATGTGGGGACCAGATGGCAAGTTAAAAGATACCAAAGCTATGATCCCAGATCGTTGTTATGCTGGTGTTTTTCAAGCGGTTGTTGATTTTTGTAAAGAAAATGGTGCTTTCGATCCAACGACAATGGGTACCGTTCCAAATGTTGGCTTAATGGCTCAAAAAGCGGAAGAATATGGCTCTCACGATAAAACGTTTGTGATGAGTGGTAAAGGTTCTGTTGCTGTGATTGATGCTGACGGTAACATTTTGTTAGAACATAATGTTGAGCAAGGTGATATTTGGAGAATGTGTCAAGTTAAAGATGCACCTATTCAAGACTGGGTTAAATTAGCCGTTTCTCGTGCTCGTGCAACGAATGTTCCTGCAATTTTCTGGTTAGACAGTAATCGTGCACACGATCGTCAAATTATCGAGAAAGTGAACAAATATTTGCCTAACCACGATACTAATGGTTTAGATATTCAAATTTTAAGCCCTGTTGAAGCATGTAAAGTGTCATTAGCACGTATTGCTAAAGGTGAAGATACAATATCAGTTACTGGTAATGTTTTACGTGACTACTTAACTGATTTATTCCCAATTTTAGAACTAGGTACTAGTGCAAAAATGTTGTCTATCGTACCATTAATGAATGGTGGCGGCTTATTTGAAACAGGGGCAGGTGGCTCAGCACCTAAACATGTTCAACAGTTTGAAAAAGAAAACCATTTACGTTGGGATTCATTAGGTGAATTTTTAGCACTTGCTGCTTCATTAGAGCACTTAAGTGTTACAACAGGTAATGTTAAAGCACAAATATTAGCGGACACATTAGATGCTGCTACAGGTACATTTCTAGAAAATAACAAGTCGCCTTCTCGTAAAGTGGGTGAACTAGATAATCGCGGTAGTCATTTTTATCTGGCTCTTTATTGGGCTCAAGCCTTAGCTGAGCAATCAAAAGACGAAGAGTTAAAGATGAACTTCTTTGCGATTGCTAAAGCACTATCTAAGCATGAAGATAAAATTGTAGCTGAGCTTAATAATGCTCAAGGTGTTGCTGCTGAAGTGTCAGGTTATTATATGCCAGATGATTCGCTTGCATCTCAATTTATGCGTCCTAGCAACACATTTAACTTTATCTTAGATATTTTATTGTAAGTAAAGCTTATGTAAACAATTAATATCTCTGTTAATTATTTACACCTAAAGAGATAAGGCTAAGTTGTGAAACTTAGCCTTTTTTTTAAAAAAATTGTTTATTAATCGTTTACAGACTCTGGTAAATGTTTAATAAAGCAGTACTCATATATTTCAATCTATACCTTGCCTGAAAGCCTTTACACCATGCTAAGTGGAAATAAACTTATTGGAAGTTGTTAATCTCTAGTGTTTTTTTTATAAACATCATTTATATTGTTAATAGTCACTATCACTTTAAAGTGATTAGTGTATTTGCTCTTTATGTTTTATTTTGTGTTATAAATCTGTTGTAAAATAACTATTTGCTAGGAGATGCATATGTCAACGAAGGTTTCTGTTCCAAGTAAAGGCCAAAAAATCACTTGTGAAAATGGCAAGTTATCTGTTCCTAATAACCCGATTATTCCATATATCGAAGGTGATGGTATCGGGATCGATGTGACTCCTGAAATGATCAAGGTCGTTAATGCGGCAGTAAAAAAATCGTATGGTGATACGAAATCTATTGAGTGGCTAGAAGTTTATGCTGGTGAAAAAGCTACTCAAGTATACGATTCAGAAACATGGTTACCTGATGAAACACTAGAGATGTTCAAGGAATACAAAGTTGGCATTAAAGGCCCACTAACGACTCCTGTTGGAGGCGGAATGCGCTCTTTAAATGTTGCGCTAAGACAAATACTTGATTTATACGTTTGCCAACGTCCAGTTCAATGGTTTACTGGTGTTCCAAGTCCGGTGAAGAATCCCGGTGCAGTTGATATGGTAATTTTCCGTGAAAACTCTGAAGATATTTATGCAGGTATTGAATACCAAGCAGGCACAGAGTCAGCCCAAAAAGTTATTAACTTTTTAACCCAAGAGATGGGTGTAACTAAAATTAGGTTTACTGAAAACTGTGGTATTGGTGTTAAACCTGTATCCAAAGAAGGTACGCAACGTTTAGTGCGCAAAGCTATTCAGTATGCTATCGATAATAACCGCGATTCTGTAACCTTAGTCCATAAAGGAAACATAATGAAGTTTACTGAAGGGGCTTTTAAGGATTGGGGTTATGAACTTGCTCGTGATGAGTTTGGCGCTGACTTACTAAATGGTGGCCCTTGGTGTTCAATAAAGAACCCTAATACCGGTAAAGAAATCATAATCAAAGATGTTATTGCCGATGCCATGTTGCAGCAAATTTTATTAAGACCGGCTGAATATAGTGTTATCGCAACGTTAAATTTAAATGGTGACTATTTATCAGATGCATTAGCAGCACAAGTTGGTGGTATTGGTATTGCTCCTGGTGCAAACTTAAATGATGATTTAGCTATTTTTGAAGCAACTCATGGCACAGCACCTAAATATGCAGGCCAAAATAAAGTTAATCCTGGTTCGGTTATTTTATCTGCTGAAATGATGTTACGTCATATGGGATGGACAGAAGCAGCTGATTTAATGTTAAAAGGGATGTCAGGTGCTATCGGTGCTAAAACAGTAACCTATGATTTTGAAAGGTTAATGGATGATGCTACATTAGTCACTTGTTCTGAATTTGGTGATTGTATTATTGATCATATGTAGCAGTTCGCTATTTTTCTAAATAAAACAATAAAAAAACACAGCGAAATTGCTGTGTTTTTTAATTTTAAGGAGAAATTATTTAAAAATTAATCGCCTAATTCATCTTCAGTAGGTTTAATACTCTCTGCATGATGTCCCTTGGGTCCTTCACTTAGCTCATAATTGACATCTTGTCCGGCTTTTAACGTTCGATAACCTTCCATTTGAATCGTTGAGTAGTGAGCGAAAATATCTTCACCACCACTTTCAGGACGAATAAAGCCAAAACCTTTTGCGTTATTAAACCATTTAACTGTACCGTGAGCCATACTTCTACTTCCTTCTATTTCCTTTAGTATTTAGGTATGCTGTAAGCGTATTGCATTCCAATGATAAATTGGGGTTTACAACAAGTTGAGCGGCTAAATTATAACCACTTATTGAATCGTAGATAAATAATAGAAATAGTCAAGTAATTTTATTAAATTTTAATGCATTTTTATTTATTTATTAACGAAAAGTTACAGCAAAATTAATCTGCAGAGTCTACTATAGAAATATGAGCAATTGGAAAGAACAAACAGACAATCAAGAGATCGTTGAAGAAGAAGTAAAAGACAAGTTTGATAAACCTTCTATGTACAATGTGATTTTGCTAAATGATGATTACACCCCGATGGATTTTGTTATAGAAGTATTAAGGCGCTTCTTTAATATGAACGAAGATAAAGCGACAGATATTATGTTAGCAATCCATTATAAAGGGAAAGGTCTTTGTGGCACATATAGTGCAGAGATAGCAGAAACAAAAGTTGATCAGGTGTTACGTTTCGCTAAGGAAAATCAGCATCCGTTAAAATGTACGATGGAACAATCGTAAGGTGTATTTCTTTATGCTTGCAATAACAAGTAAAAGTAACCATAAAGATATTGTTCACAAGGTTTAAAACTGGAGTAACCTATGCTTAATAAAGATTTAGAAATTTCATTAAATTCAGCTTTTCGTCAAGCAAAAGAGTCTAGACATGAATTTATGACCGTAGAGCATTTACTGTTAGCGTTACTCGATAATCCTTCAGCGTTAGAAGTATTATCTGCGTGTGGAGCTAATATGACTAATTTACGTAATAGTCTATTAGAGTTTATTAATGAAACTACACCGGTAATTCCTCAAGAAGAAGGCGAGAGAGAAACACAGCCAACATTAGGCTTTCAACGAGTTTTACAGCGTGCTGTATTTCATGTGCAATCGTCAGGTAAAAGCGAAGTGAGTGGAGCTAATGTATTAGTTGCAATCTTTAGTGAACAAGAATCACAAGCCGCTTATATCTTAAAAAAATCAGATATTAGTCGTCTTGATATTGTTAATTTTATTTCTCACGGCATTGCCAAAGTAGAAAGCACTGAGTCAACCTCATCAATTGAAGATGAAGAGCAACAAGTTGAAGAGCCTCGGACAATTGAAAACTTCTCTGTTAATTTAAACGAAGAAGCTCAAAAAGGAAATATTGACCCACTGATTGGCCGTGATGACGAACTAGAGCGAACCCTCCAAGTACTTAGTCGTCGTCGTAAAAATAATCCATTATTTGTCGGTGAAGCCGGTGTGGGTAAAACGGCTATCGCAGAAGGGTTGGCCAACTTAATTGTTGAAGAAAAAGTGCCGGAGTTTTTAGCTGGAGCCACTATTTACTCGTTAGATATGGGAGCACTATTAGCTGGAACTAAATATCGAGGTGACTTTGAAAAACGTTTTAAAGCGCTTTTAAAAGATTTAGAACAAGATGAAAATGCTATTTTATTTATTGATGAAATCCACACCATAATTGGCGCAGGAGCTGCATCTGGTGGCATGATGGATGCGTCTAATTTAATCAAACCGTTATTATCGGCAGGTAAACTTCGCTGTTTAGGCTCAACGACGTATCAAGAGTATCAATCAATATTTGAAAAAGATCGCGCACTTGCAAGACGTTTTCAAAAAATAGATATTGCAGAGCCAAGTGTTGATGACACCACAAAAATTTTATTGGGCTTGAAAAATAAATATGAATCTCACCATGGCATTCGTTATACCACAAAGGCCATTAAGGCGGCTGCCCAATTATCTGCTAAGTATATTAATGAACGTTTCTTACCTGATAAAGCGATTGATGTTATTGATGAAGCAGGGGCGAAACAACAACTTGTAGCCTCCTCTAAACGTAAAAAAGTTATTAATAATACTGATATTGAAATGATTGTGGCAAAAATGGCCCGCATTCCGGAAAAATCGGTGTCGTCTACGGAAAAAGATAGCCTTAAAACATTAGATCGTAATCTTAAACTTGTTGTATTTGGTCAAGATACTGCTATTGATCAACTCAGCTCCGTTATTCGATTATCTCGAGCTGGTTTAGGTAATGAACAAAAACCGATTGGCTCATTTTTATTTGCAGGACCAACAGGGGTTGGTAAAACAGAAATAACCCAGCAGCTTGCAAATATTTTAGGTGTTGAGTTATTACGTTACGATATGTCTGAGTACATGGAAAAACATGCTGTTAGCCGTTTAATTGGTGCTCCGCCAGGTTACGTAGGGTATGAGCAAGGTGGGTTGTTAACTGATGCTGTTATTAAACATCCACATGCTGTTGTTTTGCTTGATGAAATAGAAAAGGCGCATGAAGATGTTTATAACATTTTATTGCAAGTGATGGATCATGGCACCTTAACTGATAATAACGGTAGAAAAGCTGACTTTAGAAATATTATCTTAGTATTAACAACTAATGCGGGTGTTAAAGAAACAACACGTCAGTCTATTGGTTTTAAACAACAAGATCATAGTTTTGATGCCATGAAAGAAATTAACAATGTCTTTTCCCCCGAGTTTCGAAACCGCTTAGATAATATTGTTTGGTTTAATCATTTAGACAATGTTGTTATTGAGCAAGTTATCGATAAATTTATCGTTGAACTGCAAGCGCAATTAGATGAGAAGGGAGTGTCGTTAGAATTAACGAAAGAAGCTAAAAAATGGTTGGCTGAACATGGTTACGATAAAACGATGGGAGCTAGACCTATGTCTCGTTTGATTCAAGAGCACCTTAAAAAACCATTGGCTAATGAGCTACTCTTTGGTGAGTTAACTCAAGGCGGAACAGCTAAGGTGAGTGTTCGTAAAGGGGATATTGTCATCAATTATGAAAGTAAAAAAGAGTTAATTGAACATTAACCTTATTACATTGCCAATAAAAAAGCCTTTAACGAAAGTTAAAGGCTTTTTAAATTATGTTAATTTAATAATTAAATAACTTAACTAATGATATCTTTATCTCGCACGGAAGATAATACGACCTTTTGATAAATCGTAAGGCGTTAATTCAACCGTTACTTTATCACCCGTTAATATACGGATGTAATTTTTACGCATTTTGCCAGAAATGTGGGCAGTTACAACATGACCATTTTCTAATTCAACACGGAACATAGTATTAGGTAAGGTATCTAAAACTGTACCTTGCATTTCAATATTTTCTTCTTTCGCCATTGGGCGCTAAACCTCTAAGTTGTGCATATATTCAAGTGAAACGATAGAACGTTTCAACCTTTTTAGAATATATAAAAAAAAGCTGCGCAGATGATGCCCAATTAGCGCCCGAATGTAAAGGCTTAGGAGGATTTATTTACGATTATCCATCGATTATTGATTAGCCTTTGGTAGGGGAAATATCGATTTTTATAATTCATTTTTTGACAATCATCTATTTGATAACCTAGATAGAGAAAAGGTTTATGCCATTCTTTTGTGATTCTAAGTTGGTTAAGGATAGAGAAAACCCCTAAACTGGCGTGTTGGTAGTTAGGATGATAAAAAGTATAAACGGCAGAAAGGGCATTTTCTAAGCAATCTGTCACGGCCACGCATATCAGCTTGTCTTTATCCCAAGTTTCAATAAATAACTGTTTGGTAATATTATTGGTAAGGAAGTTTCGGTATTGTTCTTTTGTTGCTGGGAACATACTACCGTCTCGATGTATGGTATTAATATAGGCTTCATAAAGAGGATAGTAATCGTCTTTAATTGCAAAAGATTGCGTTATTTTAAATGCGGCATTTTTTTTCATAATGCGCTTTTGACTTTTGGATAAAGCAAAGTCATCTGCCATTACTCTAATCGATTGACATTGCGAACATGCAGGGCAGTGCGGTCGATAAATTTGTTCACCACTTCGGCGAAAGCCTTGTTCCATTAACCAAGTATAACTCGTATTAGTTTGTAATCGTTCATCAACGGCAATTAATAATTGTTCTTGTTGATCTGCTAAGTAATTGCAGTCGAATGTTTTTGTTAAACCTAATTTAAAGTTTTGCTCGGTCATATTGCTAGATTTCTACTTTGCCAAAAATTAACAGGAACTTCTGTAGATAGTGCACTTTTTTGTAATGTATTAAATTGTGTTCTCTCAAGTTCAATGCATCCCATAGTCGCTAGGAAAGGGTTGGTCATTTGGCAATCGATAAAATTAACACCAATTGATTTTAGTAATTTAGCCAAGGCGATTAAGGCAATTTTTGATGCATTACTTTTTATATAAAACATGGACTCACCAGAGAAAAAGCCATTAATAGCTACACCATATAATCCTCCAACAAGTGTTTGATCCTGCCAAATTTCAATCGAGTGGGCAAAGCCTAATTCATGAAGCCTCATGTAGGCAGTCTTCATTTCATCAATAATCCATGTGCCTTCTTTTCGAAATGGTGCATCGGCACAATAGGCTAACACTTGGCCAAAGTCTTTATTGAGTGTAATGGAATAAGGGTTTTTCTTTATAAATTTACTTAAGGAGCGATTAATATTAATAAGTTCTACTGGGATAATCGCTCTTGGGGTAGGCGACCACCACATTATAGGCTCACCTTGATTAAACCAGGGAAAAATAGCTTGTTGGTAAGCTGCTATTAACCTTTGCGGTGATAAATCTCCACCGATAGCGAGTAAGCCATTTGGATCTTTTAATGCTAACTGAGGAGATGGGAAAGCCAAACTTTCACTATTTAAATAATGAATAGTTTGGCTCATTTACTGTTACTCCAAGAATCATTTCGTATTAATGACTCGTTATTAAGATTTAACATTAATATTTGCTGTTGATGTGGTAAATATTAGCCTTTAGCGTCTAAATAACGTTCTGCATCAAGGGCTGCCATACAACCGGCACCAGCAGATGTGATTGCTTGACGGTAGATGTGATCAGCAACATCACCGGCAGCAAATACGCCTTCAACACTTGTTTGCGTTGCATTGCCTTGCGTACCACTTTCAATGGTAAGGTAACCGTCTTTCATATCTAATTGATCAATAAATATATCGGTATTGGGTTTATGACCAATAGCAATAAAGACACCCGAGACCTCTAGCTCTTCTGTTGCATCAGATTTCATATCTTTTAAACGTAGGCCGGTTACGCCCATGTTATCACCTAGCACTTCATCTAAAGTGCGATCTAAATGAAGGACGATATTACCATTAGCAACTTTATCCATGAGCCTTGCCGTTAATATTTTTTCAGAGCGAAACTCATCACGTCGGTGTATTAAGTGAACTTCTGAAGCTATGTTTGATAAGTATAGTGCTTCTTCAACAGCGGTATTACCGCCACCAACTACTGCTACCTTTTGATTACGATAGAAAAAGCCATCACAAGTTGCACAAGCCGATACACCGCGGCCCATAAATGCTTCTTCAGAAGGAAGACCTAGGTACTGAGCAGAAGCACCTGTACAAATAATTAACGCATCACAAGTGTAAGATCCACTATCACCTTTTAATTTAAAAGGGCGAGTGTTTACATCCACTTCATTAATATGATCAAAAATTATTTCTGTATCAAATTTCTCAGCATGCTTTTGCATACGCTCCATTAATGCAGGGCCTGTTAAATCATCAGCATCGCCCGGCCAGTTTTCAACTTCTGTAGTGGTGGTTAATTGGCCACCTTGTTGTAAGCCAGTAATCATCACTGGTTTTAAATTTGCACGTGCTGCGTAAACTGCGGCTGTATAACCTGCAGGGCCCGAACCTAAAATAAGTAAAGGGCAATGTCTCGTGTCGCTCATGATCACTCCAAAATGTTTAACTAAAATTATATTAATGCTTATTTTATTGGGATTTTAAGTCAATAATGCAAGAGGCTATGTGAGTTTTTTGTTTATTATACAAAAAAACCACTAACAAAGGGTGTTAGTGGTTTTAAATAGTTCATATTAATATTCTATATGAAATAATTATAACATTGCTAAAGCCAATTCTGGTGCAACGTATTCATAACCTAAATCATCAGCGACTGGTTTATATGTAATTTTACCACCTAATACGTTCAATCCTGCCATTAAATGAGTATCATCTAGTAATGCTTGTTTAGCTCCTTTGTTTGCAAGTGTTACTGCAAATGGCATGGTTGCATTAGTAAGTGCCATGGTAGAAGTACGTGCAACGCCACCTGGCATATTAGCTACACAATAATGCACTACATCGTCTACAACATAAGTAGGCTCTTGATGAGTTGTTGCTTTTGATGTTTCAAAACAGCCACCTTGGTCAATTGCAACATCAACAATAACCGCTCCTTTTTTCATCATTTTGATATGTTCTTTAGTCACTAATTTAGGTGCAGCTGCACCAGGAATTAATACCGCACCAATAACTAAGTCAGCTTCAACAATTAATTGATCCATCGCATCAGCAGTAGAGTAAACTGTTTTTAAGCGGCCATCGAATTCAGTATCTAATTGACGTAAACGCGGTAAAGAACGGTCTAAAATGGTAACGTCAGCGCCCATACCAACAGCCATACGAGCAGCTTGAGTACCTACAACACCACCACCAACGATTAATACTTTTGCGGGAGCAACACCGGGAACACCACCTAATAATGCACCTAAACCACCTTGTGCTTTTTCTAACGCATGAGCGCCAGCTTGAATTGACATACGTCCAGCCACTTCAGACATAGGCGCTAGTAAAGGTAAACCGCCACCTGCTGCTGTTACTGTTTCGTAAGCGATACAAGTTGCGCCAGAAGCAACTAGCAGCTCAGTTTGTTGAGGATCTGGAGCTAAATGTAAGTAAGTAAATAAAATTTGACCCGGACGAAGCATTTTACACTCAACAGGTTGTGGCTCTTTTACTTTAATGATCATATCTGCAGTAGCAAAAATTTCTATAGCTGAATCAATAATTTTTGCACCTGCAGCAATGTATTGCTCATTATCAAAACCTATTGAAGCACCACCATTATTTTCAACAATCACTTCATGACCATTTACTGCTAATTCTTTAACTCCTGCTGGGGTTAAACCAATACGGTACTCGTGGTTTTTAATTTCTTTAGGTACACCAATAATCATAAATCGCTCTCTTGTTTCTAGTTATGTTTGCTTTAATTATTACTCATCAATTAAGTAATAATTTGCTTGTAATATTTAACGCTAGTATATTGGTATTTTGGCGGAGTAACCTGTCGTAATATTAAAAGTTACGATATATAATCCTGTAAAAGTTAAAATAAATGGTTAAATATAAAATATGATACCTTATCCTGAGAAAAAAATTGATCGCATCGATAGAAACATTTTAGTTGAGCTTCAAAAGAATGGACGTTTATCGAATGTCGAATTATCTAAAAGAGTAGGGCTTAGTCCAACCCCCTGTTTAGAAAGGGTTAAGCGTTTAGAGAAAGATAATGTAATACTCGGATATCACGCTAAATTAAACCCCTATAAAGTTGATGCTGCATTACTTGTATTAGTTGAGATTACACTCACTAAAACGAGCCCTGATGTATTTGATGAATTTTCTAAAGCTGTTCATCAACTCGATGTGATTCAAGAGTGTCACTTAGTGTCAGGAAATTTTGATTTTCTTTTAAAGACACGAGTAAAAGATATGTTGGCTTATCGAAAGCTTTTAGGAGAAACTTTACTTAAATTACCTTCAGTAAGTGAAAGTAGAAGCTATATGGTAATGGAAGAAGTTAAATCTGCCAATTTATTACCCGTAAAACGATGAACTATTAATATTAAGCGTTTTAACTAGGGCAAAATTTTGGTATTTTAGCTACTACAACAATTATAATTTTTGAATATCTTCCGATGGTTACAATTTAATATGACTGAGACATCTCAATCTTCAAAATTAAGTGGCGTTCAGCGTCTGTTAGAAGCAGGGCTGCTTTTTTCCTGTGTATTTGCCATGTTTGTTATGTTGGCACTTTTTAGCTTTGATCCAGCTGATCCGGGTTGGTCTCAAACCGGTTATCAAACTCCCGTTAGAAATTTAGGAGGAGCCGTCGGTGCATATTTTTCAGACTTATTACTGAATCTATTTGGTTTTGTTGCCTACAGTTTGCCTTTTGTCGTAGCCATTAGCGGTTGGTTACTGTTTCAAAAATATCATAAGTTAATGCAATTAGACTATTTAACTCTGGGGTTGAAATTTATTGGATTTATTATGTTTTATATTGGTGTAACTTCGCTTGCCAGTATGAATTTTGATGATGTTTTTTATTTTTCTGCGGGTGGAATTTTAGGGGACATCCTTAGTAATAGTTTCCTGCCTTATTTTTCGTTTGTCGGTAGTACCTTATTATTTTTGATGTTTGCTTGTGCCGGATTTGTTTTACTTACTGGTTTTTCTTGGCTTAAATTTATTGATAGTATTGGCCAATATACCATAGTGGCAAGCCAATATTTAATTGCTTTACCTGCATTATTAAAAGAAAAGTTTTCATCATCAATGGATGAAGACTTTCCAAAGCATGACGAATCACTTAGCAATGAGCCTTCAAACTCTTCCTCAAAAAAGCTAACCTCCAAACAATTGAAAGATATAAAAGGTAAACAACTTGCCTTAGAAAAAGAAAAGAAAGCTCTTGAAAATCAAGTCCAAGATACACATACACATCAAGAACCAAGTTTTTCGCTTCCTGACGAGCTTAAAGATGAATTTTTTCTTAATGAAGAAGACAAACAAGATGAAATTGAAGATGACATTGAACCGTTTGTAGGTATTGATGAGCTAATGAATGGACCGTTAGAATTTAATGTCCAAGAAAAAGTAAACGAGGATGAAATTTCTGCCGCCTTTGAACAAGTGGAAAAAATTGAAGTAGAAGATGCAGCACCCTCTGTAAATCCAGTAGTGACCAACCAAATAGATAAATATCAGGGCATGCCTGCACTTGAGTTATTAGACCGTCCTGATAAAGCTGATAACCCGATTGATCAAGAAGTATTAGATCAAGTCAGCCGTTTAGTGGAAGCAAAGCTTAAAGAATTTGGTGTAGATGTTAATGTTGTTGCTGTTTACCCAGGTCCGGTTATTACTCGATTTGAATTAGATTTAGCTCCAGGAGTTAAAGTTAATAAAATTTCTAATCTATCAAAAGATTTAGCACGTTCGTTATCAGCAAAAAGTGTACGTGTTGTCGAAGTTATTCCTGGAAAGTCGGTTATTGGTATTGAAATCCCTAATAAACACCGTGAAATCGTTAACTTAATTGAAATAATAGAATGTGACGACTTTAAAAATTCACCCTCAGCACTGACCATGGCCATTGGTAAAGATATTGCTGGTGATCCGGTTGTTGTTGATTTAGGCAAAATGCCTCATTTACTTGTAGCAGGTACAACTGGCTCGGGTAAATCTGTAGCGGTAAATACCATGATTTTAAGTTTGTTATATAAATCGACACCTGACGATGTCCGTTTAATTATGATTGATCCTAAAATGCTAGAGCTATCAGTGTATGAAGGTATCCCTCATTTATTATCCGAAGTGGTTACCGACATGAAAGATGCCGCTAATGCACTGCGCTGGTGTGTTGGTGAAATGGAACGTCGTTATAAGTTGATGTCTGCTCTTGGGGTAAGAAATCTAAAAGGCTACAACGTAAAAATTGCTAAAGCTATAGAAGACGGCGAACCGTTAATTGATCCAATTTGGCAACCTAGCGATGGCTTAGATCAAACACCTCCTATTTTAGAAAAATTACCGAGTATTGTTGTTGTTGTCGATGAGTTTGCCGATATGATAATGATTGTTGGTAAAAAAGTTGAAGAATTAATTGCACGTATTGCACAAAAGGCCCGTGCGGCAGGTATTCATTTAATCCTTGCCACACAACGTCCTTCAGTTGATGTTATAACTGGTTTAATAAAAGCTAACATTCCAACTCGTATGGCATTGCAAGTATCTTCACGTATAGATTCAAGAACCATTTTAGATCAACAAGGCGCTGAGCAACTACTAGGTTGGGGTGATATGTTTTACCTTCCACCAGGTACCGCCGTACCGACACGTGTTCATGGTGCATTTGTAGATGATCACGAAGTTCATGCCGTTGTAAAAGACTGGAAAGCCCGTGGTAAACCTCAATATATTGAAGAAATTTTAACGGGAGCATCGGATCAAGAAATCTTATTACCGGGTGAACAAGCAGAAGGTGAGCAAGGTGAAGAGCTTGATACCTTATATGATGAAGCGATTGCTTTTGTTACCGAAACGAGACGCGTTTCAATTTCAAGTGTACAACGTAAGTTCCGTATTGGTTATAATCGCGCGGCAAGAATAGTTGAACAAATGGAAGCACAACAAATCGTCTCGACACCCGGCCATAATGGAGCACGCGAAGTGCTAGCTCCACCGCCAATCAAGGATTAAAATGAACAGTATTTATTTTCCCCGACAAATAGCTAAATTAACACCGCTATTATTTTCGCTAAGCTTTATTCCCGTTTCATATGCTGATTTAACTAAAGTGCAGACAGTAAGCAATAAGCAAGCAACCGCTATACATTCTCACGACAGTAAAGCGGCATTAATTGCTAAATTAAGTGAGATTAATTATATCAATGCACAATTTTCTCAAATCGTAGTTAATGATGCCGGAGATGTTATTCAAGAAGGCAAGGGGCAGATTGCAATAAGTAAACCTGATTTTGTTAATTGGCATACTAAAGAGCCTGACGAGACGCTTATTGTGTCTGACGGAAAAGACTTATGGTTTTATGACCCATTTATCGAACAAGCGAGTGTTTATTCTTTTGATAAATCAATCGCTAATACGCCTGTTTTACTTTTAACAAATGAAGATCCTGCTTTATGGGATTCTTATCAAGTGAGTCAGCATCAAAATAACAGTTATATTATTCATTCTCTTGATACAGAAAGCCAAGTCAAGTCGCTGGAATTAACATTTGAAGAAGATCAATTAAGCCAGCTGTCAATTTTAGACAGTACAGGGCAGTTGAGTCACATTCGGTTACTCAATGTAGATTTTACCACTGTACCCGATCCTTCATTATTTGAATTTGTTGCGCCTGAAGGTGTTGTGATTGATGACCAACGTTAACGGTTCACTTGATTTAGGCTTGAATCATGATGAATGTGATTTATCTCATTCATCAGTTAATGCGACTAAATCCGTAAACTCTGCCAAACAAAACAAGGCTAACGAATTGGCGATGGCAAGTCCCTTAGCCGCTAAAATGCGTCCTGAAAATATTGATGAATACGTTGGACAACAGCACATTTTAAGTCAAGGTATGCCGCTTCGTGTATCTATTGAACAAGGGCAATGCCACTCTGTTATTTTTTGGGGCCCACCTGGCACTGGTAAAACTACGTTAGCAGAAATTATTGCCAATCAAGCTGATGCTGAAATAGAAAGAGTTTCAGCAGTAACATCAGGCATTAAAGAAATAAGACTAGCAATTGATAATGCCAAACAACGGGCTAAATTAAATAAACGCCGTACCGTTTTATTTGTTGATGAAGTACATCGTTTTAATAAAAGCCAACAAGATGCATTTTTACCGCATATTGAAGATGGTACTATTATTTTTATTGGTGCAACAACTGAAAATCCCGCTTTTGAATTAAATAAAGCATTGTTATCAAGAGCCCGTGTTTACACCTTAAAAAAGTTAACTATCAAAGATTTAACTCAAGTATTACAGCGCGCTGTTGAACAACAAAGTGTGGCTGAGCAAATGAGTCTTAACATTGAAAAAGATGCACAACAAAGTTTGCTTAAAAGAGCCAATGGCGATGCAAGGCGCTTACTTAATTTATTAGAAAACTGCATTGATATTGTACCGCCAATTGATCAAGTTAAAACCATTACATTAGCGCTTGTTACACAAGTTGCAGGTAATAAAATAGCCTTGTATGACAAAGGTGGTGATGCTTTTTATGATATGATCAGTGCTTTTCATAAATCAGTTCGTGGCTCAGATCCAGATGCTGCATTATATTGGTATGCTCGTATTATTACCTCTGGTGGAGATGCTTTGTATGTTGCAAGACGACTATTAGCTATTGCAAGTGAAGATATTGGTAATGCAGATCCAAGAGCAATGCAGCTGGCTATAAATGCTTGGGATACTTTCCAACGCGTTGGTCCTAGTGAAGGGGAAAGAGCAATAGCACAGGCTTGTGTGTACATGGCATTAGCACCGAAAAGTAATGCAGTTTATAGTGCATTTAATCAAGCTAAAGCATTAGCAAGAGACACCAGTGAGCTTGATGTACCAAGTCATTTAAAAAATGCGACCAGTGAAATAACTAAAGGTTTAGGCCATGGTAGTAGTTATCGTTATGCCCATGACGAAATTAACGCCTTTGCTGCAGGTGAAAATTATTTTCCCGAGGAAATAGCTCACACACAACTGTATCAACCAACAGACAGAGGGTTAGAAAAACAATTACGAGATAAGCTTAATTACTTAAACGATTTAAACAGGAAAAGTAATGACCAACGGTATTAATACCTTTACTTTGTATGCTTTTGTGGCAATTGGCGGAGCAACAGGTGCAAGCTTACGCTTTTTTATTTCACAATTAATTTTAAATTGGTTAGGAAAAGGTTTCCCTTTTGCTACTTTGGTCGTTAATATTTCCGGCTCGCTGATAATGGGTTTTTTATACGGGTTAATTGAACAAGGTAATATAGAAGTTCATGTCTACCGAACCTTAATTGGAATTGGTTTTTTAGGAGCATTTACCACTTTTTCAACTTTTTCCTTAGATACTTTATTGTTATTTCAACAAGGTGAGTTATTTAAAGCGATGATTAATATTTTACTTAATGTCACATTGTGTGTATTAGCTGCGGCATTAGGGTTATTTTTTGCTTCTTTACTGAGTAAATAACGCTTGGTAGAGTGCACAATTAATATGTAATGTTAACGAGTAATCAGCCAAAACATTTATAACTTTTAATAAGTCGAACACTTATTATTTTAACTAAACTAGAACGTGAACCAACATGCTTGATCCAAAATTACTTAGAACAGATTTAGAAAACATTGCCGCACAACTAGCTAGACGTGGCTTTACACTTGATACAGCAGCACTATCTGCATTAGAAGAACAGCGTAAAGTTATTCAAGTAAAAACCCAAGAACTACAAGGTCAACGTAATACACGTTCAAAGTCAATTGGCCAAGCCAAAGCAAGAGGTGAGGACATTGCACCATTACTTGCTGAAGTCAGTCAACTAGGCGATGAATTAGAAGCGGCAAAGGTAGAACAAAATCAAGTACTAGAACAGATAGACAAAATAGCGTCTTCTATCCCTAATTTATTAGCAGATTCTGTACCTGATGGTGAAAGTGAAGATGATAATGTTGAAATAAAGACGTGGGGTACACCTAGAACATTCGATTTTGAAGTTAAAGATCATGTCGATGTTGGTGCTGGAATTGATAAAGGTTTAGATTTTGAAAGCGGCGCTAAATTAGCAGGCACACGTTTTGTTGTTATGCGCGGTCAAATCGCTAAGTTACACCGAGCTTTAGCACAATTTATGCTTGATGTGCATACTGAAGAGCATGGTTACACTGAGATGTATGTTCCATACCTAGTTAATCAAGACTCTTTATACGGAACAGGGCAATTGCCTAAATTTGGGGAAGATTTATTCCATACAGATTTATCTAATAAAAAGTTTTCATTAATCCCGACATCAGAAGTGCCGTTAACAAATCTAGTTCGCGATGAAATTATCGACGAAGCCGATTTACCTATTAAAATGACGGCGCATACTCCTTGTTTTCGAAGTGAAGCTGGCTCAGGCGGACGTGATATACGCGGATTAATTCGTCAACATCAATTCGATAAAGTTGAAATGGTTCAATTAGTTAAACCTGAAGATTCTATGGCTGCCCTTGATGAACTAACGGGTCATGCTGAACGGATTTTAGAAAAACTAGAGTTACCTTACCGTACAGTAATTTTATGTACTGGAGATGTTGGCTTTAGCTCGTCAAAAACGTTCGATTTAGAAGTATGGTTACCTGCCCAAAATACCTACCGTGAAATTTCTTCATGTTCAAGCATGGGCGATTTCCAAGCACGTAGAATGCAAGCACGCTTTAGAAACAGTGAAACCAACAAACCAGAGTTATTACACACGCTTAATGGGTCTGGTTTAGCTGTAGGGCGCACACTTGTTGCTATTTTAGAAAATTATCAACAAGCAGATGGCAGCGTTAATATTCCAACTGTTTTACAACCTTATATGAAAGGACAAACTAACATTCGTTAGTTGAAGCACATTTAAAGTAGAAAAGCCGTAATGTTTGTAGCAATAATTTTGTAGCAACTTACGGCTTTTTTTATTGCCAAATGAAATAAACGGATAGATCACAGGTCTATTAAACTATTATTGTTAATTTAGTGGAGGATCATTTGTTACGGAATATTCTTACTCAGGTAGTTATTTTTTTTATTATTTTTCAGGTGATTTCTTTCTTTAGAGAAACCAGTATGTTGTCTACCTCTACGACACTTAGTAGTGACTCTATTAAATTGCCGACCCTAATGGGGGAGCAGATACTCGTTAAGTCTGCTGAAAAAACGACCATACTGTATTTTTTTGCGCCTTGGTGTCAAATTTGTCATGCAAGTATTGGTAATCTTCAAAAAATTTATGAAAAAAATGAACAAATTGATGTTATTGCTATTGCAATGGACTTTACCTCAAGTGATGAAGTCGCAAAGTTTACTCAACGACATCAATTAACTTTTCCCGTTGCTTTAGGTAATGAGCTTATTAAAAAGCGCTTTAAAATTACAGGATATCCTAGTTATTACATTTTAGATGAACAAAATACCATTACAGGGCGATCAATTGGATATTCGTCGGAACTTGGCTTGTATTTACGTTCTCTTTAATGCTTTTGATCTGTTCCTTGTTTGTGTACACTAAGTCATTCGAAAATGCCTAACGTCCCATATAAGGTGTAAATTATGCAAATCTCATCAAACTTTGATAGCGGTAATATCCGCGTTATCGATGCTTCACAGCCCAATAATATTCAATTAGAAATTGTTAAAGACAATGGCTCTGATTTCTATCAATGGTTCCATTTTAAACTGCAACAAGATATTACAGATAATGAACCTGTCGAACATGTTATTCATTTAACAAATGCAGGTAATTCGGCGTACGTTGAAGGATGGGAAGATTATCAAGCTGTAGCATCTTACGATCGCGAACATTGGTTTCGTGTACCGACAGAGTATGACGGTAAACAGTTAACTATTTCCTTAACGCCTGAATTTAATTCTGTTTATTTTGCTTATTTTGCTCCTTATAGTTATGAGCGTCATCAAGATCTCATTCATGGTGCTCAGTTACATATGGATTGTCAGTTACAAGTTTTAGGGCAAACCCTTGATGGTCGAGACATGACTTTACTAAAAGTAGGCGAAGAGGGCGAAGGTAAGAAAGTTATTTGGTTAACTGCGCGTCAGCATCCTGGTGAAACTATGGCTGAATGGTTTATGGAAGGTCTAATTGATCGGCTATTAGATGAAGATGATGGCGTTGCCCGTGCATTACTTAATAAAGCCGTTTTTTACATTGTGCCAAATATGAATCCTGACGGCAGTGTACGAGGACATTTAAGAACCAACGCGTGTGGTGCAAATTTAAATCGTGAATGGCAAACCCCAACGATGGAGCGCAGCCCAGAAGTTTATTTAGTGCGTGAAATGATGAAAAAAACAGGTGTTGATTTATTCCTTGATGTTCATGGTGATGAAGCGCTACCTTATAATTTTGTTGCTGGATGTGAAGGTAATCCGTCGTATAACGAACGAAATAAAGCATTAGAAGATGCGTTTAAATCATTCTTAATTTCTGTTACTCCCGAATTTCAAGACGATAAAGGCTATGAAAAGGATGAACCAGGAAAAGCAAATCTAACGGTAGCAACTAACTGGGTTGGCGAGCAATTTGATTGCTTAGCGTTTACCATTGAAATGCCATTTAAAGATAACGCGTTACTTCCTGACTATAGTGTTGGCTGGTCAGATGAACGAAGTAGCTTA
This sequence comes from Colwellia sp. SU-HH01217, assembly GCF_057543495.1. Lineage (NCBI taxonomy): Bacteria > Pseudomonadati > Pseudomonadota > Gammaproteobacteria > Alteromonadales > Colwelliaceae > Colwellia > Colwellia sp. SU-HH01217. The sequence goes on along the minus strand of NZ_BAAJLX010000003.1, from coordinate 127,086 downwards.
CTAGGTCGTGATGTATTAACTACTGTATATCATGTGGTAGATAGTTTAAGATAAACCTAACATTAAAGAGCTGATTACAGCTCTTTTTTTTATCCCCTTATCTGCTTTTTTTCAGCAATATAAAAAGGTAGATGAGGGGAATAAACAATCATTATAAAATTTCAACAATAATAAAATTCTAACAATATTAGGAGAGTTGCGTGCAAGAAATCATCAATACGCTTAATGGCTTAATTTGGAGTCCTGCTTTAATTTATTTATGTTTGGGGGCTGGGTTATTTTTTACTGTGCTCACACGTTTTGTCCAACTAAGACAATTTAAAGAGATGATCCGGTTATTACTTTCTGGTAAAAGCTCACAAAAAGGGATTTCTTCATTTCAAGCGTTAGCGGTGTCTTTATCTGGCCGAGTTGGTACTGGTAACATCGCCGGTGTTGCTGCTGCTATTGGTTTTGGTGGTCCAGGAGCAGTTTTTTGGATGTGGATTGTTGCGTTTTTTGGTGCTGCAACGGCTTATATCGAATCAACGAATGCGCAAATATATAAAGAAGAAGAAAACGGTGTCTACCGTGGTGGTCCAGCTTATTACATTGAAAAAGCAATGGGACAAAAATGGTACGCTTGGATGTTTGCTATCTCAACTATTCTTGCTTGTGGTGTATTACTACCAGTGGTTCAGTCAAACGGTATTGGTGACTCATTAGTTAACGTCTTCGGAAATGGTGGTACGGTGCCGTCATTTATAGGTAACCTTGCGTTAACGAAAGTCTATGCTGCTACCTTTATCGTTTTAATTTTAGGTTTTATTATATTTGGCGGTGTCAAACGAATCGCTAACTTCACTCAAATTGTTGTGCCATTTATGGCACTTGCTTATATCATTATTGCTTGTGTGATCATTTCTTTACATATTAATTTACTACCGTCTATTTTTATGTCAATTATTACAGATGCCTTCACACCAATGGCAGGTTTTGGCGCTGCTATTGGTTGGGGAGTAAAACGAGGAGTTTATTCTAATGAAGCAGGTCAGGGAACAGGCCCACATGCTGCAGCTGCTGCTGAAGTAGATCATCCTGCACAGCAAGGATTAGTGCAGTCGTTTTCTGTTTACATTGATACTTTGTTTGTGTGTTCTGCTACTGCTTTTATGATTTTAATTACCCAATCTTATAATGTACTGCCAGAAGGTAGCACTGCCTTTATTGTTCAAAATTTAGCAGGTGATGTTGTTATTAGTGGCCCAGCGTTTACTCAAATTGCAGTCGACAGTGTATTAAGTGGATTTGGTAAGCCGTTCATTGCTATAGCCTTATTCTTCTTTGCCTTTACTACTATTTTGGCTTATTACTTTATTGCAGAAAACAATGTTTCTTATATCAATAGAACAATAAAAATACCGGCACTAAGATTTGTTTTAAAATTAATTATAATGTTTGCGGTATTTTATGGCACCGTTGCTCAGCCAAGCGCCGCTTGGACCTTAGGCGATATTGGTGTTGGTTTAATGGCGTGGTTGAACATTATCGGTATTATCATTATATTTTTTATGGCAAAACCGGCAATAAAAGCCCTGAACGATTATGAGCGTCAACAAAAAGATGGTGTGAAAAATTATACCTTTGACCCTGTTAAGCTTGGAATTAAAAACGCTGACTTTTGGGAGCGACGCTTTGCAAAGCATCAACCAAAAACTCATGAGACTGATTTATCTCAAAGTAAACCCGAAAATAATTAATTTTTTTTAATTTTGTTCAATAAAAACGCCCACAAGGGCGTTTTTTTTTGTAAAATATCCACCAACTTAAAGTAACTGAGAATGGATAAATTCATGGCTGTCATAAACTGTCCAAGTTGTAATAAAAAAATATCCGATAAAGCCCAATCTTGTAGCCATTGCCAATTAGATCTAGCTAATTTAGATAGTGAAAAAAAGAAATCATTATCCACCGTCAGTTATGTACAAAAACATCAACGTTTAATGAATCATTCCTTTATTGCTATGTTGTTATTCTGTGGTGGTTTCTTATTTTTGTTTTGGCAAGATGCAATTCCCGGAACATGGCAATACACAGCATCAATTACCAGTACGGTTGTTGGTTTCGTTTTTTACCTGGTGACTCGTGTCAGATTACTATTTTTAAAAAGAAGTAAATAAATATGGAATTATTATCCTTAGTCGAAACAATGACAGAAGAAATGTATTTACGGCTCAAGTGTGCAGCTGAAACTGGTAAATGGCCAGAAGGTACGCTTGTTGCTAAAGAGCAAAAAGAGTCTGCTTTACAAATAATCATGGCTTATCAAGCAAAGCATTTAAATTCAGATGATATTTTATCTATCGGTGCAGACGGTGAAATAGTCACAAAAACAAAATCGGTTTTAAGAAGCCAATTCAAAGAAGCTGCAAAACAAACTTCTGAACAATCAACAGATACAAGTACCATCGCTAGGTTTTCTAATTTATGATTTTTTCAAAATTCTTTAAAGCAAAATGGCAACACAAAGAAAGTAATGTAAGAATAACAGCAATTACGGATGAACTAGATCCTAATAATCTGCAAGATCTTACTATTTTAAAGCAACTATTGGTAAGTGATGACAGCGAATTAGTCCGCCGCGCCGTTTTATTAAAAGTAAACACTTTTGAGTTATGGCTTTCAACGAGTAGTGAAAACTCAAATGCAAAAATTAAAGAGTACGCTCGCCAACAAATTGTAAAAATGCTAAATGGCGAGCACGAAGTTGTGTTAACCCATCAACAAAAACAATTATTTTTAACCGATAATAAATATAAATCATTACTTGAGCCATGGTTACACAATGAAACTGACAGTGATGTAATCATCTCTTTAATTGAAAAAATTGATAAGCCACATCTAATCGCTAACTTTTTCAATCAAAAACAGGATGAGCGGGTCCAATGCTTTTTAATTGACCAAACTGACGATCAAGCTTCGTTAGAAAAGTTTGTAAAAAAAGCGGTTAACGATAATGTATTAAACAAAATTACGAATAAGTTAACTTTAATTAAAGAGAAAAAAGACCAACCTGAAAAGCTTGGTAAAAAGGTTCAATTAATACTATCTAAGTTACTCGCATTAAAAGAGCAGCCTGAATACGGTATTTATATTGATAAGCATTCAGCACTTGAACAAGAGTGGCAAGAGGCTTATCTCGAGTTTGCTTGTTTAACTTCAGAAGAAGCTGCTAATTTCAATGAAAAATATCAACGCATCAATGAGCAGCTAACCAAAACGTTTGTCGTTAAAGCAGAAGCTTATCAGCAAAAATTGATCAAACAACAACTTGATGCTGAGAAACAACAAGCAACCACAAGCTTTGATAAACAATTAGCTGAACTTGGTCAAACTTTGACGACCAGTATTTTTGAAACGAACGAAGTCAATGAAAATGAATTTAATCAACAATTAATTACTTTAGCTGAGAACATCAAAGCTTCAGTATTAAATGCAGACGAGAAGTCAGCATATGCAAAATCAATTAAACAATTAGCGACTCGCTTAACACAATTACCCGAAATTGCTCAATCGGTATCACAAGCGACAGCGTTAATATCAAAAATATCTCAACTCGCTATTCCAAATACATTAGAACAATACAATGAAAAGTATCCCATTTTTAACGAGTGGAATAATCAATGGCGGGAAATTCAAAAACAAACTCAAGGCATTTTACCGTCTTCAATTAAAGAGGCACATCAAGAAATTCAAAGTGCTTGGCAACAAGGCTTAAAACCCTTTGCCGCCGAGCAAAAAAGTTTATTCACACAAACACAGAAAAAAATGAATGACTTAAAACGTTTGCTTGCCTCTGGTAAATATAATGCCTCTTTTGGCTTGTTCAAAGGGGTGTCTAAAAATTATCAACAATTATCTTCTAGCCAGCAACAACGACTTGAACGTGATTATGAAAATGTGAGTAAAAAAATTGCTGAATTAAGCGATTGGGAACATTACATTGCAACGCCAAGAAAACAGCAGTTACTTGATGAGATCAATCAAATAGTTGCTTGCCCACTCGACAATCCGAATGAACAAGCTAATAAAGTCAAACAATTTAGAAAATCGTGGAATTTATTAGGCCATGCCGATGATGAAGTTGACGCGCAATTGAACGAAGCTTTTAATTTAGCTTGTGAGAAAGCGTTTGCCCCTTGTCGTTTATTTTTTGGTGAACAAGAAAAGCTTCGTGAGCAACACTTTATTATTCGCCAAGATATTATTGCACAGGCTAAAACAATAATACCGCCGGCAGATAACGACATTAACTTTGATTTTAAAGCGTTAGACGGGCAACTTAATAAGCTTCAACAAGCGTGGTCTGAAGCAGGAGAGGTCGATCGTGAAAAATATAAAGCACTACAAAATCAATACACCGCAATTGTACAACCATTAAAAGCGGCAGTAAGAGGTTTTCATGATGATAATGCGACTCGCAAACAAGGACTTATTGATAAAGTTACCCTTGAGCTGCAAAACGAAGATATCTATAAAGCCATCGATAACACGAAAAAGTTACAAGAAAAATGGCGTGAAATTGGCTTTGCCGGCCCCAGACAAGATAATAAGTTGTGGCAAAACTTTCGCGCAGTAAATGATCAATTATTTAAAAAGCGTGATGCACTTAAAACGGAAGAAAAAGAGCAACAATCGGCACAGAAAGTCGCTTTTGAACAGCAACTTCAAACCATAAAATCTCAATTATCTGACATTATTGCTGCAGATCCAGATAAAGGTCAGTTGCAGAGTGTTAAACAGCAGCTTGCAAGTTTACATCAAAGTGTTATTGACGAAAAACCTGTTATTAAATCAGTCGTTAATAATATTGAACGTGTTATGAGTGATGTTGATAATCACATTGCTCATATAACTGCTTTAAACGAGCAAAAAGGCTGGGCAAGTTTATTTACTGTTTTAGCTGATATCGCAGCCAGTAAAATAACAGCAGACTCTTTAGAAGATTCTAAAGACTTTTCAAGTTTATCGCCTGTTTGGCAAAAACGCTTAACAGAAAACTTTGCAAACAAAGGGAGCGATACATCTCTTGCTCGTCTAGATAAAACCGTTGAATTAGAAATTATTGCAGGGATTGAATCGCCAGAAGAATTCGCACAGCAACGTATGGCAATACAAATTCAATTAATGCAAGAAAAGATGACTTCTGGGCAAGATATTAATCTTGAACATTGTTTTAGCGAATGGCTGCAACAAGGTCAATTATCAGCAGAAGATATGCCATTAATTTCAAGGATAAAACCTATTTTTTGTTCATAAACATAAAGTTAGTAGCTGATACTTTCCTAAAGACAATAAAAAAGGAGCTATACTCATAGGGTTTAGCTCCTTTTATTTTTACTCTTCTAGCGGCTAGTGAAGTCTTTGGTAAGTCGAGCTCTGGATAGTTATCAACAGAGTAACAATTAAAGACTTAATTCACCTCGTAAGTTTTTCTGCATTAACTCTCTTATCGTTTCACTTGTTAACGATTGACTAAGTAAATAATGTAATTTGGTTAACGTCGCTTCTAAAGTCATATCTTTTGCGCCAATAACACCGCAATCACTTAACGCGGATCCAGTTGCATATCCGCCCATGTTAACCGTACCTTTTAAACACTGGCTGCTATTAATTACCACAATACCTTGTTGATGCGCTTTTTGTAAACATGATAATAATTGAGGATCTTGAGGAGCGTTACCCACGCCATAACTTCTAATAATTAAAGCTTTTACCGGTTGTCTGATCACATTATTAATTAACTCACTGCTAATACCTGGATACAAATGGACCACACCAATCGGTTGAGGTGTAATTTTTGATAAGCTAATTTCATTGTCAGGTTTAACTTCTATGCAACCTGCAACTAAACGGATATTAATTCCCGCTTCAAGTAAGGGTTGCATGTTTGGAGAGTCAAACGCATCAAAGCCATCAGCGTAAACTTTACTGCTGCGATTACCACGATAAAGCCTGTTGTTAAAGAATAGACCGACTTCACAAATAGGGTAGTTAGCCGCAATATAAAGTGAATTAAGTAAATTAACTTGTCCGTCCGATCGTAACTGACTCAACGGTATTTGCGAGCCAGTTACAATAATAGGCTTTGATAAGTTCTCAAACATAAACGACAACGCAGAGCTTGTATATGCCATGGTGTCGGTGCCATGTAGAACAACAAAACCATCATATTTGTCATAGTTTTTCATAATATCATCAGCAATACGTTGCCAATCACTTGGCGCCATATTTGCTGAGTCAATTAAGGGTGAATATTCATTAATAGTGAATTCTGGCATTTCACTGCGATGAAAATCAGGGATATTATTTATCGCACTGGTTAAATGCCCTTTAACAGGGATATAACCTTGTGTACTTGCTTTCATCCCGATTGTACCGCCTGTGTAGGCCACATAAATTCTTTTTTTCATAACACCTAGTTCATTAATTGTAAGTTAACTTATTTTATTACTGATGATTTAATTCAGTTCACAAGCCATACAAAATACATAGATACCTTGAGGATCATCAAAACTTTTCAGCAAGGTAAGCTCTTTATTCATGGAGTGAATAAATTGAGAAATGTAATCTTTTGAGTAATCCTTTTCATCAAGGGTAGGTTTACCAAATAATTGTGAAGTTTTACCAAACATTGATTGGAGTAATTTATCTTTGGCCGAGATTTCTTTTTCAATCAATAAGGTATCGTAGTTATTTAAATTTGCTAATTGGGAAGCCATAACAATTGCGTCGTTAATGTCACCCAGTTCATCAACCAAGCCTAGTTCTTTGGCTTTTATACCAGACCATACTCGGCCTTGTGCAATTGCGTCAACTTCTTCTAAACTCATCTCTCTGTTTTTTGCAACTAACGAAATAAAGTCTTGATAACCGCGTTCCACATTTAACTGGTATAAACTCGACATGCCTTTTGATAATGGTCTAGTAGAGCCAAAGCCACCAATATCAGTTGTTGAAACACCATCGGTATGAACGCCTAATTTTTTTAATGAATTTTCAAATGTCATCATTAAGCCGAAAATACCAATTGACCCGGTAATGGTTGTCGGTGAGGCGATAATTTTATCTGCAGGAGCAGAAATCCAATAGCCGCCTGATGCAGCATAAGTTCCCATTGAAGCAACAACAGGTTTACCTGATTCTTTTAATAAATCAATTTCGCGGCGGATAACTTCAGAAGCATAGGCACTGCCACCCGGACTGTCGACACGAAACACAACCGCTTTAACTTGATTGTTTTCTCTTGCTTTACGTAAAAGTTTAGCTGTACTTGCACCACCAATGGTGCCAGCTTTTTGCGTGCCGTTTAAAATGGTCCCTTTAGCGACAACAATAGCGACTTTATCTGTACTTGGATCTACAATTGGGAAGGGCGTTTTTGTCGCCGATAAATAATTGTTAAAGCTAATATGACTATAGGTTTTATCCGTTTTATCTTTACCCACCAATTCAATTAAAGCCGCTTGCATTTCGCCATGTGTTTTTAACTGATCAACCCATTGATTATCAAAAGCATATTGAGCAAAACTACTGTCTGCTGCTTTAAACTTTTTAATGAGAGTTGATGCATTTTCATCGAAGTTTTCAATACCAAATCCGCGTTGTTCAGCAACATCAGATTTATATTTGCTCCATAAGTCATTTAACCAAACATTATTAGCTTCTTTAGCTGCTGTTGACATATCATCACGCATGTAAGGTTCAACCGCTGACTTATAAGTGCCAACTCTAAAGATATGTTGGCTAACTTCTAATTTATCTAAAGCAGATTTAAAGTACAGCTGATAAAGACCGTATCCATCAAGCATTAACCAGCCTTTAGGATCTAACCAAACCGTGTCAGCATAACTTGCTAGATAATATTGATCTTGACTATATTGCTCACCCAGTGCAATAACTTGCTTACCCGAGGTTTTAAAATCAGTTATCGCATTGGCAATGTAGCTTAACTTGGTGATACCCGAGTTGTTTAAGCCTTGTAACTGCAATACTAATAATGAAATCCGATCATCAGATTTTGCTTTTGTTATTACATCTAAGATATCACTAAGTAATATTTCTGGTTGTTCTTCTTCTTTACTTAACGCTTCTGTTAATAAGGCATCGAGAGGATCAACTTCTTGTTTTTGTTCAACGATGTCTCCTTTAAAGTTTAATACTAGTGCTGCCTTTTTCGGTACAGTAACTGTATTTTCATCATTAGAGATGGCGAAAATAAAAAGAATAAGCAATGTAAAAAATATCAAATTAATAATAATTTTTCTGGTGGTGTTTAAAGCAGAAAATAGCTTACTCGTGATCCGTCTGAATAAATTAGGTGTGCTGTTCATAAAGTAGTCAAATACATGTTTTATAATTAGATGATGCTATGCTACTAAACTTTCATTGGTAAAGTAGGAAAATTTGTAAATATTTACGTATTTCTTTAGTGTTATTAACGTTAATCGTTTTAAAATAACATTAGCATCAAATGAAATGGGATCACTGTCATTAATATGAAATTATCAGATAAAACTACTATTACCAGTACAGAGTTGTTATTAACTCGCCAGTCTAATGCTAATTTAACTTTGCCACCGCCTAACGAGGTGGATTTAGATATTATTTTACGCGCGGGCATGAGGGTACCTGATCATGCGGGTTTAATGCCGTGGCAATTTTTGATTGCTGTTGATGAAGGGTTACAGCGATTAAGTAATATATTTGTCGACACCCTAGACAAAAATGAACGTGCTGATCCTATAAAATTAGCTAAAACAACAAAAATGCCATTTCGTGCTCCTATGATAATTATAGTAACCACTGATTATCAAACACACGAAAAAGTCCCTCAAAAAGAACAATTAATTACTGCGGGTTGTTGTGTTCATGCAATGCAAATGGCAGCATTTTCATTGGGTTATGGAGCAATGTGGCGTACAGGTAACTTAGCAACCAACGAGCAAGTTAAACAAGCGATGTCGATAGATACATCAGAAGATATTGTCGGTTTTTTATATGTTGGTACACAAAGTAAGAGTTTAAATGTTAAGTCCGAAAAGGCTTATCAAAGTAAAGTGCGTTATTTATAGCTGTGTCTATAGTTGTCTGTGGATAACTTTTAGAAGTGATGTAAAAAGTTACCAGTAAGAGGCCTTACTGGTAACTGACGCATTATTTAGAATGCTGCGTTATTTGGTGTTCTTGGGAATGGAATAACGTCACGAACATTTTGCATACCCGTTGCGTAAGCAACTAAACGTTCAAAGCCTAAACCAAAACCTGAATGTGGCACTGTGCCATAACGACGTAAATCACGATACCAACCGTAATCCGATACATCTAAATTCATTTCTTCTAAACGAGAATCTAGTACATCTAATCGTTCTTCACGTTGACTTCCACCAATAATTTCACCGATACCTGGGGCTAAAATATCCATAGCGGCAACAGTTTTACCGTCGTCATTTAAACGCATGTAGAAAGACTTAATGTCTTTAGGATAGTTTTGTAAAACAACTGGACCATTAAAATGCTCTTCGGCAAGGTAGCGTTCGTGTTCAGAGTTTAAATCTACCCCCCATGAAACTGGGTTTTCAAAGGTTTTATCACAATTTTCTAAAATCGTAATTGCATCAGTATAATCAAGACGGATGAAGTCATTGTTAATTACAGAATTTAAACGGTCAATAACCGTTTTATCGACACGCTGTTGGAAAAATGCCATATCATCAGCACGCTCTTCTAAAACAGCGGCGAAAACGTATTTTAACATTTCTTCAGCAAGATCCGCGGCATCGCTAAGATCAGCAAAAGCAATCTCAGGCTCTATCATCCAAAACTCGGCTAAATGGCGGCTAGTGTTAGAATTTTCAGCGCGGAAAGTAGGGCCAAATGTATAAACTTTAGATAAAGCGCTACAGTAAGTTTCAACGTTTAATTGTCCTGAAACGGTTAAAAATGTCTCTTTGCCAAAAAAATCTTTACTGTAATCAACACTGCCTTTATCGTCTCTTGGAATGTTTTCCATATCTAATGTACTAACACGGAACATTTCGCCAGCACCTTCACAATCACTACCTGTAATGAGTGGAGTGCTGATCCAAAAGTAACCTTTACTGTGTAAAAAGCGATGAACAGCTTGTGCGAGTGAATTTCTTACACGAGTAACAGCACCACCAATATTAGTACGAGGGCGTAAATGCGCATGTTCACGCAAATATTCAATACTATGACGCTTTGCTGCCATAGGGTAGGTATCAGGATCTTCAACTAAACCAAGTACTTCTACTTCTGTTGCTTGAATTTCAAACGATTGACCTTGTCCTGGAGATTCAACCAAAACACCTGTAACTTTAACCGCACTACCAGTGGTAAGTTTTAACACTTCATTTTGATAATTATCGAGATCACTGTTAACAATGGCTTGAATAGCATCAAAACATGAACCGTCATGAATTGCTAAAAATGAAATACCCGCTTTAGAATCACGGCGAGTGCGGATCCAACCATGAACGGTGATTGGCTCGTTTACAGGGTATTGTCCTGCTAATACATCAGTAATTGCTAACACTGACATTGATGACCTCTTTGATTAATCAAAAATAATGCAATTTGCTATTATATGGAAATGGGTTGCCATGTTACAGTGACTATAAAGCCAATTCAACAAAGTTTCCTACCAAACAATAACTTTTCAGGGCTTAGTGGTAAAAAACGTAATAATAATCCATTTATCTTATATTAAAGGTTATAAATATGGACAATCTCCCCCAAGAGCGTAGGCATTCTAAAGATATTTGGGTGTATTTAATGCGCATACTAGCAGTTACTGGCTGGTTATTATTTATATTGGCTTTTGCTTTTGCTTACTATGCAGCACCGGAAGCGGAATACGGTATGTATCGTTATCACGGCATAGAAGTAAGAAAGTTTTGGTTAACACCTTTAACTGGTTATTTATATGTTGTGTTATGGGTGAGCGCACTAAGTAGCTATTTATGTATGATTATTGACAGATATCGCAGTAGAAGACGTTCTGATAGTAAACATTTTAACTTAGTTTTGTTGATGCTCATTTCTATCGCTTGGATCAGTTACATTTTAATTGAAGTAAAAAGTTAAATTTATAATAAATGCTTTATTTTTCTTTGCTTTATTGAACTTGAATGTAAAAAATTTACAGTATAAAATTGCTAAATAGGTATAAGTGTTTAATTTTACGCTACCTATAAATTCATTGTGTTAAAGACTTTTTACCTTATTAAATTGACATTAAAAAAGAATTAACGTCATTTCCCACACGAAAACTTAATAACAGCCTCCACTATATAAACATAGCAATAAGGCTAATATAGGATACTCCATGAAAAAAATCATAACGATAACAGCAGTATTGTTGTCTCAAGCTTGCACAACGTTTGATCCCTACACAGGCGAAAGTAAAACGAGTAAAACGGCGATTGGTGCAACAACAGGAGCAAGTATAGCTGCGGTGATTGCTTATTTAGATAATAAAGATAAGGATAGTAATACACGTAATAAACGTATATTAGCGGCTGCCACTGGTGGGGCGGCTATCGGCGGTGGAATTGGTTACTATATGGATACCCAAGAAGCAAAATTACGTAAACAGTTACGCGATAGTGGAGTGAGTATACAACGCGACGGTGATAAAATTAATCTTATCATGCCTGGCAATATTACTTTTGCTACAAATAGCTCTATCATCAACAGTAACTTTAACAATGTATTAAACTCAGTAGCCTTAGTACTCGAAGAATATAACAAAACACTTATTGTTGTTTCAGGTCATACTGACTCTAGAGGCTCTACTCAGTATAATCAAAGATTATCAGAAGAACGTGCAGCATCTGTAGCTAATTACTTACGTGGACAAAAAATTCTTAATGATCGCATTGAGACAATAGGTTTTGGCGAGAGGCAACCGATTGCAAGCAATCAGACTATTCAAGGGCGTGAACTCAATCGTCGTGTTGAGATAACATTAATACCTATTAAAGCAGCATAAAATATTTATTCTAAATAAATTTAAGCGTTGTTGAGGTTACATAAGCAAGTACAAACAAGGCAATAATTTTGTTTGTACTTTACTTTAATGAGATCTCGGTATTTAGCGAACGAAAAATTCAACCGTTAAAGATCAACAGCTGCTAAAGCACTCGTCTTCATCAAGCACTGTTTGAATGGCGTAAACTAATTTTTTTAGTTGGTCATTACTAGTGATAAAAGGCGGCATTATGTAGATAAGCTTACCAAACGGACGGATCCAGACTCCTAATTCAACAAAGCGTTGTTGAATTTTGGCCAAATTTACATTTTGAATAGCTTCAATAGCGCCAATAGCTCCTAAAATTCTTACATCGCTAACTCTTGAGTGATTAAGTAAAGGCGTTAAGTTCTCTTGTAAACACTGCTCAATTCTACTGACATTTTCTTGCCACTCATTTTGTGCCAATAAATCTAAGCTGGCATTTGCAACCGCGCAAGCAAGTGGATTACCCATAAAGGTAGGTCCATGCATAAAGCAACCAGCTTCGCCTTCACTAATGGTATGAGCGACTTCAACAGAACATAAAGTCGCTGCTAGTGATAAATATCCACCTGTTAATGCTTTACCTACACACATAATATCTGGCGAAATCTCTGCCCATTCACAAGCAAACAGTTTTCCTGTACGACCAAAACCAGTTGCTATTTCGTCAGCGATAAATAACACATCATATTTTTTACACAGTTGGTGACATGCTTTTAAATATTCAGGATGATAAATACGAATTCCGCCAGTACCTTGTACAATAGGCTCTATTATAAACGCAGCTATTGATTGATGATGTTGCAAAAACATAGCTTCTAACTCGGCAATGTCAATTTTTCCGCGATCGCCTTCATACCAATCTTCTTGAAATTTTACTTTAGGTGCTGGGGCAAAGTGATTTTTGAACAGGACTTCTTCAAATATTTGGTGCATACCATTAACAGGATCACATACCGACATGGCCGCAAAGGTATCACCATGGTAACCATTTCTAACCGTTAGTAATTTATGTTTACTTTTTTGCCCTTTACTTGCCCAAAATTGAATGGCCATTTTAATGGCAACTTCTACAGCAACTGAGCCACTGTCCGATATAAATACTCGCTCTAAAGTGACAGGAGTTATATCGATTAGCTTTTTAGCTAAATTAATTGCAGGTTCATGGGTTAAACCACCAAACATAACATGAGAAAAATCTTTACTTTGCTCAACAAGCGCATTGTTTAATTTAGGATGATTGTAGCCATGGATTACAGACCACCAAGAAGACATTCCATCGATAAGGTTTTCACCACTGGCAAGGGTGACGTTAACACCTTTCGCAGATTTAACTAAATAAGAAGGTAAAGGAGACGACATAGAAGTATAAGGATGCCAAATATTTTGGCGATCAAAACTCAGTAGTTCTTCTTGATTTATTGTTGAATTATTAATCATATGTAAACCAGTTGGTATTTTAAATGTTGACATCAAGCGATAGGTGGCTAGACTACCCGTTTAATTATTTAGATGCAATTGAGATTTTTATGTCAGTAAACCCGTCACCTGCTGTTGTTAGTCAATCATCACAGACTAATTCTGAAATTCGTCATAACTGGAATGTTAGTGAAGTACAGGCACTTTTCGATTTGCCGTTTAATGATTTAATGTTTCAAGCGCAAACGGTGCATCGCCAAAATTTCAACGCTAATGAAGTACAAGTAAGTACGTTATTATCTATAAAAACAGGAGCTTGTCCTGAAGATTGTAAGTATTGTTCTCAAAGCGCTCGTAATAAAACTGATTTAGAAACAGAAAAATTATTAGAAGTTGAAAATGTATTAGCAACAGCAAAAGCGGCAAAAGAACAAGGTTCTACACGTTTTTGTATGGGGGCAGCATGGAGAAACCCCAAAGCGCGTGATATGCCTTATGTTGTTGAAATGGTTAAAGGTGTAAAAGCATTAGGCTTAGAAACATGTATGACATTAGGTATGTTATCTGCTGATCAAGCTGACGAACTTCAAGATGCAGGTTTAGATTACTACAATCATAATTTAGATACCTCTCCAGAGCATTACAATCAAATTATTACAACACGTACTTATCAAGATCGATTAGATACTATTGATAACGTAAGAAGTGCAGGAATGAAAGTGTGTAGTGGTGGTATTGTTGGTTTGGGCGAAGAATCAAAAGATAGAGCTTCTTTACTAGCTCAACTTGCTAATTTATCACCTCAACCTGAAAGTGTACCTATTAACATGTTGGTAAAAGTTGAAGGCACACCACTTTCAGATGTTGATGATCTGGAAAGCTTTGACTTTATTCGCTGTATTGCTGTTGCTCGTATAATGATGCCTAAAAGTCATGTGCGTCTATCAGCAGGGCGCTCTGCTATGAACGAGCAAATGCAAGCTATGTGCTTTTTAGCGGGAGCAAACTCAGTATTTTATGGTTGCAAGTTATTAACAACAGAAAATCCTGAAACGAATAAAGACATCGCTTTATTTAAAAAATTAGGTATTAATACTGAAGTGTACGATTCAGCTAATGAACAACAACAAGCAAATGATCTACGAACTGCTTTAGTCAATGACGATAATAAAGACTTATTTTATAACGCCTCTGCTTAGCTGATAAATAGCATTTGTAATGTCATTCGACTTTATCCAACAACAAGTTAACAAACAGCATGAACAAGCACGTTTTCGACAGCGTGTTTGTCATACTGGTTTAGGTGTTGGTGAACAAAATAATCAAATAACCCTTGATGGAAAATCTTATATTAATTTTTCATCAAACGATTACCTTGGTTTAAATCACCATCCTTTAATCAATAAAGCGATGCAAGAGGGCATTGACAAATTTGGTCTTAGTGCAAGCGCATCTAGTCTAGTTACAGGTCATAATTATGCGCACCAATCACTAGAGAATGAAATTTGTCAGTGGCTAAACAAACCGCGTTGTTTGTTATTTAGCAGCGGATTTTCTGCTAATTTAGGTGTTTTACAAGCACTAGGGCAATCTTCTGCTAATATCTGGTTAGATAAACTTAGTCATGCTTCGTTAATTGAAGGAGCTTTTGCCAGTCAAGCTAAAGCCAAACGTTTTGCGCATAATGATACCGAGCAATTAGCGAGCTTAATTGAACGCTCTAATCGAACATTGAGCTCGAGTTCATCTGAAAAAAACCACCTTATCGTCTCAGAAGGTGTTTTCAGTATGGATGGTGATCAAGCACCCGTTGAACAATTACGTTTGATTGCAGATAAAAGCAAAGCAAAATTATATATCGATGACGCACACAGTATTGGCGTTATAGGTAATAACGGTCAAGGCAGTAGCCAATTAGCCAATATAGATATTGTTATGGCAACTTTTGGCAAAGCCATTGCAAGTAGTGGAGCATTTGTTACTTGTGAAGAAGATGTTTTTGAGTATTTTATTAATTTTTCTAAACATTATATTTACTCAACGGCAATTTCTCCTGCACTTGCATGGGCCACAAAGCAGAGTATCGCACTGGTTCAACAAGAAAATTGGCGAAGAGAAAAAATTACAGAATTGAGTCAATATTTTACAGAATTATTATCTAAAAAAATTACTGTGGTTCCCACTCAGTCATCTATTCATGGGCTAATTATTGGTGATGAACAAAAAGCGTTAATCGTTAGCCAACAGTTAAAAGAAAAAGGCCTGTGGGTAACAGCAATTAGGCCACCAACGGTTCCTATAGGTAGTTCAAGGTTACGCGTTACAATATGTGCAAATCATAACCGTAATAATATTAAGTACTTAGCAAATAGCATTAATGAGATATTAGCTTAATGGCCCAAACAGCAATTAAAAGAAAAACACGTGTGAATATCGCAAAATCGTTCGGTTCTGCGAGTAATTCATATGATATATCAGCAAGATTACAGCGCTTTAGTGGAAAGAATTTAATGCCTTGGCTGCCAAATCGCAATGATCTAACTGTATTAGATTTAGGTTGTGGTACTGGCTTTTTTACTCACATTTTAGCGGGCTCTTTTCACAAAGTTATTGGTTTCGATATCTCAAAAGAGATGCTTAACTATGCAAAAGAAAAAAGATCTGACGACATTTTTTGGTTAGAGGGTGATGCACACAAAATTCCTCTACAAAATGACAGTATTGACTTAGTTTATTCAAATTTAGTGATTCAGTGGTGCGAACCTTTAGAAGTGGTTATTCAAGAAATTTTAAGAGTATTAAAACCTGGCGGCCTATTTATTTTTACTACGTTAGTCGATGGTACACTGCATGAACTAAAATCATCTTGGGCACAAGTCGATGACGATACTCATGTCATCGATTTTATGAATGAAAGTAAACTTAATTCATTATTTAATACATCCACGTCAGTAATGCTGGAGCACAACTGCCAAGATGTTGTACTTGAATACGAAAACGTTCTGCATTTAGCTAAAGAATTAAAAGGGTTAGGGGCTAATCATGTACCTACTCAGAAAAACAAAGGGCTTGCTGGCAAAGAAAAATGGTTCAAAATGACAGAAGCTTACCAAGACTTTATCGAGCCTAATGAAATTTATCCGGCAACTTATCGTGTATATTCAGGACAGGTGGTAAAACTGAGTGATTAATTATTTTATTACAGCAACAGATACGGATGCTGGCAAAACCTATGTTGCTTGTGCATTAGTTCACGCATTAAAAAATCAACAAAACAATTCTAGTAAAGAAAATCGTGTCGCTGTTTATAAACCAATTTCTGCTGGTTGTACTTTAATTAATAATCAATTAGTAAATGAAGACGCTAAATTACTTGCTCTGCAGGCAAATTGTCAGCAAAGTATTCAAGATATTAATCCGATTGCTTTTGAAAAACCGATAGCGCCACATATTGCAGGCCAACAATTATCCACTGAGATATCAATAAATCAAATTGTTACAGGCTTTAAAAAGGTACAATCGTTAAATGCAGATTACAATCTTGTAGAAGGAGCTGGTGGTTGGCGACTGCCTTTAGGCAATAAACGATACCTTTCTGATTTTGTTAAACAAGTAAATCTGGATGTTATTTTAGTCGTTAACATGAAATTAGGCTGTTTAAATCATGCGATACTTACGTATGAAAGCATTGTAAATGATGGGTTAAACTGTGTTGCATGGGTGGCAAACTGTCAAACTGATATGCCATTTTTAGAAGAAAACATTGATGAGTTAACACACTTGTTGCCCATTCCTCATCTTGCCACTTTACCATTTACCAATAATATTAACGATGCCGCGTCGACATTTAATTTATCAGTGTTAACTCGTTAAATATATAAACAGTAATAATTACGCCAATATAAACACCAGATAAGTTTCTTAAACTTACTGGTGTTTTTTAATTCTTAAAATCTTTTCGTACAAGTTCACTATTTACTATTCTTTAGACTTTCTAAAAACCTTGATTGATAACACAACACTGTTTGTTTTTATTTCGCTAGTTCAACTAAACATGCTTGAGCAATAAAACCAGATCGTGTTTTGTAGCTTTCTGATTTATTCACCCGATCGTCAATCTGTTTAATTAACAGTTCAGGTAAAGTCACATTTATTTTCTGACTTTTCCCTAAGTAGGGGGTGATATCTATATTCACAATAGCCCAAATACCGTTACTCCATGTTTTTTCATGATGAGTAATCGACGTTGCATGGGGAATGCTTTCACTATATTCGGTAAGAATGGTTAAGTGTTCTGTGATCGATTTTTCAATTTTTTCAATGGCCAAATCGATAGTCGTTGCACGTGTTTCACATCCCGGTAAATCCGGAACCTTTACTTGAAAATCATTTTGTTCATCTGAGCGTATTAAAACAATTGGGTAGTTCATTTTACTTTCATTTTAACTAAAAATAGATAAATGAAAGTATAACCCCGACAACTCTAAATGACAATATCATTATAACCCCGATAACCCTGAGCTTATATGTATTAATAACTCTGGTAACTCTTATTTATCATGTGTGTGAATGTTTACTTATGCCTTTAACCTTTATTTATGCGCAGTTGATTTTTTTGATCATAATAAGGATCGTTTATGAGGTTATGAAATGATCTAAATGAAAAGTTTTAATAAACTAAGGAAAACAAGGGGGAGTGAACGAATATTCGCTATGTTTTTAATTATAAATATTGAACTAAAATTGTTTAAAAAAATAAAAAAAACGATCAAAACATATGGTTTGATCGTTCTAAATTGATAAATACTAGCCAAACAACTAGGTAAATAATTAAGTAAACTATTTACGATGGTTCAGCATTTTCTTGAGGGCCTACATTGGTAGTTTCAATTTCATCGACTTTCTCATCACTGTGCTTTTCATTATTAGGTGTGCTCGTTGGCCAGTCAGAAAATGGAAATGGATAAGCTTCTGTGTTCACCGTTAAAAATTGATTGATGTCGTATAAATAAGTATTTAGTGTTTGTCCAAATTTTATTAATGGCTCATTGGGTTTTTCTGTAAACAATAGTGAAATAAATTGAAATAAACTGATCATCGTTATAATGAACCGACCAAAACCTGCAATAAAACCAAAAAATAACATAGCAATACCTCGTTTCCAGATATTTGTTTTTTGCCAAGATTTTTCAGTTTCTTTGTTGTTTGTTTCAATGTTGTCGCTTGTCATAATGCTACTTCCTTTAATGGTTAATATTAGATTTGTAATGTGACTATTACTTTCACGTTTTAAACTTCATACTAATCATTAAAGCAAAATTGAATCCAAAGTTGTATCTTTCTGAATTTGTTATGTTTATTGTCTTCTATACTTTATTTTAGTTTTTGTCATTCTCACAAAATGCCATTTTTAACCAAATAGTAATCAAATTGATTAAAATAATTATTTTTTGTTTAGCTCTAAATTAGTATTACACTGTAAGTTAAATTCTTTTAGAGTAACTTTTATGACATTTTCATTAACTAAATTTATACCATTAGCCGCATTATTTTTTAGCCTTACTGTGACAGCAACAGATTTAAAAGTTGGTGACACAGCACCAAACTTTAATTTACAAGCGACAAATGGCAAATTCTATCAGTTAAGCGACTATCTCGATAAACAGGCTGTTGTTGTAGCCTGGTATCCTATGGCGAATACACGAGGTTGTACCTTTGAATGTAAATCACTTGTCGAGAAAGGCCACTTAATTAGAGAATACAACGTTAGCTATTTTATGGTAAGTGTTGATCCCCTCGACGATAACAGAAAATTTGCCAAAGAAACCGGTGCAGACTTTCCCATGTTGAGTGATCCTACTAAAGAAACAGCAATTTCTTACGACGTACTGAATTTATTCAACGTAGCAAGTAGAGTGACTTTTTATATTTCCAAAGAAGGTAAAATATTAAAAATAGATGAAGATATTACGCCTAAAACTGCCGCAGAAGATATCGCTGCCAATTTAAAAGCGCTATCAGTCGAAGTACTTTAAGTTAATTATAAAGTATGGCGAAACCGAATAAAAAAGGCCCTAGTAGAACCGTTAACATCTTTTGTTCTAATTGTAATAGTCAACTGTATAAGTATCGTAAAGGGGGCAAGGGGGCTTTAGTAAAATGCTTTAAAGAGCGTATTAACCAAGACTTTACTGTTATTGATTGTACATGCCCTAATTGCGAAAAAGTCTTTGCTAGAGAAGCAATAATAAGAGGTGCACCTGCTTTTAAAATGATTGGCGGCAAAGTTTGGTTTAAATAACTTAATGTTGTACAAATTGAAATGGTCAATACAAAAAAGCCACTTGAATGATTTTTTCAAGTGGCTTTTTAAATAGACTTAATATGGTCGGAGTAGCAAGATTCGAACTTGCGACCTCACGTCCCCCAGACGCACGCGCTACCAAGCTGCGCTATACCCCGAATTGCAAGCTGGGGAATTCAATTGCTTGCGATGTGTATAATAATGATTTATTTGGTCAATGCAACGAAAAAGACAGGATCTAATTCTTTTTGTTGTTTAAATAAGCATTTATAAATAAATTACACTACTTCTCGTCTATGTTGCTATAACGCTTAATAAAATTAACGCCATCGATCATTAATGGGAAATCAGAACTTTCAATAATAGGTGCGGCTAATTGTCGAGAGTAACTTTGAAAATTACCATTTTGATCTACAAATACCGATTTATCTTTATTAAAAACCATAATGCCATCTTTCATGCTGTTCGCGATAACTCTATCCTTATTAAGCATTAATAAGTCAGTACCATTTGCATAGGCATATGCTGAGTTATTTAAAGAACAACCTAACCAGTTTTTCATTAATGTAGGCTGTAAATCCATATGACTGGTTAAACTATCAATTTTATTACTTTTAGCGTCTGGCATAATCAGCAAGGCGGGTTTAATTGTTAAACTTTTATCAAAACTGTCATTTCCAATTGAGCTCACCCAAACGATATCCTGACTCGATTTTTGCTTTTGGGCTAAAAGTAGGGCATCCATAAACAATTCAAACTGGTATTGATTGTTTTGAGGAAAGTAAATTAAATGAACCCCTTGTTTAATATTATTAAGCTTATCAGCAAAAACTAAGCTCGATATATCGGTGAGTTCTGTTTTTTGAGTAAATAAATAGTCAAACCAAAGTTCAGACGAATGCTCACCAACTTGCTCACCAATAATTGTTAAGCTTGTTGCTAATGCTTGCTTATCTAGTTGCTGAAAAAGTAACGGCTTAACTTTTTGCTGCTTTATTTCTTTTTGATAAATAGAAGGCAAGCTAAAAAACAAGTTAAACCAAGAGTCTTTATTTAAAGCACTATCAATATGATGATTAAGCTTTAAAGTGGCCCCATGTGCCCGGTTAGCAAATTGTTCTTGGTGCTTTTTAGTTAATAAGTCATTGGTAAGTACAATAAACACAGACTGCTGATTGTTTGCTTTGCTTTGGCACTGATTCTTTTCAATTGTTGGATATAGAGGTACGTCACCGGTAAATGATAACGGGCTAGTTATCCGCTCGTTATAATCTTTAATGTCAAACATTTGGTATTTAGTTAATAACGTTTTTGCGGTAAGAGGGTACGACAAAGGTAATACCGTATCTTGACGAAGAATGTCATAGTCTAATTTCGCGTCTGCCCATATATGGGTTATATGACTGAAAAAGAACGCAACCACAAGGCCCATACTTACGTTTCGAGCAAATACAGTTTTTTGTAATTGCTTTAAATGTTTCCAAGCATAATTACTAATGGCTAATTCAAAAGTTAAAATAACCATAAATAAAATTAAAGACACTATACCAAAAAGTTGAGTATCTCCTTTAATCTCACTGGTAATTAAATCAATAATTTGAGAGCTAGATGAAGCATTTAAATGATAACCTAAACGGCTATAAATAAAGGCATCGAGCACTAAAAGCAGTAAACCTAAGGTAAATATGACAGAGGCGGTGGTACGAATAAATCGAGTATTTGGAAATAATAAGGTGATCGGGAATACTATTAATACAAAACTAATAAAAGTAAGAAAAGCCATATGGCTTGTCCAAGTCGTTAATAAATAGAAATAACCGATTAATGAATCGGGACTTGATTCATTAAAAAAATATAAAGAAGATAAGGTTATTGCCGCAACAATATTAAAGAAGGTAAACCAATGACTCCAGCTAATTAAAGGCAGAAGTTTTTTACTGTATTTTTTAGAATCGAAAGCGACCATTAATAAATATTCTTAAAATTATAATTAATATTAAAGCGATAATAGCTATTATCGCTTTGTGTAAAAGCAAAACCTCTATTTTTCAATAGATTGTTTTAAAGCGGCAGAAAAGTTATCTACAATTTCTTGGCGCTTATTTTCTGGTATTTTACTGTTTATAACTTCCGTAATGGTATTTCCTAAACACATTAAGGCTAAATCGGGTGTGGCTTGTTCTTTAACTAAAACATCAAACAGTTCTTGAATGATTTTTTCTACACGTTCGTTAGAATATTTTGAAACTATAGGCATAAGGAGTTCTTATATAATCAATAAGTTAATAACGCAGTATAATAACACAAGGACATTAGCGCTTCATCTGCAAATATACATTTTCATTGCAGTGCTTTCACTGGACTGAACAGGGAAGTATTCGCTACAATAAGCGACAAATTTATCGCGCTTAAAAAGACGCTTTTCTATTACTAAGCAAAATAAGGCCACATAAAAATTCTATGAGCTTAATCATTTCAAATATTGCCCTGCATTTTCTTTCTAAACAAGAAGAAACAAACGAAGCTATTATTAAACTAGGACCTGAATCACTCACGGTTGGCCCAAAAATACAAAATTTTATTGATTCATTGCATACCATATATAATGCAAAGGGTAGTAAAGCATACGGCCAATTTTCAGACATGCCAAGTGAAGGTGATTCGGCACGTTTTGTTGATATAATGGAAAGTTATTTAGGCGATTCGCAGCCGTTTTATGACTTTAGTTGTCAAGCAGCTAATTTATTGAAAAATGAAGTGAGTAAATACGACTTAGGTGAAATGGGCTATTTAGTGGTTTGTCACTATGAATACTTGGGAGGCAGGTATCTGCTTATTGCAATTATTCCAATCTCAGAGCATTACTCTGTAGACGGTGAATTGAATATTTCTGCTGACCAACACCTTGACACTAACCGTTTACAACTTGCTGCAAGAATCGATTTATTTGATTACCAACAAAACCCTGAAAGTAATCGTTATATTTCTTTTATAAAAGGTAGAGCTGGTCGTCAGGTTTCTGATTTCTTTTTAGATTTTTTAGGTTGTGAAGAAGGTTTAAATGCTAAAGCTCAAACCCAAACTTTAGTGCAAGCCGTTGAAGATTTTGTTAGCGTTACGCAACTAGACAGTAATGAAAAGCAAGAAACTCGTAAAGAGTTGCTCAGTTACTGTAAAGAGCAAAAGTCTACGTCTCAAGATGTATCACTACAAGAGTTAGGAAAAGTTATCTCTAAAGAAGATAGTGGACAAGACTTTTATAAATTTTGCCAAGAACAAGCTTATCAAATCGAGGAAACTTTTCCTCATGATCAAACGGTAGTTAATAAAATTACTAAGTATTCAGGATACGGTGGAGGTATTAGTTTAAGTTTTGAACGAAGTCATTTCGGTCAGGATGTGGTTTATAATGCTTCAAACGAAAGTATTACAATTTATAAAGTCCCACCTAACTTAAAAGACCAATTATTAGCATTGATTCAAAGTGAAGCAAAAGAACAACAAGCTCCTCAAACATCGCAGATAAGCCAAGAACATAATCCAGCGACTGCGTTAAATACTGAAGCAGATACTATTGACTCAAATACGGATTCAGAACAAAGCGAATAAGCGTGTAAATGATCATTTTAATGACACGTTGTGGTAACGCGATACCACAAAAATTAATACAAAGCTCAATATAATACTTAATTAACAGTGACATAGAAAAAAGTGATTTGCTATGTCTAGGAAGATAAAAAATGACAACTTTAACGATAAAACGACCCGATGATTGGCATGTACACCTTAGAGATGGTGCGGCTTTAGCAACAACAGTTAACGATATTTCACGTTATTTTGGTCGTGCCATTGTCATGCCTAATTTAGTGCCGCCTGTTACCAATGCTAAATTGGCGACAGAATATCACCAACGGATTATGACAGCGAAAACCACAGAAACAAATTTTCAGCCACTCATGGTTTTATATTTAACAGACCAAACGAGCGAACAAGATATTGTTGAAGCAAAAGAATCAGGCTTAGTGTTTGCTGCAAAACTCTATCCTGCTGGAGCCACAACAAACTCAACGTCGGGGGTAACTAATATTGCAAATATTTACGCTGTATTAGATAAAATGGAAGAAGTAGGCATGCCACTACTTATTCATGGTGAAGTTACCGATAACGATATTGATATTTTTGATCGCGAACAATTATTTATCGAAACTATCTTAACGCCATTAGTGGCTAAATATACCAAACTAAAAATAATTTTAGAGCACATCACCACAAAAAATGCGGTTGATTTTGTTAAGCAAGCGGGTAGTAATGTTGCAGCAACAATAACCGCCCATCATTTATTGTTTAATAGAAATCATATGTTAGTGGGAAATATTCGTCCTCATTATTATTGTTTACCTATTTTAAAACGTAATATTCATCAACAATCGTTAATTGAAGCGGCAACAAGTGGTAGTGCTAAATTTTTCTTAGGTACTGACTCTGCACCACATGCAATTCATGCTAAAGAATCAGCTTGTGGTTGTGCGGGCTCTTATACTGCTCATGCGGCAATTGAATTATATGCTGAAGTTTTTGAACAAGCTAACGCCCTCGATAAGCTAGAAGCGTTTGCCAGTTTAAATGGCCCAAATTTTTATCAGTTACCCGTTAATGAAGAGACGATTACCTTAGTTAAAACGTCTTGGCTTGCTCCTGAATCAATTAATTTTGGAGAAAGTGTTGTTGTACCTATTCGCGCCAACGAAGAAATTATGTGGCAAGTAAAATAAGGGATATTTAAGTGATGCAAATGTTTGTTAACGATTTAACCGTGATCGACTTTTCTTATCTATGCAAAAATAGAGGCATAGTCGGAGAAAGCTGGATTGTAGATGTGCTACTTGAAGGTAATTTAAATGAAATGTCGATGGTGTTAGATTTTGGTGTTGTTAAAAAGCAAATTAAGTCGATTATAGATGAAGCGGTTGATCATAAGTTATTATTGCCGAGCTTAGAGTCGGCGTTAACCGTATCAGATTCTTCTGTTAATCTTGGTCACGAGTTTGTCGACTTCACCTCAAACGTGGGTAGCTATCATTTACAATCTCCAGCATGTGCATTTGCAAAAGTGGATAGTGTAATAATTGATATACCATCAGTGACCAAGCATTTAACTACAATTATTCTCCAACAATTACCAAGTAATGTGCAAGGACTAACGATAAAGCTTAGGCCTGAGAATATAAACAGCGATTACTATCATTATACTCATGGTTTGAAATTACATGATGGTAATTGTCAGCGTATTGCCCATGGTCACCGTTCTACTATTCAAATATTTGAAAACGAAAAACGCTCATCAAGTCTAGAGCAACAATGGTGTAAACGATGGCAAGATATATATATTGCTAGTGAGTGCGATCGAATTGAGCAGGATCAAATACAACTTTCTGCTTTAGCAATGGATAATTTGAAACCCGATCACCATTTTTTTTCTTATCTTGCTCCTCAAGGACGCTTTGATATAGCAGTTCCCGCCAATATTTTAGAAGTCGTTGACTGCGATTCAACTGTAGAATTACTGGCTGATTGGATAGCAAGACAACTGAAAATTCAACAGCCTCAAAGCACATTTAAAGTTGTCGCTTTTGAAGGCGTAGGTAAAGGAGCAATTGCACATGCCTAACTATTTACATGCAAAAACGCTCACTAAGCATGCATTAATACTGACTTCATTACTTTTAGCACCAACACTCAGCGCTGAAATCTTATTGTCGGGTGAAATAAAGCAGGGTGGTTTGGTGGTCGGCAAAACCAGTGCAGATAACGCCGTATATCTAAACGATAAAAAATTAGCCTTATCTTCAAATGGTGACTACGTTTTTGGTTTTGGTCGAGATGATGAAAAACAATACACTTTAGTGATTACTGAGCCTGATGGTTCAAAAGAACAACGTAAATTTACCCCTGAAAAACGTGTATATCAAGAGCAAAGCATTACGGGTATCGCTAAAGCGATCATGAAACCAAATCCAGAAGCAGTCGCTCGTTCACAAAAAGACAACAGCCAAATAAGAGCCGCTAGAAAAATATCCAGCGAATTAACCGATTTTTCTAAAGGGTTTATTGCCCCAATTGAAGGCGTTATCACTGGAGTTTATGGTAGTCGTCGAATTTACAATGGGGTGAAAAAAAGGCCGCATTTTGGTTTAGATTATGCGGGAGATGTGGGTGATCCAGTGAAAGCTCCAGCGGCAGGTAAAATAACGCTTTATGTGCCTGATATGTTTTATTCTGGTGGCACTATGATAATTGACCATGGTAAAGGTATCAGCTCTACTTTTTTGCATTTAAGTGATGCTTATGTCAAGGTAGGAGATAATGTAAAACAAGGTCAAGTTGTTGCTGCTGTTGGTAAAAGTGGTAGGGCTACTGGACCTCATCTCGATTGGCGAATTAATTGGTTTAGCACTCGCATAGATCCTGCTTTAGTGCTTAAAATCAAACCTATTAATAAATAAAAGTACAATACCTACTCTAATTAATTAGCTGAACAATTTAACTGATCCATAAGTGATATATGAAAAAATGTTTATTATTAACGCTTTTATTGGCGTTTAACAGTTCAGCTTATAATATCCCTAAAAAAATGGATTCTTATACTTATTCTGTAGGCTGGGAACTATGGTATCCATATCAATATCATAATAAAAATCAGGTACTTGTAGGGTTAGATTTTGATGTTTTTAATGCAATTGTTGAAGAAGCTAATATAGATGTTACTTTCACTGAACTCCCATGGAAACGGCATTTACAATACATAAAAACAGGCGAAATGGACATTGCTATGGGCGCTTCGCATACAGCTGAAAGAGAAGAAACCGCCTATTTTTCTATTCCTTACCGACTTGAAACCGTGAACCTTTTTGTTAGAAAAGGCACATCAGATAAAATTAAGCTTAAGAATTTAAGTGAGCTTTCGCATTCGGATTATTTAATTGGCGTTGAAGGTGGTTATTTTTACGGTAAAGAATATCAACAACTAATCACAACAAAAGAGTTTTATACCCATATAAACGATGTAATAGATTTAGAGCAAAATGTTTCATTATTGCTAAAAGGTCATATCGATGGCTTTTTAGTAGATCCAGTAACAATGAAAGCTTTTGCACAAAAGTATTCACTCCAAGAAGCGTTTGAAGTTCATCCCTTAAAAATCTATCAAGCAAATATTCATATCATGTTAAGTCGTAAATCATGTAATCCTGAAATATTGAACCGCATTAATAACGCTATCACCAAATTAAAAGAAAATGGCGAAATGGCTAAAATCATTAACCGTTGGACAGTGACACATCAATAACATGATATGTGCATTATTTACTTTTCACTTTTGCTAGAACATTTACGGCGTACTATGAAGTTAACTAAATTATTTTTTATATCACTTGTTTTTTTATCATCAAAAGCAGTTTCTTCTGATATTTATGAATGTAAAATTAAGGAAACCTATGTGCCTGGAGAAAATGCAGAGATTAACAAGTATCCATCCGATGAATTCAAAGGTAAGACTATCGTTTTCAATAAAGTCGATTATACCATAGATGTTAATGGCGAGGGCGATTTGCTCCCCATACAATCTGATAATAGTATTATTGCAAGCTCTATGAAAGATAAGGTGTTAAATACGCTAGTTTTCTTAACTCCTCAGGATGGAAAAAAGGCCTATGAGATTTCTTATGTATATGAATTTAAGTATCTGTCTGAAACTAGAAAAGGTATCGCTAATCTCTCAATTTATGAATTTTATAGAAAAAGTGGAAGTCTGCATGAAGGGAACGATCACACTAATACCGCACCATTTTGGTATAAGTCTAATGGGCTTTTGCATACAGGGTTATGCTCTGACTTAAATCCATCTAGGTAATGATATAAACAAAAGATAAAATTTGATTAGTATTAAATGCTGATTTACTTAATAAACTAAGTTTATATTCTACGAGTGTTAATCCAAGTTAAGAAGTAGATCTTGTGCTTTTTAGTTTCAAGGACTTACGAAGATTTTGCAAAGATCCTTTTCTACTATTTCCAAACTAACAGTTAGATCTTCATAGCGTTTGCAAGTTAACGACTAGAACTTCAATGCCAAACTAAGAAATACTACACATAGCAAGGGCTGCGAGAAATCGCAGGTATATAAATACAATATATACAAATGCTAATAATGTCTAGGTTAAATAGCTAAGTTTGAAAGGGGAAATTAGTTGGGGGTTGTCGAAGGGAGGTTTAATCTACTAACGGCTCTAAAGGGGGAGATCTACATTGAAGACGAAATTGTAGTAGTTTTCGGTATGTAATTGTACTAGCTCTACAAAGCAGATATTCGTTAACATATCTTTGCCTCAACATTAGTCAGAAGAGTATGTGATACTTAATCTATTTCTCTCAATACGAATGCTCCAGTGTATAAGTACCTCTTACCTTTAAAACACATCAAATACAGAGGGTTAGCTTATTTTTTCAAGGTGCTTCTAAACAGCAAATATTTTTTTGAAAACATAATCAACCGATTTACTCAAGTATTCTAGCTATCAAAAAGTAACTTCATAGCCCAGCGCTTTATAACCTTTTTCTCTTTTTGAAAACATGCGTTTAAGTGTAGGGAAATTATCTAAATAATCATAAACTTGAACAGAGTGTTTATTGCTCCACTCTCGACCTATACGCCCAGCATATTGAGCAAGTATTCCTTTCCAAGCAATAGGTAAAGTAATAAACAAAGTATCTAAATAAGGCATATCAAAGCCTTCACCAACATATTTACCCGTTGCTAGAATAACTTGCTTATCATTCGCTAGATCTTTGTTATCTTCAAGTTGTGCTATGCGTTCTTTACGCTGTTTAGAGGATATGGAGCCATGTAGTTCTACAACTGACAAACCAGCATTCGTAAGCATTTCTGATAACAATTCAATATGTTCTTTTCTTTCAGTCAAAACCATCACTGCGCGTTTATCTGTAACAGCAGCAATTATATCATTTACTATATGTTGATTTCGTTCTTGGCATTGTACTAAGTGTTTATAAACCTGAGAAATATGAGGTTTAGATTCAGGTTCAAGCCATTTTTCAGGAAAATTTGTCGGTGTTTCAGTAACGATAACTTGCTGGTTTAACATTACGCTAGATTTAATGCCTTTATATACAATATTACCTAATTGAAAGATCATCAATTTTTCTAAGCCATCTTGTCGTTTTGGTGTTGCGGTAAACCCGTGAATAAATTTAGCATGACAAGATTTGATTAAGCTTTCATAATTTGATGCTGGTAAATGGTGGCATTCATCAATGATGATCTGACCGTATTTTTCAATATATGGCTTGATATCTATGCCATTACGGCTAACCATGCTTTGATAAGTAGCAACATCAATCTGATAAGTTAGTTTCTCTTTACCACCGAGTAACGAACCAACTTCAACATCTTTTATAAATACTTTGATACGCTCTAGCCATTGATCTGCCAACTGACGACTATGCACCAAAATTAGTGTATTAACTTTGCGTTTAGCAATCAACGCGAGTGCGGTTACAGTTTTTCCAAACCCAGTAGACGCTTCAAGAATACCGACCGTTGAACCTAATAATGCATTAACAGCTTTATTTTGCTGGCTCTTTAACTTACCTGTAAATTTGACTTTGATCAGTTTGTCACCTACAAAACGTTTATCATCTTGAGTTACTAAGATATTTTGTTCTGACAATTTAGATTCCACATCTTGCAAGCAACCACGAGGAAGAATTAAGAACTTCCCTTCAATGTGAGCCGGACAGATATACCTAGGTATGCCAATCGTTGATAATCTTAACGCTTGTCGTTTGAAAAATTCGGGGTTAGAGAATACAGCTAAATGCTTCAATCTTGATGTTAATTTTCCGGGAAGTTTGTCAATTGGAATATAAAGTTGATCAGCAATGACTAGTGTTATTTCTTCAGGGCAATTAGTAATGGAGTCACTATTTATGTGAGGCAGTTTCTTCCATGGTGCGTCTGTTAATTCGTCGCTTATTTTGTCATCAAACAATGACACTTTATCAAGTAAGTCATCTAATTGTTTGCTATCGATTTTCTTTATTGAAGCAAGCTTTGCCCATTGATCTTTATACGCTGTTCCTGAGCTATCAATGAAAATACTATTTCCTTGCTTTCTTGGTATTAGTTGCAACGGTAAAGCAATCAAATTACCAAAACCTCCTTCTGGCATCACATCTTGATTTGGAAATAAACGATCAAAACAGGTGAACGACAAAGCAGGATACATTTCCATTGCTTTAGTTAATAAGACGTTACCTAGCTTTCTTGCTTTTGATGCTTCAACAGGTTGAGCAAAGAAAATCCATACATGGCCGCCATTACCACTTCTAGACCTTTCAACGATATGGTGTACTTTATAAAACTCGCAAGCTTCAGCGAAAGCATGGACTGATTCAATCCAATCTTCTTTATCAAAATCTGCTGCCAGTATGTGAGTTGTATTATCTTCTAGAAGTGGATAGATACCAATTGTTTGATTCCCTTTAAGGTGGTCAAATATTGACTGTTGATCATATTGCTTAAAATTTTGATTCGAACATTCAGTGCAACTTACGCGCGGCTTATTACAGATCTTAGGTTTCCATTCATTCCAACAGGCCGGTGAATAACCGCTTCTGCCATTTTTAGACTCCCACCTAAATGGATAGACATCAATTCTACCTTTAAAATATGAAATGAATAAATCGATTTTCGCTTCTGGTGAGACATGTTGGTTGAAGTGTTTAGCAAGCTCAATTTCTTCCTCAGCCAAGATCTTATTTCGCTCATTTATCAGTAGCTCTTTCTCTTCAACAAGTTGTCGAAGTCTACTATCTATTTGCGATAATCTTTTTTTCTGTGAGCTAGACAAATTGATTACTCAAAAGCTGTTGCTAAGTTTTCAGATCTTAATATTCGCATAATATCGACACAGTCGTTTGAAATCATGTAGTAAACGGTATGTTTGCCATAAACACTGCGCCGATACCCTGAACGTATATAGTCCACAGCTTGATAATGAAGTGGATTTTCAGCAATGGACTGAAATTTAATAATTAAACCATCAACATATGATTTGGCTTTTGATAAACCAAAGTTATCAATACCATATTCGAAAAGCTGTTCGAAATCCTTATCCGCAGCACTACTTAATTTATAGTTCGCCATTAGCTTGCTTTCGTGCAATTACTGCATTAACAATATCTTCTGCTGAACGAGAGCTAAAGCCACTTTGTTCGGCCTTAATAAGCTCTTTTTTAATAATATCAATTTCATTAGAGCGTGCTTGTTCTTTTCTAATCAAATCACGTAACAACTCACTATCGCTTGCATAGTTTCCTGTAGCAAGTTGCGATTGCAACCACAACTCTTGTTGATCAGTTACAGTGATACTTTTCTTTACCATAGCCATAATAGACACCTCGTAAGTATATATTCCTACTTTATACTACCACATATAAGTTCAGTACGGAATATTGAAGGTTAGACTTAAAAGTTACTATTCAAAGACAAAGTGATAAGAAAATGAGTAAGGTATTGGCCTTGACCAATAATCCATCTAGATGGTTATTATGATTGGCGAAACAGCCCCGCTAAAGTTATCACCGAATCAGAGCTAATGTTATATCGACGAACTAAGGCTTTGTTTACTTAAGTAACCATTAGTGGACTAAAAGAAGAGCATCAGAAAACGCACCCGTTTGCTCAAAACAATTAAGATGATTTAAACCCTTGTAATTTATAAATCAAAATAATGAGTCTGGTGATTTATAAAATATGGACTATTAAATTAGAATTAGAGGTTTTAGTGGCTATTACCGTTGATAAAATCCATATTTAATGAAAAGATTAACTTATATAGAAATACAGTGTTCATGGAAGAGTAGTAAATGGTAGTTTCTTCTGCCCAGTACGCCTATGCGAATGATTGCTCAGGTGTGTTGACCCACATATCAAATGTTATAAAGCATAACTCATATACTTGTCCTGGTTGTCGTGAAGAAATGGTCGCGGTCAAAGGTAAAGTTAACGTTCATCATTTTCGTCATAATAATGCGACTTGTAGTTACGAAAGCTACCTTCACAATGCAGCCAAAACTGCTTTTTATAATAGATTTAATGATTTAAAAGAGCCTATAGCCCTTATTCTGAAAAGAGCTATAACTTGCCAGAGTAAAAAGAAGTCGTTTTTACAGGATGACAGTATTAGTTGTACTAACTTGGTAGAAGCCAAGTTCAACCTTCGAAGTTTATTTAATGAAGCGAATCTAGAGCTATACGATAAGAGCACAGGCTTCACCCCAGATGTCATGTTGGTTAATACTGATAATGACAGCAAATGTTATATCGAAATTTTTGTTACGCATGAATGCACGGAAGAAAAGATTGCTTCTGGTATTCCAATCATTGAAATATCAGTGAATGATGAAAATGATATTAAGTATATTCAAGAGTCTGACTTTTCTATCAACGATATTAACATCTCCTTATATAACTTCAGCGCAAAAGAAAAATCAGTTCAAGAGTGTCATCAAAACTGTAGTTTAACCTCTCACAAGTTTGAAACTTGGACTCTAAGTGCCAGTGGTCGTTTAAACAAAATCGAAAAATCGTTTAACCATCTATCAGAAGACGAGCTTTCGCTTAACAATTGTTGGCCGGTTACTCTAGATAAGCGTATTAAGACGGAAAGCATAATCAATTTAGTAAAAGAAATGGATCCAGGAAACATCTATTCAAATTGTTTAAAATGTACTAATGCTTCAGCTTGGGACGATGGACAAGTTAGTTGCACAATAAAACACAGTAGCGTGCCTTATACAGAAGCTAAGGTCTGTAAGCATTATAAAGTAGTAGAAGTATGAGTAAGAAATTAACAAAAGAACAAAGAAAGATAGCAGAACATATCCATGGTCATGCACTAGTTAAAGCCGTACCTGGTAGTGGTAAAACAACTACATTGATAATGCGTGTTACTAACTTGCTGACGAAAGGCATTCCCCCTCAAAGCATACTTATCCTAATGTATAACAAGGCAGCACAAATAAGTTTTCAAGAAAAGCTTAACATTGCAATTAGCAAACATAACTTAGCCTACTATCCAGAAGTAAAAACATTCAACAGCTATGCTCTTAAGTTAATTAACGAAGCGCAAAAAATAAATTTAATAAGACGAAAAACGCTTATCACGCCCGAAGATTATAAATACCAAGGTTTATTAAGAGAGTGCT
Organism: Colwellia sp. SU-HH01217; assembly: GCF_057543495.1. NCBI lineage: Bacteria > Pseudomonadati > Pseudomonadota > Gammaproteobacteria > Alteromonadales > Colwelliaceae > Colwellia > Colwellia sp. SU-HH01217. The sequence goes on along the minus strand of NZ_BAAJLX010000003.1, from coordinate 94,000 downwards.
ACTTATTCGGAAACCAAATCGAAGGTAGTTACGTTGATAACAATGATATCGAGAAGTTAGAGTTAAACATTTCAAACTGGCGCTTAGAAGAATTGACGCCTAATGATTTAGAAAATGATCCTAATTACAAAGATGTGGATACAAACAATAAACGCTCATACCGAAAGTATTGTGAGTTATTGGAGCAATATAACCTTAGAACCTTTGATGATTCATTGATTGAGGCGGTTCAATTACTTCGTTCTAATCAATTCCCAACTCCAATTTTTAGTCAAGTAATTGTTGATGAATATCAAGATGTTAATTACATACAGAATGAATTAATAAAAGGAATAACTCAGCAAAGTACAAGCGTAATGGTTGTCGGAGATGTTAACCAGTGCATATATGAGTGGCGAGGCAGTCGCCCCGACTTTATTGAAGGAATATTTGAAAGAGACTTTAAACAAAGCACAGTTTACAACCTGTCATATACCTTTAGATATGGCCACCAATTAGCGTATGTCGCTAACTCTGTTATTAGTAAAAACAAGGTTGATAATAACTATTCAGATGATAGTTTTTGCATAAGCCATCCTAACAATGCTGATACTGAAGTTTCAATTCACCAAGGCGGGAATCTCCTAAAAATCCTACAGTATTGTGAAAAAAACTCTACAACCGACTCTACTGCAATTATTGCAAGGTCTAATGCAGATCTTATAGAGCCCGAAATTGTTCTTCAACTACTAAACTTGCCTTATAGCGTAAAGACATCTAAACAAAAACTTGTTTCCCGACCTGAAATTACACTACTTGCGTTATTAATGTGTTTAGCCATAGATGGTGACTTTCATCGAGTAACCCCAATTAAAAGTTTTAAGCCATTAATAAAGAATTTTCTCAAACAGCTTGGATTCAGGTTGCCAAAAGGTATGCTCAATGAGTTAACTGAGGCCATTACAAAGGATCAAACGCAATTTTATAAAGTCATTAAAGATTCTGTCGATTTAAAACATAGACTTAACCACAAGATATTTAATTCACTTAAAGATATACAGAATTCATTTAAAGCTGAAGATGATGCCTCAGAGGTGTACAAATTCATCAATGAGAAGGACCTATTTTCAAATATTAGTGAATCATCAATTCTGCGTAGAGAATCAAACGATCAACTACGCGGTATTAGCTTTATGCAGCAACTTTTGAATACCTTCCAAATTACGATTACTGATTTATTAACTATCCTGATTACACCAAAAGAATATCAAGAAGATAATGTGAAATACCATTTAACTACTATGCACGGCTCTAAAGGCTTGGAGTGGGATAACGTTATTATCATCGGCTTAGAAGATAACGCTTATCCAGGGATAAGCAATGAACCATCAGTACCAAAAGAATTAGCGTCTTTGCAAGCGAAAGCTCATGATGAACTTAAAGAGGAAAGGCGGTTATTTTATGTAGCAATAACAAGAGCAATAAAACATTTACACCTAATTGTCCCTAAAGACAGAGTCCTAGATGATTGGAACCGAAAAGGCTGGTCTTCAACGCCAAAAAAGGAAATTGAAGCTACACGATTTGTCTTTGAGATGGATACGGTTATCGCTAATGACTTAATAACTAAAATAAAAGAGCCTAAAGCTCAACTAAACCTTTCTCCTCGCTCTAGGCTATATCTAGCAAAACTATCTAGTGCCTCTTAGGTTTTTAGTGCTGTATATATTTACAGTTCACGTGGTTTGACCTATGATTAGTTAACTCCAATTAATCATAGGGTTCCTCATGAATAACAAACTGACAAGCCAAGTCAAAGAGATTAAAGGAAAGTTGCTCCTAGAGTTGCCATCACAAGTGATTGAAAAGCTGTCCGTTTCTCAAGGCGATAACGTAGAGTTTGGTATAGGCAAGCAGGTTAATTTATTGAAAAGTCATAACACTGATGTGCCCGATGATATTTATGAACGCGTATTAGATACCGTCAAAACAGATGAGTTAGTTTATCAATGGCTAAACGTTAAAAGACAGTTTTTTCTGGGAAAAGCGGCAATTGAGCTGATTTCAACTGACGAAGGAAAGGATAAAGTATTTGAGCTATTGGATAGATTGGCTATGGGAGATATCTCATAAATGATTACAAATACTGCAAACAAATATTCACCAAGTATCAATCATAGCGCTGCTTTTAACCTGGGTCTGAATATTCTTAAAAAGTGGGGTTGCTCTGAGTCACAAAAACAAGCTATTTTAGGTGTTTCAAAAGACACTTTTACTCTGTTTTACACTGACCCTGTTAATGTTGAGCTGACTAACGACCAACTTGAACGCATTAGTTATCTTGCTAACATTCATAGCTCGCTTCGAGCGCTGTTCTCAAACCCTAAAAACGTATATGGCTTTATGAGCATGGTAAATAATAATCCATATTTTAATGGTAGAAGCCCATTGTCTTTAATATGCAGTGGAAATTTCGGTATTTTGTATGAGGTTTATAAACGAATTGATAGCATGAAGAGTGCGATGTAAAACCAGTGTTCGTTTCCACCAGTTATTTTAAAAACTGAAGCTTTTCATGTGTATCAAGTGTTTTAACCAAGTCAGGTTGCATGTATTGATAAACATCTTCGATAGTTAAATTCTCAACTTTGTCTAGATAATATTTGCCGGCATACTCTTCAATCCTTTGTAAATGCATAGTCTCCATTGCGAACACCTTATCAGCCCAATCTAAAAGTTCTGTAGTACAAACTGTTGTTCCGTGCTGCTTGCAATACTTTTCACTAAGCCCAGCTGATTTATAGCTGTGCTCTGGGTAATTTTCACGAAAGTGGTCCTCAGTAGTTCTAGAGCGCTGGATGTTAGCAGTGCATAGGAATAAAATTTTCATAAGGTAATTGCATAAAAGCGTAAGGTTTATATCAATGATACTACCAAGTTCGAATATTAAAACCTATAACACCTATAACACCAAACAGTTTCCGTGCTGCATTTACAGCAATAGAATTTATCCTTAAGATGACTAACAAATAGAAGCAGTAATCTTTATTAAGCAAACGAGAACAGCCAGTGGAAGAGCTTAACAATAACATCTCGTTTTATAGTGATAATGCAACAGCATTATTTGACCAATACCAGTCACTTTCATTTGATGTCGTTCATCAATCTTGGCTCAGTTCTATAAACTTATCAAAATACAAAACAGCGTTAGATATCGGGGCTGGAAGTGGGCGAGATGCATTAGCTCTGCACGATATAGGGTTATGCGTTACCGCAATCGAGCCAGCACAACCCCTTATGGATAAAGGGATAGCTCTAACTGGCGATAAAGTCAGCTGGAAAAGTGATACTTTGCCCGAGTTACCTTCTTTAAATGAAAATACCTACGATGTAATTCTAATAAGTGCTGTTTGGATGCACTTATCCAAAGAACAACAGCGCCAAAGTTTAAAGCGATTAAGTACATTATTAAATGATGAAGGCATACTCGTTATTACCTTAAGACACGGTGAGTTCAATGATGGAAGAAAGGCATTTGATGTAAATAGCACACGTTTAATCGAAGGAGCAAAAGCGTTAAATTTAACCGTGCTACACACAGATAACGACACAGACCAACTTAATCGTCCTGATGTTTGTTGGGAAACTGTAGTTTTTACACGTAAGTCTTAGATTTTACTATTGTTCCTTGGTACTATTTCATCATTAAAGATGAAACAAGGATTGTGATGTACCGAGGTCAGTTAACGAAATGGGATAATGCCAAAGGATTTGGCTTTATAAAGTGTTCTGAATTAAAGCAAGACACCTTCATTCATATCTCTGCGATCAAGCATATGAGCAGAAAGCCTAAGCAAGGCGACTTCATTCATTTTGATGTTGAGCAGCATAAAGGGAAGTCTAGAGCGACCGATGCTCGTATCGAAGGCGTAAAAGCGAATTCATCCTTTAAGGTTTCCAAAAGTTATAAACCTCGCTCAGGCAATAAATTTATCTATGCTGCCGTCATTGTCGCAATCGCAGCATTCACGTTTCAGCACCTTGATTTAGGTAAAAGCAACCAAACACCCCAAACACAATTTACACCAACGCCAATACCAACAAAGATTACTCCAACACAGCACTTTACCTGTGATGGACGACAGCATTGTAGCCAAATGACATCTCGTGCAGAAGCAGAGTTTTTTACCAAACATTGTCCTAATACAAAAATGGATGGAGATAATGATGGTATACCTTGTGAAAACGATTCAAGGTTTTAACTAATGACACTGGCATTCTATAACGACAAACTTCAGAGTATTAGACCTGATAAATCATCTGGCAGAGCCAAGCCTCATAAGGTTTGTATGATGTTTGCTGTTATGGACTTAATCGAACAAGGTCATATTCAAGATAACCGTATTTACTATGATGAAACACTGAAGAAGCGCTTTAGCTGACACTTTTTAAGATTAAAACAGGGCAATGATGCAGATAGCCCGTTCTTACCGTTTTATCATTTAAAGTCCTCTGGGCTTTGGCACTTAGATGTATCACATGAGAATAAACCTGCGTTTGATTCAATCAAATCAGCAACAGATGCCAATATGCGCAAGCTTGTTAACTTCGCACACCTTGATGATGCATTATTTGAATACCTCAAAAGCCCAAGCACTGCGCCAATACTTAGAAATGCGCTAACAGCAAACCTCGATACACTTGAAGACCAATATGGACGCTGGGCTAAATCTATTGGTAAATCAGATAAAACCATTAAAAACTATGTTGGTGCGCTTAAAAACTCAACCCCTAATTGGTTAAACGATGCCGGTGTAACTAAACAAAGCTTACTTAGCGTTGGCTCGTTTGTAGAATACGAGAATATCGTCAGTAAAACCTATGAAGTACGAGAGTTTGTTGAAAAGGATAAACGTGGCAATGGCATGTATAGCGCAGCCATTAAAAGCTATAGAGCCTTTTTATCAGACATCACACAAGCCGAAGTACAACATGATATTGATGAAATCATCCTAGATAAGACCATTCCTGATACGCAAAAAGCCGTCATGGTAAATACTCGTGTAGGGCAAGGTCGATTTAGAGAAGATTTGATTAACCATTGGCAGGGCTGTGCGGTTACTAAATTTCAACACTACTCGTTTTTAATCGCATCACATATTAAACCATGGTCTAAATCAGACAATGAAGAGCGCTTAGATCCATTCAATGGATTATTGCTCCTGGCCAATATCGATAAAGCGTTTGATTTGGGTTATATCAGTTTCGATGATCGGGGTCGTATATTGATATCCGATCACCTAGAGGAATATCAAGCGCTTGGTATTAAAACTGATATGAATGTGTTGCTTGCTAAACAGCATCAGGATTATTTGGCGTATCATCGTGAAAAGCAATTTAAGCAGTAAATTTAATGTGCAGTAGTTGATACATAACCTGTCACTTTTCAATTTTGTATTCGAACTATTCTTACAGTTTATCAGGTCAGCAAAGAGCTTACACCAGCCCCTCAAACATGTAGTGATTTTTAGTTAAAACTGTTCCTGATATGTTTATGATTTTACAAAAGCTAACGTCAGCTAATGGCTAGCTGAAGAAGTTTTTAATTATCAGCCTTATGGCAACAAAGATATGATAGTGGACATTAGCCTTGGCTAACGTAACGACAAGTGATCCGACAAAACGGTCATTAGTATCAATGAATACCTTATGACTTCATTTAACCAAATATAGTCATTCAACCCTAATTATTTATTTTTAAATTGTTTAGTTTATGTGCATCTTGTTTACGAATATCTAACCAATAATACTTGATGCTATCGACCTAAATAGCGCGGTTTAGCAAGATAAATTTCGACAAGCATTACACCTAAAACAAATAAAGATACTTGAAGATACAATGAAATTTCATTAACGGTGAAAGGGGTAACATTTTCATTTAATTCGAACGCCCAAAGGCCGTCTGCATATCGCGTTTTTTCGCCAGCGTAAGCCTGTATCAAATTGACTCCTGCGTGAAAACCGATAGGTACGGCGAGACCTTTTGACCAATATGCAAGGACTCCATACAAAAGCCCCCAAACTGCCGGTCCTGTGATGCTATCAAAGGCTAACCCATGATAAAGCCCAAAAGCTAGCGAAGATACATAGATGGCTGCTCTTATTCCAATGGCAGTCTCTAATTTCTTGAGGAAATATCCCCTAAATGCAATTTCTTCCATCACCGCAAGTAACAAAAACGATAAGAAAGCGAGAAGGGTAATTGACATAATATCCACATCGTCAACACGTACAACTTCCAAAGGTGTAAGACACAGATACAGAAGATAGATACAGCCAAAAAAGGTCATTCCGGCAGCAAGACTAACGATAAACCGAATGGATGAACCAGCTTTAAAGGTCATACCCAAATCTGAAAAGGTCAACCTATCATATTTAAGAAATAGATAAGTTATTCCAACCATTGCAATGCTCACAATGCCAGCAACGCTCGATCCATGCAGCCAATTAGGAGTGCGAGGCATGAAGGCTCCAAGGCCATTCATCACAAGCTCAAATAGTACCCAAAACAAAAAGGCCGTAACAATGATAGCAATTCTGGGTTTTGTCATATCATTGTCCCTTCTGAATGCTGAATCAAAACGATTACTTAGACCAGTTAAAGTTAAACGAGCTTGCTATAGAATAGACAAAGTTAAACGAGCTTGCTATAGAATAGGCAAAATAAACCTTGCTCATCTTTCATTTTGTTGGAGTCGTGGTCGCCTTTTGCGAATAATGAGCCTTTATTCTATTCAGCACTGAGCCGATAGACAGAAGCGAGCACAAACGCGTATGATAAAAATATTCTTAGGTATGGGGACTATTTTTCAAATACACCCTTTAGATTCTTAGGGCTAATGAATCTAATGTCGGATTTCTTGTCATAAACATAAGGAAAAAAAATGTCCGGTTATCGCTCTGAGTTGCCGTTGGTATCCCAAAAACTAAGGTCAGCTTATGGCTAGTTGAAGCATTCCTCACTTACATACGCATAATGTTTGCTATCAATAATTTTTTTGTTTCCAGCCATACTTATAGTCCCTTCAAGAAAGGAGAACTATTATGTATAACAGCAAGTCAACTTCACGAAAACCCTGCTGGAATAAAGGCAAACTAGTTGGTCAAAAACTTCCCCTAAAACTCGAAGAAATATGGTCAATTAGAATAAGGTTAGAGCTGGCAAATAATCTGCGAGAATTAACGATGTTTAATTTGGCATTAGACTGTAAGTTACGTGCCTGTGATTTTATTAAACTAAAAGTTTTGGATGTTGCTCATGGCTCTACTATACAGTCCAGAGCTATGCTTATTCAGCAGAAAACAGGTAGTTCAGTTCAATTTGAATTAACCGAGAAAACTAGAAAATCACTGCAAGAATGGATAGCACAAAAATCGCTTAGTTCTGGTGATTATTTGTTTGGCAGTAGAGTAAAAAAAGGCTTTCATCTAACTACTCGACAATACGCAAGGATCGTTAAAAAATGGATTTCAAGTATAGGTTTAGATTTCACTCTGTATGGTACTCATTCCATGAGACGAACCAAAGCTTCTTTAATCTACAAGAAAACAAAAAATTTGAGAGCGGTTCAAATACTACTGGGGCATACAAAACTAGAGAGCACGGTTCGTTATCTTGGTGTTGAAGTAGATGATGCGCTTGAGCTTTCGGAAACCACTGATATTTAAATCAAACTGAAGGCATGGACGCCTTCTTCAATGATACGAATGCGGAAATTTCACTAATTCGTTTTTATGACTTATGTGTGCTCAAAGCGGAATAAAATTTTTGATATTGAGAGTGTTTGTCGAGGTAAACTGAGCACCCGTTAGTTGACCTTAGACATTCGACAGCAGAATTGAAGATCATTAGGAAAGCGGACGTTCCCCAAATCGACTTTGATGCTAATTTCATGATCAAAAAAGTAAAATAAAGTTATAGAACAAGAACAATCTCTATGACTGCTGAAAGCTCAAAGCTGCCGTTGTAATTTCATCTCAGAACACTAACTGATATGAAAAAAATTATAAACTTTGACAGCTAATAAACTAAACTAAACCGCAATCCCTTTTTTAGTAAGCATTTCTAGTACCATTCCAGAGTATTCACTAGCTTTATTTGCTAACTCAATAAGTTGTTTTTCCAGTAGCTTTTTTAATACTGAATTTTGTTGACTTTCATATCGTTCAACAAGATTGTTAACTTCCTCAATTCTTTCGATTTTGTTAAAAATAAGAGGGAGACGCTCTTTCGAATTAAGTTGTAATATTCTGACACTAATTTCAGCCCTTTCATTTCCAGCTTTCCATGCTGTAATTGTGTGACTGGTCCTAATTCATGAGATTTTTCCATCAAGAGAGCTTTACGGATCTAACTTGTAGAATGATTGATATTTTTATATTTCGAAATTTCAGTCGTATTAACTAGGATTCAGTCAGCAAACTTAATGATCACTTGTAGGGGTTTTGTGCCCATCCCCTCGAAATTAACCTTAGCCTGAGTTTTTAAGCTTTTTTCTAACTCTAATTACCGTGCTTCGACTTACGCCAACAGCTTCTGCCGTTTTGTTAATGCTAAAACCAACTTCTGTAAATGAAGCTATTCGTTCATGTACTTCTAAATCTGGTTGACGACCGTGATAAAGTCCTTTTTGTTGTGCTTTCACGATACCTTCTTTTTGTTTACGTTCTCGCTCGCGGTATTCTTTATACGCACTGGCCGCTAAAATTTCTAGCAACATGTTATTAATAGCGCTAAGTATTGACCTCATAAAATCATCACTTGGAAAACTCCCAAATGTTAAATGACTTGTTGGTAGATCTAAACTAACAATATTTATTCCTTTTTCATTTATTGATGCTACCAACGTTTTCCAATCTTCAGGACTTAACCTTGTTAAGCGATCAATAGATTCGACTAACAGAACGTTACCAGACTCAGATTCATCTAGTAAACGAATGAGTTCAGGTCTATCAAGAGAACTCCCAGATTTATTTTCTATATAAAAAGAAGCTATTCGTTTGCTGAAGCCAGAAGCGAACTTTTTCAATGAGCTTTTTGCTCTATTGGCATCTTGTTCGGTTGTCGATGCTCTTAAATATGCTCTTATGAACATTTATACCTAAGTAGGTTTATTTAGATGGTGTCACATCATATAGGTTTATTTAAGTAGTGTCATTAGGTAATTGCTTATGATAAATTGATAGCGCCTTATGGGTACACTTAAATAAACCATAGTTCAAAGAGTTTTATGTAAGCTATTTTTTACAGTAGATCAGTATTTAGCTCTGATACTGTTTTAGTCACACTCTCTGCTCCCACTTTTATTTCAGACATGATTCCAGCAATAGTTTCCACTTGATTTAGCCCCGCACTCGTCACATTAGCTACCTCTACCATAGTGTTTGATGCTTCTTCTGTTAATTTTTGGTTATTAGTAACAACCATTCCTATTTCTTCTGTCGAAGCACTTGTGCGTGCTGCAAGCGTCCTCACTTCATCTGCCACTACAGCAAAGCCCCTACCTTGCTCTCCAGCCCTTGCTGCCTCTATTGCTGCATTTAGTGCGAGTAAGTTAGTCTGTTCAGCGATAGAGCTAATAGTAGATACAATATTAGCGATATTCTTAGACTGCTCATTTAGTGTACCAATCACCTTCATTGCTTTATCTACATGCTGAGAAATCTGATTTGACGTTGCAACCGTTTGCTCAAGTTCTCGCACACCTTCTGACGCAACTTGCTCGGTTTCTACCGCTGTTGATTGTGCAATTTCTGTTACATGCATTACTAGTTGTTCTCTTTCTACTTGCTTAGATACATCACTCGCAAATTTGATAATCCTATGAACATTACCCTCTGAATCAAAAATGGGGTTATAGGTCGCTTCTATCCATATTGATGCACCCGATTTAGCTTTACGTTCAAAGCGCCCTGAAACAAAATTACCAGCAGCAAGGTTTTGCCAAAAATTTGGGTTTTCATCATAAAAACGTTGATCGCAGAAAATTCGATGGTGCTTGCCCTTAATTTCAGGTAACTGATATTCAAGCGCTGTAAGAAAATTATCATTAGCCGTCACGATATTTCCATAGCAATCAAACTCAATAACCGCTTGCGACCGATTTAAGGCATCAACTATGGACAATTTGTCTTCAACTTCAATTTTTTCAGCTGTAATATCTGAGGCAATCTTTACCACCTTAACTACTTCACCATTCTGGAGCACAGGGAAATACGAAGCACTAAGCCAAAGCTTATCTCCCTCCTTGTTATACCTTAAAAACTGCCCTGTTTGTCCTTTTCCAGATGACAAAGACAGCCAAAATTCGCGATATTCAGTTGTTCGTATTAACTCATCAGAACAAAAAATCTGATGATGCTTACCGATTACTTCACATCTAGAATAGCCAACTAACTCTAAAAAAATATCATTAACATCAATAATTTCACCTTTGGGTGTAAATTCTATCTTCGCAACAGAACTTTCAATAGCTGTTATTAGTGACGTTAATTTCAATACCTGCTCTTCAAGCTCTGAAATCTTCAATTTAGACTTACCAAACATTATAGTTCCCATGTTTATTTATATGAAAAAACGTTTAAACAACATTTTATTTAGAATTACTGTTTTAGCATAGCATAGCATAAGTATTTTTATATCATGTATATAAATAGTATGACCGCTTTGGTGGCTTAGTTCACACTCGAACTTAGCTGCTTATTGGTAAAAAGTTATTATCAAACGAGACCTGTATTCAACTAAGGGGAACGTCAGCTATCTGGAAACTCCTAGCGTAGAGTGGTTGTTCATCCATGTCCGCTGTAGATCAAAACATACAAAAATTTTCAGTATTAACTCTAAAATGCTAAGGTCACCAAAGTGGCATGACCTGAACTGTGTTGATGATTGATCTACTTCCGCTTCTGGCTAGCAGTTGTCGTAAGACCTGTCGTTTGTATCGCTCTAACAAAGGATAGAAGTCTTGAACCTTTGAGAGTGGCATATCCACTAAAAACTCTGGAAAGCCTGTTTCATCGTAGCCAAGAATTTGAATTTCTAAAAATTCGTCACCAATGAGTCTAGCTCTTAATGTATTGATAAGAGCGTTGATAATAAAAACGTATTTATCATCAACCGTAATGTTATCTAGTAACCTAACATTGAGATAACACTCATGAATTCTTCGTGTAAGAGCCTCATGCTGGGCACTAGGTTTCATCAAGGTTGTTTCGTTCGATATAACTAAGGAAGCTATCACCATCAATAAACTCACCTCGGCGCTGATGTTTACCCCAACGAAGCTCACCGTCATAGACAAGAGACTTAATGCTATCCTCATCAACGGCTAAGGCTAACGCCGCACTGGCTATTGTTATCGCATAACAACATTGCTCTTCTTGGTGGTGACTAAGCCAGGAGAAAATCATAGCTTTATCCACAAGAACTTCACTTAAATCAAACGCATCATTGAAATAACCCTGAACCTCTTTATTTAAAACGGCATTTACAACATCTCCGTACTGACACAAATACCGGGGAAGAAGCTTGGACCCTGCGGTTAATTCAATATATGAAGTGTTAGGTTTAGGGCTTTTAGCGAAACGCTTAACCTTTTTGATAATGTCTTTGATATTAAATATCTTGGATTTCATCATTTTGTGATTACCCACAAAAGATTTGTTCACCATTGGAAACGTTTTAGATTCAAACAAAATGGTCGCATCACTAAGACTTAGGTTAATAGCTTTCGCTAATAAGAAGATATCGACATGGTAGATTGGCTGGTCTTTGTCCTTATCCTTAACATACTGTACTCTTGCTTTTTGAATATATTCAGGTCTTTCTTTAAAAACCGTTGCTTGTACTTGTGGCTCAGTTGCTATCAATTGAACATTATTTAAAAACAAGTGAACTGGGTTGATATACGTAGGATAGCTTTTCCAATAACGCTGACAGGATTTTTCCCAGTTATTACGAGTATCCTCATTAGTGAGTAGGCTTAATCCATTAAGGACAAGCAGATAATGATTTTGACTAAAAGGAATGCGACCATATCGCTGTATCATCACATCAAATGGGCGAGCCGCCATATACATCGCGTAGGTCAAATCTTGCAGTTGTTTTTCAGTCACATTAATAGTGCCATCAATGGCTGGCCATAAATCCTTTTCTAATTGAGATAAAGGCTCAACTACTTCAGTGTCAGTTATATCCCAAGACTTTTTGCACTTTGGACAATACTCTAAAATATTGGCATCCCAGATAAGGGGCTTATCGCAATGAGGACAGCTATCAATTAAAGGCGTTAAATGTTTTGAGCATCTGGCTAACGTGCCAATCGCCCAGCGCCAGTCCATGGCTTTTTCTTCGCTAACGCAGTTAACACATATTCTTGGAAAATCGACAATCAGTTCGGCTAACGTTCTGTCATAACCAAACAACCATTTCTCGGTATCATTACGACTTTGAAGCGCAATAACATCATCACAAGTCCTGCCAAGTGCTTTAGTAAGCACTTCATTAAGCGCTTTGAGATGATGCTGAGCCCATTGGCCCATTTGTGCTTGCTTTATTGGGCGCATACCTAAAACACTTAAAAGCTCAGATAATTTAAAAAAGCCATTTACATAGGAAAGCCTTATGAGATATTCGTTTAGGCGTTCAGTGGGCTTTGGGTAAGGGCGTAAAGTTAGCATGTTAACTACCTTGTCGAGAGCCAAGTTTATGTTTAGCCAGTCTTTCTTCACGTCTTTCTTGATACGCGATTCGTCTAACGTACTTTGAGACTTCTTCCCTTGTAGCAGTAAACAATGGAAAACCATTCATTTGATTAAACCCAACCGAGTCAAACGCACTTTGCAGTATCTCAGGCGTAATATGCTTTTCATTTCGACAATACTTAGTGGCTCGCGTAAACAAAATGCCTATATTTCGAAGAATACCGTCAGTAGCAATATGAATTCGTTTAACCATGTCTTCCTCTCCAATAGGAAAAATAGTGGGTCCGTAATGATTAAAGGTAGATTCAATGCTCGCTATATAATTACCAAACTCTTCAAAATTTCCTGGGCCATTAGCGCCCAAATGAAATGGTTGTAATTTAACTTTGATGTAACTAACTCGTTGCTTAAGTTCAGGGTGTTCATCGAGTAATTGCTGTGCTTCAGGTAAGCCAGCAAAAACAACGGTCAGTCCGTGCTCATCCATTAATAGCTTTATTAAAGCCAGTACATCTGCTGTTGATATCAATGCTTCTTTTCGAAGAAGGTGTTGAAACTCATCAAAAATAATCATCTTGACTTGCAAGGCGTCTAGCATCCGGCTGACTCTTGTGTAAGGAGAGTGACTACTTTTGGACGCAGGTGTGTATATACCCTGAGTGCGTCTTAATATTTGCTCACATAACTTGGGGATTGTTGGCTTGCCTGGCACTGGAACATAGATTACTGGAACAGGAGTGAATTCATCTGTGGCTTGGTACTCTGTGCGAGAATATATTTCACAAAGAAAGTAACGTAACAGACGACTTTTTCCTACACCCGGAGGACCGAATAGGCAGCAACCAGACGGTTCAATACCATAATTATCGAATGTATCTAATATGCCATTAAATGCCTTCTTAAATGAAGGATGTTTATGTGTACTAAACCTAATTGCCTGAATGTTCGGCTGTATATGGGCCAATGTTTCTTTCTGGCGTAATTCTGTACGAGAATCAACAGGTGTTGTATTTAAAATTTTGAACATAACACTCTCCTTAGTCAGATTCATAGGCTGTAAAACCTCGTGAGGAGTTGTTATCAATGTCGTATGGGCACTCATCAGTTATTTGTGGTTCTTTCGTATTCATTTCATCCATGAGACGCTGAGTTTCTTCAGGAGATGCAGCTCTGGTTTTAGATGATTTACGGGTGTTAATGGTGCTATTTACTGCTTTTTGACCGGCTTGAACTTCAGGATGTTTAGCCATTGAGTTCACTTTTTTAGCCCCCTTATTTTTGTATAACGAAGGGTTTTTAACTGCAAACTCCTTAGTAGACATACCGGGCGTAACACTGTTACTTATCGCTTCAACTCTAAATTCATCTCCATTAATTGGGCAAACAACGGTAATAGCTGACAAATCATCCTCAGAGTGAAGGCAGGTGACTTTGGCTTTTTTTCTGCGGCTTTTGAGCCAAAGTCCAATTTCTTTCAATCTTCCTTCATCATCGTTGTAGCGTACTCGGTTTACGGTCACACCAAGATGAAAAACATCTCCTGAAATCGTTGCTTCTTTTCTATTTCCTCCAGGAAGCTTGACGTTATCCATATCAACCGGCACTGTTGGGGCCCAGCCATTATCGAGTGCTTTTTGCCACTTTTGTGCTGGTGTTAGACCATTCAATCCGCTATGTGGCGTGTGGTGATAATCATCGACAATCCACATTTCAATGAACCGTCTCACTTCCTCTATGGTATGCGTTGCTCTGTCTTTAATTTTATATTCGAGCTTCTTTTGATCTTTTTGTTTACCAACATGCCCGCCAATCATTGATGCGCATTGTCCACGAAACGTACCAATAAACCTTTCGACAAAGGGTTTAAGCCATGGGCTGTATGATGAAAGTACTTCAATTTCTGAGCCGGTTGTTTTTAACACATAAGCGTGTGTTTCTCTTGAAATGAATCCTGAACCACCATCAACGACTAGCAATTCTGGTACGCCATAGCAAAACCAAGTATTACCAAACTGACTGTAATAGCTTCCTTGAGTTTTAGGGCATATTGAATGACGGTAAGCACTGATAACAGTTGAAGCAGGCTCGCCACTGCCTATGTGTAACTCATATCCAAGTATGCAACGAGTATGAACATCAAGCATGAAAATGATGGTAAAGCTACCAAGGTAATTTCCTTCATCATCGATTAAGCCTATCGAAATACTGGCTCCATCGGCTTCAACTCTCTCTAGTGGACGTGAGACTTTAAACTTTTGTAATGCATTGCGCTGTAGCTTTTTACGTTCACTTTGAGATAAACCTTTTTTTAGCATTTCTGGATCAATAAGGTCATCCATCCAGTCACTATAAGTTTGCCGGCAAGGTAATTCATCGAACTCATCTTTGTATTCTTCGATAAAGTCATTGTATAAGCTCTGAAGACTTACTGATTTACCTAAATAATGTTGAATGGTAAATTCAATAGCTAAAAGTCTTATTTCAACTGAAAACTTGCTTTCACGTTTAAGTTTAAAAGCTCCAGCGATATGAGCTCTTAAACCACCCACGTGCAATTCATCTAATTTGACCCAATCGCTCAGCGTTTTAGGACAAGGAGGGTTTTCATCCCCGAGACGTTTAGCTGCTATATCAATTGCCTTAATTCTAGCTTTTAAACCACCAACAAAATATTTCCTACCGCCTATTTCATAAAGGGTTTTTAGGTAGGTTTCTTTTCGCTTTATTTCAAGGTTTTTTTTAGGTGTTAAATTAAAGTGTGCCTTTGAAGACTCTTTACCAGAAGTAATAAATAAAGAGGTATTAAAAGACTGCTCTAACTCTTCATTTGTCATTGTTAAAGGATCGAGAGCATCGCTTTTGAAAACGAGTGTTACATAGTTTTGGCCAGCTAAATGAACGGTTGCAGGTAAGCTCTCATAAACGACTGATAAGTTATCTTTTCTCAGCGCTGTAACGTTTGTATAAATTCCCATAATATTTCCTCAAATTACCAAGTAAAAACCAACTCGTTCCACGCTTTAGTTAGATCTGTTTTTAAAAGTTTGTGTGCCACTGCATTTTTAATTACACTTCGATTAATTCGTTTGTTATCTGCTAAGGTGTATAGCTCCCAAAGAGAGAGCTGTGGCTGTTTCACTTTACTAAGCAGCGCTTCCATTACTTTTACAGGCGCAGGGTGATGAAGGCAGGGTTTTAACATCTTGTAGTTTTCAGCTCGTTCACCTAAACGAATATCTTGCTCAGTTAGTACGCGAAATGTTGTTTTTTCATCTTCTTCCAAAAGCCCCTTCAACACTCCGTGCTTGTGTAAAACCGCTGGTTCAATTGAATCTTCGTAATATTTAACTTCATCAATCCAAATTTTCTCGCAAGGAAAGGTTATGTGCCCATCACTGGTGTACCATGTGGGCTTTCCGTTTAACTCGTAGTAAAACTTTTTCGGCTGCATGATAAATACGGCATCATGTGGCAATGTGAACAACATCCAATTGTAGTAATCACGCTCTAAAGTGCTTTCTTTGATGGTCACGTTGTCAAACTGTTTGGTGTACCCGATAAAAGTGCTTCTTACACCACTTTGTTTTGCTAATAATCGTCTTGTCATTTCGTTATTGCTCATTAATTATTCAAATTTAGGCGAATTATAGGCACAACAAATTGAGAGTCAAACCGTAACCCCTTGAAAGTATGAGGTTAATTAATTATTGATATAATATGTCTGAGCCTTTGCAACTAATTGATTTAGATACAGATGATTTTTTGAAATTGGATAAAAGCTACAAAACCAGCTTAAAAGTGAAATAACGATTGATGTAGAAAAATTCATCGTTGATTCAGCGGTTTAACAGCTGAGTTGTAAAATAATTGAAAATAGTTGAAAAAAATAATGTCAATAGAACTTGGAAAGCTTATTAAAAATAGAGGATTACAGCACTTTTCTTAACGCCATTTTACTTACTTATTGGCATAGTAAGTTTAACTAAAACAAAGTAGGGCAGTCATAACCCGATATAAATCAAACAAGTGTGTTTAATTATCAGACAAATAACCAATATTGACATTTTATCTATTGAGGTGTGATTCATTATGAGACATACTGAATTTGACTATTTGAATAATAAAAAGAAATTTCTGAGATATGGACAATCAATTGGAAAAGTTAAGCTACGCTCAACAGCAGCGTCTCACCTATATTGACTTTAAGTTGTTTTTCACCGGTAGCGTTACACGCTCCGAAATTGTCCAGCACTTCAAATTAGGTGTTTCTGCCGCTACACGTGATATAAATCTCTATAAAGAGCATGCGCCTAAAAACATGGCGTATGACAATACACAAAAGAAATACTTTCTAACCAACAGCTTTAAACCACTCTTTACACATGATGCTAAACGCACGCTGGTTAAGCTTGCCCATCAGATATCTGATGGCTTTGATGCCATTGGTGATGTCGAATTTCCGGTAGAGCAACCAAGCCAGTTAAACGTACCTGATATCAATGTTATCGCTAAACTGACTCAGGCGATGATTAATGGCAAAGCGGTAAGTGTTATTTATACCTCACTTTCAAGTGGCTCTGGCGCTCGTGAATTAGTACCACATACCATTGTTGATAATGGCCTTCGTTGGCATGTACGTGCCTATGACAGAAAGAGCAATGCCTTTAGAGATTTTGTATTAACACGCCTTGCCAAAGTAACGGTGATTAATAACGAACCTGAAGTAAATGAAATCAAGGTTCAAGATGAGCAGTGGAATACCATCATGCCACTAGAAATCGTTCCGCACCCTAAGAACGTTGAATACCCAACCGCCATAAAAATGGATTACGGTATGGAAAATGGTGTGCTCAAGTTAGACGTTAGAGCCGCAATGGCAGGATATTTATTAAGACGTTGGAACGTGGATTGTTCTGAAAGTGGCTCACTTTCTGGCCCGGAATATCAGCTTTATTTACAAAACATTCAAACATTATATGGTGCAGAAAATCTCGCTATCGCACCGGGTTATCAGCAAAGTTAAAAACGAATTTAAACTTAAATAAATTTTGGGAAGAAATCATGGCAGAAATAGATATATCGGACGTATTAAACTTAGCCTTTGAAAATTTACCAAGCAAAGACATACAACAGGCGATGCTCGATGAAGTGAAACAACGTATGGAAAGTGGCGAGAGTGAAGAACTCGCTATCCACAACGTTTTTAGCAATAACTCACCGCTTAACAAAGCACATTAGTGCTAATCAAATATTATTGGAATACAAATGGATCACAGCGCACATAACAAACTAATTTCTTTTATCTGGTCAATTGCTGACGACTGCCTGCGTGATGTATACGTGCGTGGTAAATACCGTGACGTAATTTTACCTATGGTGGTGTTACGCCGTTTAGATACCTTACTAGAGCCCACTAAAAAAGCGGTGCTTGATGAAGTTAAGTTTCAAGTTGAGGAAATGGAAGCAACAGAGCTTGATGATACGCCGTTAATTGATGCCGCAGGTTATGTGTTTTACAACACCTCGAAATGGACATTAACCAGCATTAAAGAAACCGCAACCAATAACCGCCAAATTATTCTGGCAAATATTGAAGAATACCTAAACGGTTTTAGTGCCAACGTTAAAGAAATTATCGAATGTTTTAACCTTAAATCTCAATTTCAACACATGGCAGGTAAAGACGTATTGCTTGATGTATTAGAGAAATTTGTTTCTCCGTATATCAATTTAACACCTGATGAAGTTGAAGACCCAGAAGGCAACAAACTACCCGCCTTAAGTAATTTAGGTATGGGTTACGTGTTTGAAGAGCTGATCCGTAAATTTAATGAAGACAACAACGAAGAAGCTGGTGAACACTTTACCCCACGTGAAGTTATCGAGTTAATGACTCACCTTGTATTCGACCCAATTAAATCAGACTTACCGCTAACATTAACGTGTTATGACCCTGCTTGTGGTAGTGGCGGTATGCTTACCGAAACACAAAACTTTATTAATGAAAAATACCCAGTAGAGAATACTACCCGCGATATTAATTTATACGGTAAAGAGATCAACGACGAAACCTACGCCATTTGTAAGTCTGACATGATGATCAAAGGCAACGATCCAAAAAATATCAAAGTAGGTTCAACACTTTCTACCGATGAATTTGCCGGTCAGCGCTTTGATTTTTGTTTGTCTAACCCGCCATACGGTAAAAGCTGGGCAAGTGAGCAAAAGCATATTAAAGAAGGCTCAGACGTTATCGACTCACGCTTTCAAGTCGTATTAAAAGATTACTGGGGTAACTTACCGAAAGAAGGCTTTGTTGATGCCACACCACGTTCATCAGACGGCCAATTGTTGTTTTTGATGGAAATGGTCAGCAAAATGAAATCAACAGCTACCAGCCCATTAGGCTCTCGTATTGCATCTGTTCATAACGGCTCAAGTTTATTTACTGGTGATGCAGGCTCAGGCGAAAGTAATATCCGCCGCTACATTATCGAAAACGATATGCTTGATGCGATAGTGCAACTACCAAACAACTTGTTCTACAACACAGGCATCACTACTTATATTTGGCTACTTAACAATAACAAACCACAAGAGCGCCAAGGTAAGGTACAGCTTATTGATGCCAGCTTGTTATTTAGAAAGCTACGCAAAAATTTAGGTAATAAAAACTGTGAGTTTTCACCCGAGCATATCAGTGAAATTACCCAAACCTATCTCGATGCAGCTAGTGTTGAGCGCCAGTTAAAGGAAAGTAATGACCCAACAGGCATTGCCGCTAAAGTATTTAATAATGATGATTTTGGTTATTACAAAGTAAATATTGAACGCCCAGACAGACGTAGCGCCCAATTTAAAGACGAACTTATTGCGCCGCTACGTTTTGATAAAACCCTTCGTGAACCAATGGAACACCTTTTTGCAGAATATGGCGACAAGGTTTACCAAGCGGATTTTTTCAGCGCTAACGATAAAGCAAAAGAGAAAGAATCAGTAAAAGAGATAGTTGCTTGGTGTGAAGACAACGATATTAACCTAAACGCTAAGGCAAAAGCAAAGCTACTTTCACCCGATACTTGGCTAAATGGTAAGTTGCTTGTTGAACTTGCCAACAAACTCGCTGAAACCATCACCAAAGAGTATAACGATTACAACCTATTTAAAGCCGATGTTGAAACTCAATTTAAACAGGTTGCGGCTGATGTTTTAGCAGACATTAAACCAAATAAACGTAAAGCCTTTTACACCACTATTGTTAATGCCATGAGCTGGTACGACGAAAATGCTGAAAAAGTGATTAAAAAAGTCGTTAAGTTTAAGCAAGATAAACTTGATGAATTATTACATCACTTAGGCTGTGAAGCATCTGATTTAGCTGATTTTGGTTACTTCCCTACAACAGAGAGTGCAACAGGCACTAAAAATGAGTTCACAACATACGAGTCAAATTCTGATTTACGCGATGCTGAATCAATCCCACTAACTTATAACGAAGAACGTGATACTAATAACAGCGAAATTCACCAATACTTCCTTGATGAAGTGCAACCTCATGTTTCTGAAGCGTGGATAAACCTGGATAGCACCAAAATTGGTTACGAAATTAGCTTTAACAAATATTTTTACCAGCACAAACCATTACGAGCAATGGATGAGGTAGCAACCGACATCATTAACCTTGAGCAAAAAGCAGAAGGGTTAATAGCTGACATCCTTGGGGTTGATTTAGCTAGGGTACAGGGAGAGTAACCATGACAAATTTGAACAACGACACCAACGTTGGCTCGAAGAGTGAGGGCATGGATAGCCCAAATAACGAAATAGCAATAATGGCTAAATATGAGTCATATAAAGACACTGGAATAGATTGGCTTGGTCAGCTACCTAGTAATTGGGAAGCCATTAAAATGAAGTTTCTTTTTAAGGATACTTCTATAAAAAACAAAGCAAAAGAAACTTTATTATCGGTTACTCAAAATCAAGGTGTAGTTCCAAGAGATTGGGTTGCAAACAGAATGGTCATGCCTTCAGGGAACTTAGAAAGCTTTAAGTTTATTGAAAAAGGCGATTTTGCTATTAGCTTGAGATCTTTTGAAGGCGGCTTAGAATACTGTCACCATGATGGAATTATAAGCCCTGCTTATACAGTTTTAAAAACCAAAAGAGCTGATTTAATTGAAGGATTTTATAAATACTTATTTAAAAGCCAGGCTTTTATTTCTGAGTTGCAAACCTCTGTTGTTGGTATCCGAGAGGGAAAAAACATTAGTTATGAAGAATTACAATATTCTTTATTGCCTATACCAAGTGAGCAAGAACAAACCGCCATAGCTAACTTCCTCGATAAAAAAACAGCACAAATTGATGAAGCGATTGCCATTAAAGAAAAGCAAATTGAGCTGTTAAAAGAGCGCAAGCAAATCATCATCCAACAAGCTGTAACTCAAGGCTTAAATCCAGCCGCACCAATGAAAGACTCTGGCGTCGATTCGATTGGTGAAATTCCAGAGCATTGGGAAGTAAAAAAACTAAAATATGGTGTAAAGATTCAAGGTGGATACGCTTTTCAATCCAGTAATTTCAAGGATGAAGGTATACAATTACTTAAGATTGCCAATTTGTATCAAAATAGATTAGCACTCGAAAGGCAGCCAACATTTATAAGAGCTGAGTTCACGAAAAAATATACCCAGTGGTTAGTAGGTGAAGGGGATATTCTTATGTCTCTAACTGGAACATTGGGTAAGAAAGATTACGGGTTCGCTATATTGCTTGAGGGTAATGAAAAATACTTTTTAAACCAGCGTGTTGCTAAATTAACAGTTGAAAACCTGTTTGATACAAAATACTTAATGAACACGCTACAAAGTGAATGTTACTTGGATCAAATATACCAGCAACCATCAGGAACAAAGCAAGCAAACTTAAGTAATGATAATGTTGTTAATGCGTATGTTCCTGTGCCACCTAAAAATGAACAAGTTTCAATTTCTAATTACGTAGAGAATTTTAAAAGTAAAGTTGGAGTATCTATAGAAACCCAGCAGCAACAAATCGAAAAACTCAAAGAATACAAAACCACACTGATCAACAGTGCGGTAACAGGCAAAATTAAAGTACCTGAATTGGACTCAGAAATTAACTAACAAGGAAGTGGTATGTCGGTTGAAGTGGCAAGTTGTACCTTAGCGCAGTTATTCAGTAAACAAAGTATTGTTAGCGCCAATAACACAGAAATTCATGGCGAGTTAGCCATACCTGAATATCAGCGCCCATATCGTTGGGGCGAAGTGCAAATAAAAAAATTATTGAGTGATTATCAGCTTTTTTTAAGTGATTTAGCACAAAGCGCTATAACACAAAGCAATAGTGCCTATGGGTATTACTTAGGCAGTGTTATTTTGCATCAGTCAGCTGAAAATGGTCAGTTAAATATTATTGATGGTCAGCAACGCTTAACCACTTTAGCATTAATTGCCTATGTACAATATTTAGCTAACACGCCTAATGGGCAAGTTGAGCTTAGCCCTTTTGAATTATCGCTTAGCTACGACTCACCAGAGTCACAACAACAAATTGTCAAAAACCTCGCGTGGTTACAGGACTACTCAACAAGTAGTAATGCTAGCCAAATAGCAGCATTTGATGCCAATAGAATCAATTTAACGCTCGTTGTTACTCGTAGTGAAGACGATGCCTATCGTTTTTTTGAAACCCAAAATACTGGCGGTGTTAGGCTAAGTGGCCCAGACATTATTAAAGCACATCACCTTAGAGCCATTGCACGACAAAACCAAAATGAGTTTGCTGCTAAATGGGAAGCATTAGGCGATTTAAGCCCCGTTGTTGGCTCTTTAGTTAAAGGGCGCTACTGGCAAAAACTGTATAACCGTAATGTACCTTCTCATCGTCAACCACATTTAGTGAGAAGCGCTGTAGTGAATGAACTTGGTGAAAGTACAGGTAAAGGTGATGATGTTGCTTTTGGTCGCTTTGAGCGAGCATATTTACCTGATGGTGGTCAAATAGATAAGCAAGCACAACAAGGTTATGAACTAAGGCAGCCTTTAAATAGTGGTATTAATACCATTCATTATTTAAGCTATTTTGAACAATTAAGAAGCAAGTACTTAACCGACCCATTTAAAAACAACAAGGTCAAAAATAAGCAGCTAACTGTAAAAACTCCCGTTCAAGCGGTAAATCAAGGAGAAAATACCCTTGCACGCTTTTCTCACTTTTATCAAAACCTGATCTGTCAACTTGACGGTTGTAGCTATGTTAAAGGATTATACGATACGGCATTGCTTATTTACATTAGCCAATTTGGCGAACAGCAATTAGACCTAGCCGCGAAAAAACTATTTCGTGTTATTTACTCGCCTCGCGTAAGCAATCAAAAAGCGGTGAGAGAAAATTCAATTTCAGCGTTTGTTCGTGATAACCCCGTACTTGACTGGATTTCAGCCAGTTATACACCAAACATGTGTTTCGATTATTTAGATCGTTTTAGCTTTAAAACAGACCCTGCCAATTTAGCCGTTGATAAAAATAGTGTTAAAAAACGCTTCATATTTAAAGTATTAAAGCATTTTGGAATAAAGGTAATTGAAGGCGGCTCAGCCCAAGCACTTGCTAACACTTATACCGCTGAGTTGGATGCTTATATCCTTCCTTTAGGCACTGAAAGAGTGGCTACTAATCAAGTGAGCATGCGCAAAAATAATGGAGAGCAACATGGGTAATGTATTTACAGATGAAGCTAATACAAAAGGGAGTCAGGTCACACAGCATCACGTGGAAACGCAAGTGCTCACGTTAAATTACATTCAAACGAATGAATATCAATTTAGTATACCGAGTTATCAACGCCCTTATGTTTGGCCAGATGAAGCCGTATTAAAGCTCTTTAAAGATATTAATGATGCTCGTGTGGCAAAAGAGCCTAATTACTTTATTGGTACAGTGCTTACCTCAATTGAGCAAGATGAAGATGGTAATGGTATTTATGAGCTAATTGATGGGCAGCAACGCACCACCACGTTAATGCTAATTGCGCTTGCTTTTAAAATGGCAAAAGTTGATTCAGCCATTGCCGATATAGCGGCTTTTAAAAAGCAACCGAGACTGCAATTTACTATTCGAGACCAAGTACAGCATTTGTTAGGTAGTTTAGCTGGACTAGATGATTATGTATTTCCAGGGCTAGAAGCGATTGGTGAAAACCCATACTTAAAGCGCATATATGCAGCGCTACAAGTATTAGAGCAACAAGTAAAATCACTCAAATATGAAGACCGTATTTTATTAGGTGATTATATTTTTAAAAATGTGCAATGGGTGAATAATATTGTACCTAAGCAAATGGATTTAAACCGTTTATTTGCCACGATGAATACCGCTGGTATACAGCTTGAACAGGCTGATATATTAAAATCAAAGCTGCTTAAACAGGTTTCTACCGATAAGCCTTTATTCGATGCGATGTGGTTAGCATGCGAACACATGGAAAACTACTTCGAACGTAATGTACGTAAAATTTTTCCTAACGCACCGTGGAATGACATTAAATCAGAGCATTTAGCTTGTTTTGATGAAGCTTTATTTGTGAAAAATGCTTGCAGCACTTCGCATAAACAAGGCTTGACCATTATGCAACTAGCTGGTCAATTGAAAGCAAGTGTAGTGGATACAGATAAAAATAATGATACCAGTACAATCACAGATAATGAAAGCGAGAAGGATTCTGGCACCTACGATTTAGAAACCGAAACCGTTTATTGTCGCCCAATTATTAGCTTCCCATTATTACTTATTCACGCCTATCGAATTTACTTAGCAAACCGAGCTGTCGAGTTAGTTGATGGTACTGATGATGTTATCCCTCGTGTGCATGCTGACAAGTTACTAGAAACATTTGAGCCACTGACCAAAGCAAGTGAAAATGAAGTTAAAGAATTCATCAAAACGTTGTGGCAAGTGCGTTATCAGTTTGATCGCTGGGTGGTTAAATGGGTTGAGCGTGACGATAGTGATGATGAACAATTACGTTTAACCTATCTGACAAGAAGCGAATCAAGTGGAAAACAATACATTAACCGTACTCAAAAAGAGTTAAACGAATTAGTTATGCTGCAAAGCGTGCGTAACTTTACTGGTGAACGCAGTGCTCAGTATTGGCTCACACCATTTATTGCAGGCTTAATCGAAGACAATATTACTGAAGATGCACTAGCAATAGCGTTACTTGAAAAAATCGATAACGATTTATCATTGGCTAGTGATTCTGAAACTCAAAAAACAGCCAGCTTCAAGCAAGCCAAACAACAGCAACCAGCAGTAACTTCTTGGCAAGCAAGCGTAGACTACTTTGCCCAAGCGAGAGGAACTAGTTTTGAACATTATTGGTTCCAAAAACTAGAATATGTTTTGTGGAAAGAAGAGCCGGATAGGCAGCTAGAGCAGTTTAAAAAATACCGTATAACTGCTAAGAACTCTGTTGAGCACGTATATCCTCAGCATGAAGAACACCAGAATATGTTAGAACGAGACTTTTTAGATGCATTTGGTAATTTAGTTCTATTAAGCCCTGGTGAAAACTCGTCATACAGTAACCAAGCGGTTAAGAAAAAACTGGTCGATTTTGAAGCAAAGCCACAATATGACTCTTTAAAATTAAAAGCCATGTTCAAATTATTAAAAGAACAAAACGATTGGCAAGAAGATCAAATAAAACAACATCAGAAAGAAATGTTGAGTACATTAGCAATGCATTACGGTAACAAGGAATAATTATGGTTAGCCAAACAAATGAACAAGCTTTAGAAGCAGCAATTGAAAAGCACTTAACAGGTACGTGTTTAGAGGATTTAAAAGCCGGTGTGAAGGAAGCGGCACCTGCCTATAACAATGCTCTGTATAAGCTTGGCTATCCTGCTGACTTTGATATGCATTACGCTATAGATACCAACTACTTTTGGCAGTTTCTACAAAACACCCAAGAGCAAGAGCTAGAAAAGCTTAAGAAAAATAGTCCCAATGATTGGGAGCGTAAAGTGCTTGAGCGTTTTGATAGACTGATCAAAAAACATGGTATTTTGCATTTGCTTAAAAAAGGCTTAAGTGTAGAAGATGCGCATTTAAACCTGATGTACCCAGCACCACTCGCAAGCAGTAGCGATTCTGTTAAGCAAAATTTTAATGCCAATATTTTCAGCTCAACGCGTCAATTAAGGTATTCAAAAACTAATCCGTTACAAGAAATTGATATGGTGCTGTTTATTAACGGTATTCCGCTGATAACACTAGAGCTGAAAAATGCATGGACCGGCCAAAATGCTCGTTATCATGGTCAAAAGCAGTATCGCAATGATAGAGATACTTCTCAGTCATTATTGCAGTTTGGTCGTTGCTTAGTGCATATGGCGGTTGATACTGACGAAGTGTATATGACCACAAAGTTGGCCGGGAAAAGCACCTTTTTTTTACCGTTTAACAAAGGTAATAATCATGGTCAGGGTAATCCACCTAACATGTATGGTCACAAGACAAGTTACCTGTGGGAAGAGGTTTTCAGCAAAGCTAGTCTAGCCAATATTATTCAGCACTTTGTGCGTTTAGATGGTAGTAGTAAAGATGATTTGAAGAAACGCACCTTATTCTTTCCTCGTTATCATCAAATGAACGTTGTTCGTAATTTAATTAATCACGCTGCAACTAATGGTGTTGGCCACACTTATTTAATTCAGCACTCTGCTGGTTCTGGTAAGTCAAACTCTATCACTTGGGCTGCCTATCAGTTAATAGAAACGTATCCAGTTAGTCCTGATATTCAAGGTAGCAAAGGTATAGAGCAACCGTTATTTGACTCAGTTATTGTAGTTACTGATAGACGATTACTTGATAAACAACTTAGGGATAACATTAAAGAGTTCTCTGAAGTTAAGAATATTGTTGCCCCTGCATTTAAATCATCTGAGCTTAAATCAGCCTTGGAAAATGGTAAGAAAATTATCATTACCACTATTCAAAAGTTCCCATTCATTATTGATGGCATTAGTGATTTAAGTGATAAACGTTTTGCGGTAATTATTGATGAAGCGCATAGCTCTCAGTCAGGCTCTGCACACGACAATATGAACAGAGCCATGGGTAAAACTGAAGTAGAAGAAGCTGAAGATGCGCAAGATAAAGTACTGCAAGCGATGCGCTCACGCAAGATGCGAGGTAATGCTTCATATTTAGCTTTTACTGCAACGCCTAAAAACAGCACTTTAGAAAAGTTTGGTCAAAAACAAGAAGACGGTAGTTTTAAGCCATTTCATTTATATTCAATGAAACAAGCCATTGAAGAAGGCTTTATTCTTGATGTTATTGCCAATTACACCACCTATAAAAGTTATTACGAGATAGAAAAGTCGATTCAAGACAATCCTGAATTTGATACTAAGAAGGCACAAAAACGCTTACGTGCTTACGTTGAAACCAGCCAACAGACCATAGACACCAAAGCTGAAATTATGCTTGAGCATTTTATTCCGCATGTGGTTAACGCCAAAAAGCTACGTGGTAAAGGCAAAGGTATGGTTGTTACGCAAAATATTGTTACTGCTATTCGCTATTACAAAGCATTAAAGCGAGTGATAGAAGCACAAGGTAGCCCATTTAAAATAGCGATAGCATTTTCTGGCACCAAAGAAGTTGATGGTATTGAATATACTGAAGCCGAAATGAACGGCTTTGCAGAGAGTGAAACTAAAGATAAGTTTGACACTGATGAGTACCGTTTGTTGGTTGTTGCTAATAAATACCTAACGGGCTTTGATCAGCCAAAACTCTGTTCTATGTACGTAGATAAAAAGTTAGCGAGCGTGCTTTGTGTGCAAACATTATCTCGCTTAAACCGTTCAGCACCTAAGCTAGGGAAAAAGACTGAGGATTTATTTGTACTTGATTTCTTTAATAGTGTAGATGAAATAAAAACGGCATTTGACCCATTTTATACTTCAACTACTTTATCTGAAGCAACTGATGTAAATGTATTACATGAGCTAAAAGATGCGATGGATGATATTGGCGTTTATGAATGGTACGAAGTTGACGATTTTGTTAAGCGCTACTTTGATAATGAAGATGCACAAACCTTAAGCCCAATAATTGATACTGCGGCAAATCGATTTAATTTTGAATTAGAACTAGAAGATGACGATAAAGTCGATTTTAAGATCAAAGCTAAACAATTTGTGAAAATTTATGGGCAAATGGCTTCAATCATGCCTTATGAAATTGTTGCGTGGGAAAAACTATTTTGGTTCCTTAAGTTCTTAATTCCAAAGTTAATCGTTAAAGATCCTGATTCAGAAAAGCTTGATGCATTATTAGATTCCGTTGATTTAAGCTCTTACGGCTTACAGCGTGTAAAACTAAACTACGGCATTGGCTTAAATGATGATGAAACTGAATTAGATCCACAAAACCCGAATCCTCGCGGTGCTCATGGCGGTGATGATGAAAAAGATCCATTAGACGAGATAATCAAAAATTTTAACGAAAGATGGTTTCAAGGCTGGAGTGCAACACCTGAAGAGCAAAAAGTTAAGTTTATAAACATTGCCGAAAGTGTGAAAAGTCACCCTGATTTTGAAGCGAAATACCAAAACAACCCTGATCCCCATAACCGAGAGCTAGCATTTGAAAAAATGCTTAAAGAAGTGATGCTAGCAAGACGTAAAGATGAACTAGAGCTGTATAAGTTATTCGCTGGAGACAGTGCTTTTAAAGCTTCGTGGACGCAAAGTATGCAGCGTTCGGTTGGTTTATAAAGCAGAGCGGTTAATAATATTTCGACATTTAACAGACTGGAAAAACACCACCAACGGTGAACGTGAAGAACAAAGTTCATGGAACAAAGAATCACTTAAATAGAAATTACATAAAGACCAAGTGCTGCTCGACATGGCGTATGGTTATATCAAGGATATTATTAATGCAGTATTCAGAAAAAGAGTTAGAAATAGCTAGAGTTCAAGCTAAAGAAATTTGGAAGCTTATTGATTACATCAGAGGGGCGTCACCTATTGCTGATTTTAGATCATTAGCATATTCATTATTATTTATAAGGTATATGCAAGCAAAAACAGGCCAGCATTTTGATGCACCTAGATTTTATGGTTTCTCTGAGATAGCTAGTTACATCTCTATGTTGACAGACGCATGTGTAGATCTTGAATTATTTGATGCTCAATTAGCAGGGCAGTTGAGTAGCCATATTGAAAGAGTTTTACTCTACAATCAAAATATAGAGGAAGAAAACGTTAGATGGGCAGTTAATGGTGGCTTTAATAATGATAATCATGCAATAGTAGATTTAACGCTTTCTGTTTTAAATAACTTATTTTCAGAAAATGAAACTAAATCAGGAAGTGAGTTTTATACACCTAATGATATTAACAAGCTTGTGGCTACGTTAGCTTTAGATTTTTCGCCATTTTCTGTTTGTGATCCCTTTGCTGGAAGTGGTAATACCGTCTTTTCTTTCTATGACAATTTACCTCAAAGTTATCAAAATGACGTATCAATTGATACGCAAGAAATGAATCAAGATGCTCATTTTCAGGTACAAATAACACGTATTATAAAAGGTATTCGTGGCTTCGATTTTCTTGGCGACTCTTTATCAAAACCTGAGTATTCGGCTAATAAATATGACTTAATAGCTTCTTTTCCGCCTTTTGGATTAAAAATACCTAAAGATATTAGAAACGATATAATTCATAAAGAATCACATCCGTTTCTCTACTTAGCTGACATCCTTCCTAATAGCAGAAGTGATTGGTTTGTGACCCTTTCCATGCTTTCTTCTTTAAAACTAGAGGGTAAATTAATTTGTGGTATGACTTTAGGTGCATTTACTAGAGGGGGGGCTGAATCATCGGTTCGAGAGTCTCTAATAACGAAAAATATGATTGAAACTGTTATTTTGCTACCTAAAGGAATTCATTACTCAACAACAGCATCCACAGTTATTGTTGTTATGAATACAGGAGGACAACCTAGCATTGATACAAAATCAATTCGCTTTGTTGATGCTTCTTTATTTTATGAACCAAAGCGTGGAAGAAATTTACTTTCCCAAGATAATATTAAGGGCATTGTTGATTCCTGTAGACAAGATGGACGATTTAGTCATTCTGCTAGTTTTGAGGAAATTAAAGAAAAAGACTTCAACTTAGATCCAACCCTTTATGTAAATAAAACAATAAAGATAAATAAGCTAACTCTGAGAAACTTTAGAGGTTACAAAGAATTTAACCTATCAATTAATAATAAATTAACTGTGCTAGTTGGTGAAAATGGTGCTGGTAAAACAAGCCTACTTGAAGCCATAGCTTGTGGTTTAGGGCCATTTTTAACAGCAATGCCCGATGCAAAAGGTAAGCTCATTCGTAGCACTGATATTCATGTCAGTTCAAAAGGTGTTGCTGATTCAGCACAAGTTTCTATAGACACAGCATCAAGTTTAAGTTGGGACTTAGCTACAAAAGGAGCGAATAAAAATAGTATTGCGAAGGTTGGTACAGCGGCACTTTCTGATTATGCTAGACAGATAGTAGAGCTAGATGAAGAATATCCTCTAATTGCTTATTACGGAACAAATAGGACACTATCTGCCAATACAGGGAAAGTACTTATAAATCCATTTGAAAAAGAAGCTCGTGGTGACGGCTATGACTCTGCTTTAGACGCTAAAATTAATTACAACGTTATAAAAAATTGGTTCTCCAAGATTGAAGTTGATGAACTAAAATTGCGTGATGAACAAAAGAATCACAAGTTAATTCATCCAGCTAAACAATTAATTCAGACTACTGTTAAAGCAATTGTAGAGAGAACCGAAAACGTTTCTTTTAATAAAAACACAAATGATGTTGTTGTATCTTGGAAAAATGAAGAAGACAAAACGATTTCACTGAGTTTAGAGCAGTTGAGTGAAGGCTATAGAAATATGGTGGCTTTGACCATTGATCTAGTTAGAAGAGCATACTTGCTTAATCCGAAAAGTGAAAATCCACTAAATGTTAGCGGTATAGTTTTGATAGATGAAATTGAACTACATCTTCATCCAAGGTGGCAACAAAAAGTACTCACCGATTTAACTAACTTATTTAAAAATATACAATTCATTGTCACAACACACAGTCCACAAATATTAACAACAGTAAAAGGTGAAGCAATTCGTGTTGTTTCAAGCACATTTGAACAGGCTGAACTTGTATCTTCTCCTTTTGGTGGTGAAAGTAACAGAGTTCTCTTACAAGTGTTAGGTGTTGAAGCTAGACCAAAAACTATAGTTTCTGAGCTACTAGCTAGATACTTTGCCTTAATTGAAGATGGTAAAGGCGAGGGCGAAGATGCCCTAGAATTAAGGAAACGGCTCAATGAACTAACAGATTCTACTGAGCCAAAACTCGATGAAGCAGATCTTGCGATTAAGCGAGTTAAATGGATGAAATCAAGAAATAAGCAATAAAATATGCCTTTATATAATGTAGATGAACCTAGGGAGCTCATTGATTTCACCTCTGAAACCCCTTTAGCAACTTGGAACGAGTTGAAAGCTAATAGTGATGTTAATAACTCAGTTAAACGGGCCGCTTTTATAAAAACAGGTGGCTTATGTATTTATTGTGAACATAAACTGATACCAAAACTAGACTACCAAATTGAACATTTTCATCCTAAATTAGGTAATGACAACTCAGAATTTGGTGATGGTGTTCCTAACAGAGCAATTGAATGGCTGAACCTTTTTCCAGGCTGTTTAGGTGGTACAGCGAGAAAAAGTGATTTTACATCAGAGGTTGATCATTTAGAAAGAACAGGTGCTAATAAAAAAAACAAATCTGCATTAACCTGTGGTCAACGTAAAAAAGATAAGCCCGTAGAAAATAATTTTATTTCTCCAGAGCTATTATCTAATGACCGTTCTATATTTAAATTTAATGGTTCAGATGGTTCTATATCAGTTGACGAACAAGCATGCGAAGCTTTAGGAATTGATGTTGAGCTAGCAGGTAAACATACCCAGGAACTGAATTTAGATAGCAAACGTCTTAGAGGCATACGAGAAAAGTTCAGTTCCATTTTGGAATCAGAATTTAATAAGGCTTTCGAATTTGATCAAGGTGATATAGAAACTTTAATTAAGGAGTGGTTAGCCCTAGATGATCAAGGTATTCATCAGCATCCTTTTTATTCTTTGATTGTTTCAAAGTATTCATAATCTCAAGTAACGCTACGTGAAAACTGCGAGTAAAAATATATACAAAAATAAATTTCATGCACGTAGCGTTACGAAAAATAGGATCTAGTTGTTAACTTGCAAACAGTAAGATGTCAGTAAGCTAAAACACAAAATAGACCAATTAATTCAATAAGATAATTTCCCAGTGAAAGCTGGATCCGATCTAGTTCTTAATTTGGATTAACAGTAATCACAGGAACAACATCCCTATAATTCACATAGCTCACTATGTCCAATACTGTTAAGTATTGGACATAGTGTAATTGGCGTTATACACTAGCTTAACTGTATCTATATTGGTTTAATTTGAAATGTCCTTAACTACACCTGTTCCTTTATATCCGTCATATCTCGACTTGCTAGAGTTTGACTTTGAAGACTATCCAGAGCTTGAGCGCTTATTTGAATCAAATCCTAATTGGTGGCTTGAACACTTTCACTGGGGAAAATCTTTTCTTGAATATACAGGAAGAAATAAATCTGTTCATACCTATGATAGATTCAGAAATGAAATTGAACGATTTCTACTTTGGTCGTTTATTGAAAAGCAAACGCCTATTAACCAATTACGTAAAACTGATATTTTAGAATACGCTGACTTTTGCTGGCAACCACCAATCACTTGGATCGGTACATCTAATCAAGAGCGCTTTAAATTGTCTAATGGTTACTCGTCAGCAAACGAATTTTGGGCTCCTTATAAAATCCAAATACCAAAAAGTCAAAAACTCGAAGGAAGTATTGATAAGAAAAAATATCGTCCTTCACAGCAAACATTAAAATCTACTTTTACCGCGCTTTCTGTATTTTATAACTACTTAATGGCTGATGAACTTTGTCTTGGTAATCCCGCTACTATTGCCAGAAAAGATTGTCGCCATTTTATAACCGATTCACAGGTTAAAGAAATAAAACGATTAACCTCCGCACAATGGCAATATGTATTAGATACAGCGGTTGATATGGCAGACGAAAATTCAAATCATGAACGTAATTTATTCGTGATTGCTATTTTAAAGACATTGTTTTTAAGGATTTCAGAGCTTTCAGAGCGGTCAAATTGGTCACCCATTATGGGACATTTCTGGCAAGATGAAGATGAAAATTGGTGGTTAAAAGTCTTTGGTAAAGGCAGAAAATTGCGAGATATTACAGTACCCATCGATTTTTTACCTTTTCTAGAGCGCTATCGTTTATCTCGTGGCTTATCTGGTCTGCCTTTAACCAGTGAGAACACTGTATTAGTAGAAAAAATACGAGGTCAAGGCGGTATGACCTCAAGAAACTTGAGACGTTTAGTACAAACGGTCTTCGATCAAGCTTATGAAAACATGAGAAATAGAGAAACAGCTAACAAAGCATTAAAACTTAAAGAAGCTTCTTCTCACTGGTTGCGTCATACTGGTGCGAGTATGGAGATTGAGCGTGGCCGAGCGCTTAAAGATGTATCTGAAGATCTCGGGCATGCGAGTATGGCAACAACTGATACGGTTTACGTACAAAGTGAGAATAAACAACGTGCGGCAAGTGGTAGAAACAGAAAGGTAGATTAAGATTAATTACACACTTTTAATTTCATAAATAAAAAGGGCTTGTAATAACATACAAGCCCCCTATTCATTGTTCTATTGCTATTTTTTAGCGAGTAAGTATTTCACTAAATCAAAATAGTCACCATGAGATTTAGTTATTAAGTATTTACCATTTACAACAATACCCGGCACGCTTGTCATTTTGTTGTCTGCCATTTCTTTTAGGTTTTCTTTTAACTGAGCTAAAATACTTTCACTACTACCTGCTACTTCAAGAAAAGCACCTTTATCGATATTGTTCTTTTTGAAAAATTGATTAAACTTTTCTTCTGTCATGCCTTGCATATATAAGCCAAAGAATTCATCAAAGTGTTGGCTGTTGTTAGTTTCTTCTAACGCATAATAAAGCCTAGCATCCATTACCCATCTTTCACCAAGCACAGCATGTTTGCGTATAAAGCCTACTTCAGGATTGTTTGCTTTAAACTCGTTTAACGGCTTTTCTAATTTTTGACAATGGCCGCAACTTAACCAAAAGTACTCAACTAAAAATGGCGGCTCTAGATCACCAACATTAATGTTACTAACAACACGGTAATCGACACCCTCTTTATAGTTTGTTTGATTATCGATTTGGCTTACTACTTCTTTAACATCCTCTGAAGGTGAAGGCGATTTTACTTCTTTTATAGAATCATTACTTTCAGAACAACCTAGGGTTGTTAACATAAGGATTGCGATAGAAAGGCGAGAAATTTTTATCATTAGAACTCAACATTTGAAATAATTTAAATCAAAGGCTTATATAACATGTAATATTTAGATAGTCACGTTATCTAGGCGTTTTAACTAGCTGAGTGCATTAAGAGAGATGAAAAAGCAAAAGTGTATTCAGTTATAAATGGTTTAGGCCTTAATAATTCATGGTAAGATCTCACCAGTTATCGATTATTAAGGCCTTATAATTTTTTAAAACTATAGTGCGACCACGTTAGTTGCACAAGGCCCCTTTTGACCTTGACCTTCTTCGAATTGAACTTTTTGTCCATCTTCTAAAGTCGCATAACCTGATGTTTGAATTTCTGAATGGTGTACAAATAGGTCTTTGCCACCACTATCAGGTGTTATAAAGCCAAAACCTTTGTCTGCGTTAAACCATTTTACTGTACCTGTAGTCATTTTAATTCCTTCATTATTAAGTGTTTAGTGCAAAAAATATTCTAAATGGCGAAAAGGCAATGTGCAATAACTTTTTTAATTACACTTTATTCAAGTAAACGCTCAGTTTGATTGAGCTTTTAACATTTCTAATTCGTGTTTGGCTAAATAGGTATCCATGGTTGAACGTAAAAGCTTATACAGTAAAATTGAGCCATTAATTTCTTCTTTACGGTTAGTTAAGCTTTCAATGTTTAAGCCCAAAGGCAAGTTATAGCTGACCACCGCATCAAGAATTTGATTTAAACTATTACAACAAATACGAATCGATTCATGTAAAGGGTTACTTGCGTTTAAAATTCTTAAACTAGTTGCTTCGGGTACACTAACGCCTAACCATTCGATAAAGTTAAGTGTTTTATCACTCCCACAAGGTGAAAATGTTAGAATAATACGTTGGGGTTTTAGTGAGCGTTTTTGGCATTCTATCGCATAACGCGTTAATATATCGATAGTTTCTTGAGGGTTATAAATAGCTTGAGAGATAAAGAAATTACAACCTTGTTCGTGTTTTTCAATTAAACGTTCGTGCTCATTACCTTTTTTAGCGTGTCGCTCTGCGATAGTAACGCCGCCAATAAAGAAATTATTTTCGTTTTCAACTGTCGTTTTATAAGCATCTGCTAAAGGCAATTTAACTTGGTTTTTAATAGAGGGACTGCCAACTAATACTAATTCTTTTACACCGTAATCATGCCACGCTTCGTTCAACCATTGATCAAATGAGCTAGCATCAGTTTGACCTACACTTTTATATGTAATAACCGGACGCGATGTTTTTTTATTTAATAAGGCAGAATAATGACGAGGATCGTGTGTCGATTTAAAAGGAAATGGCCTTGGTACACTGGTTCGAGAGTCTTCATTTTGAATATCGTAAACAATTAAGCCATCAATGGCGATATCTTTGATTCTATCGACTAACTTATCAGCAATTAATTCTACATCTTCGAGCGAAGTGTCAACTTTAGGCGGTGTTGTGCCTATAAAATAAACACCACGGGTATTATCGTTATATCGAGCTCTTAATTCAGATTCAGTTTTCATTATTCTTACGCGTATTGAGTTATTTTTACAGTTTACCTTAAATTTTACCTTAAGTTATAGGCAATACATAAAATGATATCGCCTAATACATAATAATTTAATTTAACCGCTTTTTTAATTCAACAGCTCGGTACACCAATGACTTGCAGAAACAAATTCTTGTTGTAAAACACCCGCATCTAGAGAAAAACTATCAATACGATGAGTTAAATTATCTCCTCTGCCCGTGATGTATTTGGTGGTTAGATCGAGCAAGTCTCCTAATAAACCGTCATGACTGACTAAAGCATTTTGAATCGGCATTGCTAATGGCATAGTTTTCATGATTTCTTCCATCGGCATATTCAGCATAACTTCTATGGCACTTAATAAACCGGTAATAAAAGCAAAGCTATGAACTTCTTTAAATACTTGTTCCTTAGATAACTCTGCCATTAATTTACCAGTAATGAGTGCTTGTTTTGAAAGCTCGTCGGTACTTTCAGTGGTTAAATTTGATAAAGCTAAAATTGAAACAAATTGCCGTAATTTATCTTCACCCAAATAAGCTGCAGCTTGTTTTAAAGAGGTTATTTCTATTTTGGTACCAGTAGCGACGTTATTGACCATTTTAAGTAAACTAAAAGTTAAATTAACATCATGACTGATAATGTCGGCAATATTATCAAAATCTAATGGGTAATTGAAAGTTTCACTGAGAAGGTTCAGCATTTGCACTTTAATAGGCGTTAGTGTTTTCCCTGTTATCACTTCCGGCTCGTGATAAAAAAATCCCTGGTAATAGTCGAACCCCACTTCCACTAACGATTGTTGTTGATATTTAGTTTCAACTTTTTCAGCGATTAGTTTTATGCCATACGGTTTTATTTTCATTACTACGGGCACTAAACGTTTGGTATTTATTTTTTCTACATCTATCTTAAGCGCATATAAATAAGGAATTAGACTATCCCAATGCTCATTAAGATCGTACTCAGTTAACGCTATTTTATACCCCTTTTCAAAGTAGTATTTAATAATTTTGAGTAAGCGTTCAGTCGGTTTTTTAATGCCTATTAATTCAATCACAATTGAATCTTTATCAAAAATTAATGGATATTTTTGAGTTAAACCATTTTCAGTAAAATTAATATAAGACACTTTATCCATACTAATTTTTTGTATATCACCATGAAGGTGGTTTTGAATAATTAGCTTAGAGCTGGCTATATCAAGATCTATCTCAGGGAAACAATTTTCAGGACTATTTCTAAACAATAATTCGTAGCCTACAGTATTCGATTTGTTATCGAATATGGCCTGTCTGGCGATATAGGTATTTTGCATTTAGTTGTCATAACCTTTTCTTATTGAACAATATTTAACATAGCTTATACCTAAGATAAGAAGCTAGTTTTGTATTTATAATAACATCTTAATTTAATGATTATTGATATTAATAATCGATTCTAATACTTTTATATTTCCATCTATTTGGCTATTAGGCTTAATCCCTAGCAATTTAGCCAGCAAAGGGTAAATATGGATATTTTCGAAGGCGTTAATCGTTTGTGGTGCAATAAAGTCAGGTCCCGCAGCAATAAATATTGCAGCTAGTTCTTTGTCATTTAAAGGATCAAAGCCATGACTTGCAACGGTTCTCCTTTTTGACGATGTGAAATAAAAAGGTTGTATAGCTTCAACAATTAAGTCAGGAATTGCTGGTGAATCACCTGTTAAATGCCAAGATTGTGGAAAATGTTTTTTACGATAAACTTTAAATTTTTTATCCAAGCCATTATTAGCTGATAATTGAGAATGAGCGTTTTTAATAAGCGCGTCACTATCACTATAAATAAGTAACTGTGTTTGGCCATTAACTACGGTTAACTTGTCGTCTTCTTCTAATAAACTTACAATTTTTATAGGAGATTTTGTCAGAGGGACCATCCCATGATCAGACACTATAACGATATTAACATCTTGATTTATTTCATTATTAATACGAGAAACTAATAAACCTATTAATTGATCAACTTCTTTAACCGCTAATGCAACTTGTTTGGAATTTGGCCCATGCTCATGACCTGCACTGTCAACTGTTGAGAAGTAGCTGATCAATAATTGAGGACGCTCTTCACTCGGCAGCTTTAGCCAATTAATAAGTTGATTAACTCGGGTTATATTAGGGGTGTTGTGCTGATATGGATAATAATATGTAGGTAGCGTTTCAGAAATTGTTGCTTCTGATTCAGGCCAAAAGTAAACTGCGGCTCTTAATCCTTGAAGCTCAGCAACCGTCCATATTGGTTGAGCTGTTAGCCATGACGAGTCATCTTTACCAGCCCCTAAATAATAAGATTTATTTAAATCGGGACGATAAAAACGATTATGAACAATTCCATGTTTCGCAGGATATACGCCCGTAACAATAGATAAATGGTTAGGAAATGTTTTGCTTGGATAAACAGGTGTAAGTGCTTGAGCCCGAACACCATTCTTTGCTAGTGACAATAAGTTTGGTGGCTGGTATTTTTCAAGGTAAGTATTAGAAAACCCATCAATAGATAATAATATCAATGGGTTTTTAACATTCGCCATAACTGAAAATTGAATTAACGTTAAAAAAACTACAATATTTATTTTTTTATATGACATAAATGATAACCAAATATCACCATTCCCATGGTTAGCACAGTTAAGGTGATTGCTGAGAATTTAAAAATACTGTATCAAACTAATAAGTCTTTAATATTAACTAAGTCTTTTTTTCCTTCAATTATTTCATCAGGAGTTAACCCCGATAACTCGTGCGGAAAAACTAACCATTCGCTTGATTCATGAATATAATAATCAGGCACTAATGAAACTTTTGAATTTTGTGGTTTATACCAAGGACAAGCTATCCGTACATCTTTAGGCATGTTTTTTCTGCTGAGTAACTTTATTTGCTTTATTAATGCATCAATACTTCTACCAGAATCGAATACATCATCAACGATTAATAACCCATCATCAGCATTAGCATTTTCTATAATGTAATGCAGTCCATGTACTTTAATTTCTTTACTTTGTTGGTTAATACCGTAGTACGAAGAGGTTCTAACGGCGATATGATCGGTTTCAACTTTTTTAAAGTCAAAATACTCTTGCACGGCGATACCAATTGGTGCTCCACCTCGCCAAATACCAACAATAAATTGAGGTCTAAAACCATCTTCAAATACTTTTGCTGCTAGTCTAAAAGAATCTTCAAGTAGCTCTTGGGCTGTGATGAAACGTTTTTCCATTGTTGGATAACCTTAATAGTAAATTTAATAATAAAACGTTGTATTCCAATGCAAGATTTAAAATACAGAACACTTAGTATAACGGGAATTTAAATTTTATGTTTAACAAAATTGACCAGTTGGTCATAAATAGTGATCTAATAACCGAATATGACGGTATATTGCTTGGGTTGCCAAAAGGTAGAATTGTTGATTTATATTTTCAAACGTATCATCACTGGTATGATAGTTTTCATGAGTGCCTACACCAAAGTAAATAAAAGGTATTTTTTTTCGGTTAAATGCCCCATGGTCACTTGCGACTAGCCATTTAACTTTTTTTCTAACCAAACTACCATGAGTATCTGTGTCTCTAAACCCTTTTTTGATACTCAAATTGGCATGACTAAATAAGTCTTCTTGTATTTGTGAGTAAATGGGATCTTCAATAATAGAGTCGACTCCTTTACTTATAAAGTGCAATGATTTGGTTTTTTTAGCACCTGCGATCATATCTAAATTTATATTTAACTTTATATTAGGCACTATAGCCGTAAAGTCATTTAAAAAAGCTTTGGCACCTAATAAATTCGACTCTTCTGCGTCAGTAAATAAAAATATTACGCTATAGCGTAATGGATTTTCTGAGATAATTTTTGCCATGTTAAGCAATGCAGCAGTACCAGAGGCGTTGTCGTCAGCACCATTATAAATTAACCGCCCTGTACTGCCTAAGTGATCAAAATGAGCACTTAATACTATGTACTTATCGCTAAAATGACTCCCTTTCACTAGCGCTACTAAATTTTGTCCGTTAACCGTTTTCGTTAAAGATTGGTGAGTAAAACTATGTCGATAACTTCCTTTATCATTAGCTTTTGTATTACTAGTTTTCTGACGACTAGCTAATGTGAGCGTATTAAAGGAAGCTAATTTTGATTCAATGAAATATCTTGCTTTTAAGTTACCCAAAGTTCCTGTTTTGCGCCCTTCAAATTCATCAGAAGATAAAGTTTTAAAATCTGCTAATAATAAAGTCGCATTTATTTCATCATGAATATTATCAGGGTATATTAGCTTGTACTTAGGCGCTTTATTAGTACTGCATGCCGTAATGATTAACAAAAATATTGTACTTAATGTTCTTTGTCTTCTAATTCTCAATAGCGGCATCTTTTAAATAGTTTAATTTAGCAATATACAAGCGATTAGTTCCTCTACTGTTATTATGTAAAATGGCACGTTCAATCGATTCTTGGGCAAGTCTAATTTCATTCATCTTAGAATAGACTTTAGCTAGTCCAAAATAAAACTCATGAACATTGCGATTTAATTTAATAGCCTTTTTATAATAGCGTAAAGCATCGGCATTATTACCGCTATAAAATGCGTCGTCGGCGAGTAACGCATAATAGTACGGGTTTTTTCTACGAATCGTTTGTAACTTATCTTTTATACTCGTCGCTTCTTCAAAATTTTGTTCTTGGAATAATAAAATGGATAAGTTCTCTAACGCCGTTAAGTTTTCATCATTTAAATCTACAGCATAACGGTAAGTTAACTCTGCCTCTTCAATTTGATTAGTTAACTTATATAATACCCCTAAATTACCCCATGTTTGTGAAAAATAAGGAGCAACATCAACCGATGTTTTAAAATATTGATAGGCCTTTGCGTAGTTTTTTTTAATAAGAGCCTGAGCGCCTTTATTATTGTAAAACATTGCTAGAACGATTTTTTTATCGATAACCGCCCTTTTAAATGTAGATTTACTTGCCAGAGGATCAAAGTCTATTTGAAAACCGTCACTGCCAAAGTTATAAGATTTACCATGATCTTGTTTTTGTTTAACTAATAAATTTACATGCCCGGTTAAAAAATTATATCGTCCATTTCTAACCCAGTACTCGGGGGTATTAATTTGTTGAAAACTCACGGCTAAGTTCGCTTCTTTAGCAAGTGAGTAAGCGAGTATAGTGAGTGATAAACAATTAGCTTGTTGATTATGAAAAGCTTGCCTTGCAGTAACATTGGCATTTCTTGCATAAGTTAATGAAATGTTTTCTGAATTAAATATAAACTTAAGCAGCTTTAATGCACGTCTTTTAATGTTTTGTTCAGGCGTTAATTTTTGAGCAACCATTAACTTCATCTCATCATCTAAAGCAAAAATCTCATCTTCAGATTCAACAGTAAAATTTTGATAACCAGGAAATTTTTCATCTAATAATGGTGGCTCAATTGTGGAACCATGAAGTGACGAAGGCGACGATTGGCAGCCTGAAACAATTACCGCAAAGCATATAATAAAAATGTTAGCTTTCATGATATGACCTCTATTAAGAAGAGTTATCTATAAGCTTAGTACGAAATTGCTCGTTTGTATTGTTTTAAAAAAAATAAAGCCACTTAGGATAAGTGGCTTTAATATTATTTTATATCTACTGTCCTGATATCTACTTAGCTTTTAGATTGAATATATTCATCAACAAAGTCTTCAAGTACATTTAAAGGCACAGGACCGTTTTTAAGAATAATATCGTGATATTCGCGTATATCAAACTTATCACCTAGTGCATCTTTCGCTTTTTCACGAAGCTCAACAATTTTAAGCATACCAATTTTGTATGCTGTCGCTTGAGAAGGCATCACTATGTGGCGTTCAACCATTTTAACTGCATCAGATTTTGCATTAGGGGTATTAGTTACATAGTACTCAATCCCCTGCTCGCGCGTCCATTTTTTAGTGTGAATACCTGTATCTACTACTAAACGACAAGCGCGCCATAGTTCCATAGCCAAACGACCAAAATCAGAATAAGGGTCTTGGTATAAACCAATTTCTTTCGGGATCATTTCGCTGTATAAACCCCAGCCCTCTGTATGAGCAGTATAGCCGCCAAACTTTCTGAACATTGGCATATCTTCCAGCTCTTGTTTAATAGCCATTTGCATATGATGGCCAGGAATACCTTCATGGTAAGCAAGTGCTGCCATTTGATAGGTTGGCATTGCTTCCATGTCGTATAAATTAGCGTAGTAAATACCAG
Organism: Colwellia sp. SU-HH01217; assembly: GCF_057543495.1. NCBI lineage: Bacteria > Pseudomonadati > Pseudomonadota > Gammaproteobacteria > Alteromonadales > Colwelliaceae > Colwellia > Colwellia sp. SU-HH01217. The sequence continues at coordinate 51,858 of NZ_BAAJLX010000003.1, read as the reverse complement.
GGCGAGAGCCGTCTGGCGCTGGCGATTGATAAAAGGCTTTACCTGCCGACTTCTCTCTAAAAGCTTCAACCGCTTTTACTTTTAATTCAGCTTTAGGTTTAGTTAAAAATAAAGTATCTAAACGGCCTTTCATATCATCAATAAGTGCCACAGCTTCACTTAAATAACGCGCTTTTCCTTCTTCGTTATCTGCATAATAAAACTGCTTGTCGTTGCGCATAAATTCCATAAAGGCATTCAAGTCGCCTTCAAAACCCACTTTATCTTTTATTACACGCATTTCATCATGAATACGTTTTACTTCACTTAAACCAATTTCATGAATTTCATTGGCTGTTAGATCTGTAGTTGTAGTACGTTTTAATGCATTGTTAAAATAAGCTTCACCTTCTGGGAATTTCCATGCACCATCACGATCATCAGCTTTTGTTTCTAAATAAGTAAGATAAGTAATTAGGTTATCGTAACCCGGCTTTAAATGGGTTGTTAAAGCTGTTTCTACTTCTTTTATTAAGGCAGACTTTTTAGCATCATCAATCGTCAATTCATTTACTTTACGAGTAAAATCAGCTAATACAGTACTAGCATCGCCATCATCAAAAGGAGCACCAGTAATAATATTGTTAGAGTCTCGAATAACATGCTCAAACACAAACTTAGGTACAATGATCCCAAGCTCTTCTCTAAGCTTAAGATTATCCACTAACTGGTTTAATAGCTTTTCAGTGCCATTTACGCGTGAAATATAATCTTGTGCTTCTTTTTCATTACTGATGGAGTGCTGGTTAATTAAAAAAGCAGGTATTTGAGAGTGTAAACCAAACATTTGATTTACAGGGTAACTATGAAAGCGCCATTTATGATCAGCAATCTCGTTTTCTAAACTTTGTATATATAAAGTACGGCTAATTTTAGCTTGTGCGTCTAACTTGCTTTCATCAATCGCTTTCACGGTCGCAAGATCTTTTTTAGTGATAGCAAGTTCTTTTAAAGTATTTGCTTCTGAAATATCGTCCCACTTATCGTAATCATCTTTTATACCTAAATAAGTTTGGTACATTGGACTACGCATTACAGCAGCTTTATAAAGCTCATCGAACTTTTTATTTGCTTGTTCTGTAGCATCTACTGCTACTGGAGCAACCTCACTTTCAGGCTGAACTTTTAAAGTGTTAACAGTAGTAGACTCTGGCGATTGATCACAAGCGGTGATAATAAACGTTGATGAAATAGCAATAGCTAATAAGGATTTTTTAATCATGTTATCTATTTATTGTTGAAAAAAAGTAATTGTTTTTCCCATACTGCTGTTAAAAGCGCAAGACTTTAGAGATTAATGGGGGAATATTTAAGATGAAACTTGTAAAGAATGCATGACGATAGCGACAACTTGTGGCGATGAGATAGAGATTTGAACTCTACGTCGAAGGTGTTGCGCTACAAACCTTTAATATTATTAAGTGTCAGAAAGCAAGAAGGCGCTAACCTTTCGATTAGCGCCTTCTTTAAATGTAGCGGTGAGATAGAGCTTTGAACTCTATGTCGAAGGTGTTGTGCTACAAACCCTTAAAAATATTTATCGCGTTTATTAAAGCAAAAAGCCCGTTACTTTCGCAACGGGCTTTTCTAAATGTGGCGGTGAGATAGAGATTTGAACTCTAGGAGGGCTACAAACCCTCGCCGGTTTTCAAGACCGGTGCTTTCGACCACTCAGCCATCTCACCATAGATGTCTAAACAAATGCTTGCTTGAAGACGGAGCGAATATTAAAGTGTCGAAAAACACTTGTAAAGACTTTATTAACTAAAAGTGTTTGATTGCTAAAATTTTAATCACTTTGATGCCAATTCAAACAAAGGTATAGATAAAATGGATAAAAGCACAATTTGTAGGTGCACTTGGTTAGATACAACAAAACCTGATTATGTTAAATACCATGATGAAGAATGGGGAATCCCCGTTTATGATGATCAAAAATTATTTGAATATTTAACCTTAGAATCTGCTCAAGCTGGATTAAGTTGGTATACCATTTTAAAGCGTCGTGATGGTTACAGAAAAGCTTTTGCCAATTTTAATGTTGATATGGTTGCCACTTTTGGACAACAAGAAGTTGATACTTTAATGCTTAACCCAAGCATAATTAGGAACCGAAAGAAGATAGAAGCGGCTATTAATAATGCTCAGCGATTTCAGGAAATACAGCAAGAATTTGGCAGCTTTAGCGATTATATGTGGTCATTTGTAGACCACAAAACTATTGTTAATACCTTTGCTGATTCAGATATCGCACCTGCTACTAGCAAAGAGTCTGATCTTTGGTGTAAAGATTTAAAGAAAAGAGGTTTTAAATTTGTTGGCTCAACAATATGTTACGCACATATGCAAGCATGCGGTATGGTTAACGACCACAACTTAACTTGTTACAAAAGAAAACAAATTATTAATCAATTTCAACAAGATTAGCCATGGCTATTTAAAAATCACCATGCCATAATATGTCACAAGGGTTGATTTTTCATTGCTCAATTAATACAGTTGAAATTGAGGTTTTAACCCCCATCTAATATATATAATTAGTTTTATAAGGAAGATTTATGCAATCTAATATGAGTTTAAATGCTGCTAGTCAGAGTTCAGCAATTGAAATCAACAAGGTATTAAAAAATACGTATATGTTGTTATCAATGACCTTGGTTTTCAGTACTGTTACCGCTGTAATTTCTATGGCCATGGGTTTATCTCACATGATGGCGTTAGTCATGATGTTAGGCGCATTTGGCGTAATGTTTATTGTAAATAAGCAAGCAGAAAAAAGTAGCGGTATTTTATGGATATTTGCTTTTACTGGTTTAATGGGAGCTTCTTTAGGCCCAATGTTAAGCTATTACGCAGCAATTGATCCTTCTTTAATTATGCAAGCTTTAGGCGGAACAGCGCTGATTTTCTTCGCATTGTCAGGTTATGCTTTAACAAGTAAAAAAGACTTCTCATTTATGGGTGGCTTTTTAATGGTAGGCTTAATCGTTGTTATCGTTGCAGGTATTGCAAATTTATTTTTCCAAATCCCAGCACTTTCTTTAGCCGGTAGTGCAGCCATTATTATGATAATGTCAGGGTTAATATTATTTGATACCAGTCGTATAATCCATGGCGGTGAACGTAACTACATTCGTGCCACTATGTCTTTATATTTAAATGTTTATAATATTTTCACTAGCTTATTACACCTTTTAGGCGCATTTGGTGGTGATGACTAAATCAGTTAATAATTGATTTACAATAGTTAAATTATTTATAATAAAAGCCTCGCTCAGCGAGGCTTTTTTATTTCAGTTACAGGAAACTAACGTGTCAACACTTGCCATTATGGTTACAACGCCGCCTTTTAGTAATTTAACCGTTACTGCTATCGACTATATAAAAACAGCCATCAATACCGGTATTGAAATTACAGGTGTCTTTTTCTATCAAGAAGGTGTGACCAATGCGAATAAACAAGTCTCTATTGCTAGTGATGAATTCCAAGCCATTAATCACTGGCAAGAGCTACATGATAAATATGATTTAAAACTTCACCTTTGTTATACCGCTGCTGAAAAAAGAGGTATGAATGATGAAAATTCAAAAGACTTACTGCATGATTTTTTCATTGTTTCAGGTTTAGGCGAACTCGTTGAATTAACGACACAAGCCGATCGTGTGGTGCAATTATGAGTAATCAAAAATCTGTTGCCATTATTAATTCAAAGGCCCCCTTTTCATCTTCAAATGGGCAAGACTCGCTAGATGTTGCGATGGTTTTTGGCTCTTATGAACAAACCATCAGCCTATTTTTTCATGGTGATGGTGTTTATCAATTAATTGATGATCAACAAGCTGAGTTGATTAATAAAAAAGATTACCTTAAAACATTCTCTGCGCTAGAATTTTACGATATTGAAAAAATTTACGTCTGCCAAACTTCACTACAAGAAAGAGGCTTAACTCAAAGCCGTTTTCACCTTGATAATGTAGTTACGCTTGATAAAACTGACTTTAGTGATGAACTCCATCAACATGATGCAATTTTTAGGTTTTAGGAGCCATTTATGTCCATACTCAATTTAATACGTAAATCAGCTTTTGAGTCTAATGATTTTCAACAATGTATTAATACTTGTCATGCCAATGATCTAATTGTGTTAATGGATGACGGTTGTTACAACCTGAGCCATCCGCTTTTAGCTAAAGTAACCTGTAAAGTAAATGTGGTAGCACCTCATGCCAATGCACGATCAATGACGGCAAAAAATGATGAACAATTTATTAGCATGGAGCAACTTGTTAAGTTGACCTTTAACTACAAAAGCGTGGTAACTTGGCAATGATTTTTAATAATCAAGAAGTATTAACGGATAAGCAAGGTTACTTGCTCGACTTTACTCAATGGGATGCTAATTTAGGTGCATTTATGGCGAGTGAAGATAATGTTGAATTAAGCGCTGAGCATTGGGAAGTTATTAATTTTGTTCGAGAGTTTTATCTAACTTTTAATACCTCTCCAGCCATAAGAGCTTTAACTAAAGCCATGAAAGCAGAGTTTGGGGAAGAAAAAGCAAGCAGCCGTTATTTATTTAGGTTATTCCCAGATGGTCCCGCAAAACAAGCGACAAAATATGCGGGACTGCCTAGACCAAAACGCTGCTTATAACGTTTATTCGTTAAATTTTCAGTTGTATAACTAAAATTTATACTTTGATATTTACATTGTGACCGCTATTACCAACAGGCAAAGCGACAGCATTAAGATTCGCAGAATCAATTAACTTAAGTGCCATTTCACCTTCTAGCTCTTGTTGATCTTTAGATAATTTAGCCGTTTTTAATGCATGACCTGTGGTAATTTCACTCACTGCGTTGTCATTATTTAATGTTAAAGACATAAAACCTCTCTTAAGGACTTCGTTCTAATTATTTAACGCTAACTTAACCATAAAGTATAGCTAAACAGGTTATCGGCTTAAAATGCGTTAGCTTTAATATTTATTGACGAACGTATGTTTATAAGAAAGAAAAAAGGCACATTATACCAATGTGCCTTTTAACAATAGATAATTAATCTGTCTTAACTATTTTATAAAAACTAAGATCTTCTTGCACTTACAGCATCATTAAGTTGAGCTAACAACTTTTCTGTATCAGCCCAACCAATACATGCATCCGTTAAGCTTTGACCATAAACTTTAGCTTCACCATCAACCATATCTTGGCGACCTTCAACTAAATGGCTCTCTACCATAACACCAGCAATATCATGGTTACCGTTGGCAATTTGCGCGCTCACATCGGTTGATACTAACATTTGGTTTTCGAATTTTTTATTGCTATTGGCATGGCTAAAATCAATCATAATTTTGGTGTTAAGCGAAGAGTCTGTAAGCTGCTCAGTTACTTCTTTTACTGAATCAGCATCAAAATTTGTTGTTCTACCACCACGTAAAATAATATGGCAGTCTGGATTACCTGTTGTTTCAACAATTGCTGAGTGACCTAACTTAGTCACAGATAAAAAATGATGAGGAGCACTAGCAGCACCAATCGCATCAATAGCAATTTTAATGGTTCCGTCTGTGCCATTTTTAAAGCCAACAGGGCAAGACAAGCCAGAAGCTAATTCGCGGTGAACCTGGCTTTCAGTAGTACGAGCGCCAATTGCTCCCCAACACATAAAGTCACCCATATACTGAGGTGTTATCATATCTAAAAATTCACCTGCGGTAGGTAAACCTAAGTCATTAAGATCAAGTAACAGCTTACGACCAATTCTTAAACCATCGTTAAGCTGGAAAGTATTGTCCATATAAGGGTCATTAATCAGTCCTTTCCAGCCCACCGTTGTTCTAGGCTTTTCAAAATATACGCGCATTACAATTTCAAGAGTGTCTGCGTATTTTTCTCTTAATTTAACTAAGCGCTCACCGTACTCTAATGCAGATTTTGGATCATGAATAGAACAAGGGCCAATTACCACTAATAAACGATCGTCTTTACCGTTAAATATATTGTGGATAGCTTCCCTACCCTCAAAAACCGATTTAGATGCTTTTTGTGTGGCTGGAAATCGTTCGAGTAATGCAATTGGAGGCAATAACTCTTTGATTTGATTAATTCGTACATCATCGGTTTGGTAAAACATAGTATTTCTCATTTATTCTGTATTTTAAATTCTTTATTTACGTCTAGACACCTAGAAGCTAATCCCACAGCCAATTTACCAATGTTATTGTTTCAATACCAACACTAAGTTAGAAAATATCGATATATTCAATAATTTTTATATTTTTCATTAATTTTTTAGTATTTTTGAGTAATAATAGTAATGTACAACCTTCAGTAAAACATCCTTGCTAGTCATCTTATGTCGTTAATAAATGAGCTAGAAACTTACTGAGATAAACCAATTCAATTACATAAAAAAGGTGATTCTCATGGCAACAGCTCATATCAGTGCAGAACTCGGCGATTTCGCTAAAACGGTGTTAATGCCGGGCGATCCATTAAGAGCAAAATTTATTGCGGACAACTTTTTAGACAATGCAAAATGTGTCACTAAAGTTAGAAATATGTTCGGTTATACCGGCACTTATAAAGGTAAAGAAATTTCAGTAATGGGCTCAGGTATGGGCGTTCCTTCTATTTCAATTTATGCAACCGAGTTGTATAAAGATTTTGGTGTTGAAGAAATAATCCGTATTGGTTCCTGTGGCGCTGTTCGTGATGATATTAAAATTAGAGATATTATTATTGGAATGGCTGCAAGTACAGATTCTAATGTAAACCGTCAACGATTAAACGGCTGCGATTTCGCTGCATGTGCAGATTTTAGTTTATTACAAAAAGTAGTAAATACCGCAGCAAATAAAAATTTAAAACTTCATGTAGGTAATATTTTTACTGCCGATTTATTTTATACACCTAATGTTGAAATGTTCGCTCAAATGGAAAAATATGGAATTTTAGCAGTAGAAATGGAAGCAGCTGGTCTTTACGGGGTTGCTGCCGAATACGGTAAAAAAGCATTGTCGGTGTTTACTGTAAGCGATCATATTAAAACAGGTGAGCAAACTACAGCACAAGAACGTGAAAACACCTTTAAAGAAATGATGGAATTAACATTAGACAGTATTGTATAAAACGCTAATTTAACAATGTTAAATAAAAAGGGCTAACTGATAAGTTAGCCCTTTTAGCTTAGTATTTCTCAACACTAAAATTTATCAACACTAATGGTAATCGTTACCACTTAATTAAAAGAAATTAGCTTTAAATTCGACACCAAAAAATTGTGGCTCATTGGTGTAACCTGTTAGGTTATTAAAATCTATTGCGCCAGTTAACTGTTCTTCATCAAGAATGTTACGACCAAAAGCTGCAACTTCATATTCTGCACCGTCTGTATACCATTCATAACCTACTCGCAAACCACCTTCTAATAAAGCGTCGCCGGTAAATTCAGTTGACTCGTATAAAAAGAAGTTTACTTCACTGCGGTATGACCAATCAGTATAGGGGTTTGAAGTCCAACGGTACGAAAAGTTACTCTAAGCAGTGAATTACTAAAATTGTTGTCATTTTACGTAGCTATGAGGTAACTACCAATGCTGCCCCGATTCTTTATGTGAAATATTAATTTCAACAAAGCAATTTTTCATATCGGCTGTGGATTGAGCCTCAGACATTATATCGTAGACGGTTTCTTCAAGATCTTGTGGGGAACTGTAAGGTACCTTTAAAATATAGACCCAACCATCTTTTTCTGGTTTGAACATATCGTACTGAGAAATCCATTCATCCTCTATATACTCCCGGGCTTTACTCTTTCCACGCACAAACTTACTGTTGTTTTCAACATTCATTGATACATCTAGTTTGGCAATTTTAATTTTTGAACGAGACCCGGGTAAAGTAGTCGTTGGATTAGCGTCCATATATTCTTTAATGATCCTATACACGCTAGCAATACCAATATCTAGTTTTTCTGCAACTGCTTGGCGGGTAAGTCCTTCCTTTATAAGGTTGATCACCTGTTCGGATTTTGTACGAGCCGTTGGTTGACGCCCTTTGTACTTTCCTTGTGCTTTGGCCTTAGCAATCCCTTCTAGTTGCCGTTCTTTACGCAATGTTGTTTCAAATTCAGCAAAAACACCCAACATACTAAAAAAAGCATTTCCAGCAGCACTGGAAGTATCGATAGGTTGCTCTGTAGCTTTTAAATGAATACCATTTTCTTTTAAATCGTGAGCGAGGTTTTGAAGATCTCTAAGGCTACGTGAAAGTCGGTCAACCCGGGTAACAATTAACGTGTCTCCTTCCCTAAGATAATCCAAACAAGCATCAAGCTGACTTCTTTCCTTTTTTTGGGTGCCACTTTTTTTTTCGGAAAATATCTTTTTACACTGAGCAGATTTTAATGCTGCATATTGAATGCTTAAATTCTGGTCTGTTGTCGAAACCCGGGCATATCCTACCAAAGCCATATCATATTACCCTAGATTTTGTGATAGTTATCTATCATAAATGGAAATTCAACTTATATGATAGTAAATGTTGATATAAAAAGATACTATCTTATGGGTGTACTCTATCGATAGGCTGAATCGGTATATATATTTAGCACCAATCATTCGATTCGTGTATAGTGATTGAATCAAGTGATATTAAGGTGGAATTCAAATGCTAGCACTCTCAGCTAATGATGCAAAAACACAATTTGGTGACATGTTAATGAAGGTTCAACGTGCACCGATCCAAATTAATAAAAATGGTAAGCCCGTTGCCGTAGTAATATCTGTAGATGAATACCAAAGTATAGAAACATTAAAGTTACACTTATTGCAAACTAGAGCTATAAACGCGATTGAAGATATTAATAATGGTGAGACTGTTGATGGAGAGCAATTTTTTACTGAACTTGAATCTGGACAACATGACTAAATGGTAGCGTATAGATTTACCCGGGATGCGCAAACAGATCTTATTGAAATTCGTCGCTACACCTTAAGGCAATGGGGACTAGAACAATCTAAAAAGTATCTCCTTGGATTACGTCAAACCATAAAAGTACTATCTGAAACACCAACTATTGGTAAACAATGCCATGAGGTAGGGAATAATGTTTTTAGCTTTCCTCATGTAAGTCATGTTATTTATTACACCATAGATAAAAATCAACTAGTCGTATTTGGCGTTTTGCATAAAAGCATGGTACCTCTTCTACATCTTGATGATCGAAATACTATTTAAAAACGCATGATAGTTAACAGAGTGACCATCACACGGTAGCAGACATATAATGAAATTGAACATTAACTCAAAAAAAGTTCAGGAAAAAGTAAAGTGGTTTAGCAATGCTAAAGGTTTTGGTTTTATCAACACAGATAGTTTTTCTGATGATATTTTTGCTCATTTTTCAAAGATTGAAATGGATGGTTTTTTAACATTAAAAGCAGGTCAATCAGTATTATTTGACATAGAAAAGACACCAACAGGCTTTCACGCGAAAAATATCTTACCAGTTATCTGAGCTAGAATTCAAAGGAGAAAAATTTATGGCAACATTAACCAAAGATCAAAAAAGGGCTAAAAAGAAAAAGGCCGCACAAAAAAAGTTAATTACCAAGCAGCATGAAGAGAATAAAAAATTAAACCAGTCGATCGCAGTAACTAATAATTTACCAGAACGCCAAAACCCAATGACTAAAATAAAACCTGACTATAAAGCCCTTGTTTCAAATTTTTCAGGTTCAATGGAGCAATGGGATGCACTTGTTTTACAAACTCATAATACTTTTGGTTACGGTTTTGAATATGATGATCTTGCAGATGTCATTATAGAAAAAGTCATGGAGGCTATACCAAGTAGTGCAGATATATTAAGTGCGAAAAATGGAAAATCTCTTGAAGAACTTATTAAGCAATTAGAAGATAAGTACGAAGATCAGCTTATTAATATGCTTTCCGTTGTTGATAAGCAAACAGGCGCTTATTGGCGTGGCGAATTAGAATCAGAGGGTTTGTTAGATTACGGTTTTGTATAAGATTTATTATCATTAGCATATTTAATACCGACATTAGCTTAAATATTTACTCAGATTCATTATTGGAAAATAGAATCAATCTATAAGGAACATAAAAAAAATGAATAAAGTAACAACACTGAAAACACTTGGAGCAATATTTTCATTTGCTTTACTTCAAGGGTGTGGTGACAGCTATCCAGAAGTAGGAAAATTTAGTGGTGGTAATTTTTCCGCGAAAAATATATTACAATATTCTACAGTTTATGCTCTAGAGTCTAGTGAATTTGAAGATTGGAAAAGTAAGTTAGAGGAATTTAAAGACCTATCTGCATTATCAGAAAGTGAACTATTAGCGCTTCAGCATACATTTTCACAATCTCCTTTAATTAAAAAGTCATTTGCATCAAAACCTTTGTTAATTGCCGATAACCTTGATTTAGATAAAATTTCAGAAACTGAATATGGCTTAACGACCAAAGAAACTGAACAAGTCAAAGCAGCTATAGTTAAGATTAAACAAGCCATATCCGATCTTGAAAGTGAAAAAATAAAGCTTACAACGCAATTAATGAACTTGGTCGGATAAAAAACGAAATTAAAGCAGAAAGAGAGGGGCTATTTAATCATTTTAATGCGTTAAAAGCTCAAGGTGCGGAGTTATTTAAACAATACAGTAAAAAAGATACAGGCTCATACAAAGCGCCGAAAGATGAAGTACTCAAAGGAAAGCCTTTTGATTATATTACTTTTAAGCAAGAAAATATGTCTTGTCGTGACTACGCCATAAGTAAAAATAAATGGCAGAAAGAAAGGTACCAGACTTACCTTTATTCGAACCCTATAAAAGTTGGCGAGAAAACATATTGCCCTATATTTAAAACAATGGGTAATAAAACGTCAAAACGTAAGGCACTATTATCTAATTTGTCTGAAGCAGATAAATCATTACTAATGAAAACAGCGACAGCAAACGTTATTTATAAAAAACGTAAAAGTGAGTTGAAGAAAAAAGAGCGTAATGTTACCCGTGATAATCCCAATTTAATGCAAGCTACAACTTTAGGCATAAACAACAATTATCAAATTTGGTTGCAAAAGAAAAACAAGCAAACCAAAAGCTTGCTCAACTTGGGGGTAATTCCACATAGCACTAGTTTGTCTTCATGAAAGTCTACAGCCCTTAATTTAAAGGGCTTTCAGTGATTTTTGTGTTTATATTGTTTTCAACTGAAAATTTAGTAACATCTTGAATATTAATAACATTATCTGTATGCCTAAATTCAAAATTTCCGAGTAAGTTAATGTGCTGCCAAGCTACAGGTGAAAAACGCTTAATTTGACTACATAACACTTCATCATTAGCAGCTTCAGCCTGTGCTAATAACTCGGAAAGTATCGAGGTATTGTAGTAAATAATACAGCAAGCTAATATTTTGTTGCATTGATTGCTTATCTCATACGCCTTGTCAGTTTTTCCTAATAGTTTTTTGCCGCTAATTTGAAGAATTCCAGCGCGTAATTGATGAAATGCCTCACCCCTGTTTAATGCTCTACTTACTCGTCTTCTCAAATCGATATCATTAATGTAGTTAAGCATATATATGCCCATAGTCATTTTATCAAACTCGATAAGTGCCTTTAACGTAGGGTTTTTCTTTGAATATGATGATAGTTTTCTGATGATGCCTGAACAAGCCCAGAGGTTAATGCTAAACTAACTAATGATAACGCTAAAACTTTCATACAGTATCTCTTCTCATTTTAATATTTACGTAAATATACCATTTATAATAAAATTATATATAGCTAGTAGATCATTCAATATTTAATTTAGAATGTCAAAATTATTGGGGCAAGATCAATGAAATTTTAGTTGCCCGTCAGGTTAAGTTTAATCCTGATCTTTAAAGTCGTAAGATAATGTCTGATCTACCAGACCTTAACGATTGGTTTAGATCTTTTTTACATGTTCTGATGCTAATCTCTTATACGCAAATAAATTATGCTTGAATTAAATTTTATGCTGTGTAGTTGATCAGAATATTTATAATAAAACAACAACGAAGTTAATATCATTAATATTCAATAGGTTACAAAGTATGTAATTATGAATAGTATAAGTGTGAAATCACTGAAGCCCTCGTGTATTAAAGGGGGTAGGCTATCATGAAGACAAACCAGTGCTATGTGGAATTAACCCCTTATAATTAGCTTCGGTGTATATTCGTTGCACAAATTAATCTAAAATTAGTTAATTATCTCTAAATAAGGTAACTAAACCTGTATTAAAGCATCATTGCCAAAGGCTTCCATGACAGAAAAATCCGCACTATTACCCGAGAGCACATCAACTATAAATTTATTATGTAAGCTACCTCCACTTTCAACTTGAACTATTACAATTAGCCTTTTAATTCTCGCTAAGTGATCAATTCATTAATTCACTTAGTATTAATACTTACCCAGTAAATTAATAAACCAACCTTGGTAGGTGTAATCCGTTAGCTTTAAATCATCACTAAAATCAGTGAAATTATAGCCAACACCCACTTTAAAATGTTCACCAATATGACGGTCGATGCCGACTAGCCAGCCCTGACGGGTTGAGTCATCTTCAGCAACATTTAAGCGGCGATATTCTAATAAACCGTCCCATTGGTGAGCGATATGATAACGGGTTTGTAGCGCGGTAAAATTAACCGTGCTTTTAAAGAATTCACCGAGACCACGACCTGCGCGTAGCTCACCAGTTCTCCGGCCTACTTTAGCGGCAAACTCCCATTTGGGGTTGTAGCGATAGGTACCTTCTAAGGTGACAATATTTGATTTTTGATCTGTGCCAAAATTGGTTTGTGCTAAACCGCGCAAATCATATAAATAGGTATATTTACCGAGGACATTCCAGCGGTTATTGTCATACGGGCGGTAAGCAAAGCCAACGCTGGCCTCAGTAAATTTAGCATCGGCTGCCGGGTCAATAGCATCTTCGGTGTCAGAGAAGTTATATTTGGCTGCTAAGCGCCATGAATCATTAACTAAATAAGTTAAGCGATTGGTGGTTAGCCATTGTGTGCGTTGCTCTGCGCCGCGATCTTTACGGTATTCTAGTTTTGTTAACCATTGTAGGTCTTTATCGCGAAAACCCGCAGATATAGTGGCTGCATCGCGAGCAACTTCACCAGCTTCTAGGGTTAATTCGCCATGTTGTAATGAAGCGCCTAAATTCCAGCCTTGTCCAAGCAGGTAATTCAAACCAAAAACATGCACAAAGCCATTTTCATTTTTACTGTCAATGGTTTGAGTTTCATTGTACACATTGAGCTTGTCGCTAATACTAGAGCGATGGCCAAAAGTTAAACCGTTACTGTTGGTTGATGACAATAGCGGGCTGGTGGTGTCGGTTGACCAGCTATAACGGCTATATAAACTGTGGTTACTATTCAATTGGTAGTCAATATCAAGCGCGGCGGTATCACCACGATGACCCGTTGCGTATTCTGCGCCAATATTGGAGCGGTCAGCCAGTAAATATTTACCACCAAGGGTGATTAAGTCATTATTTTTATAGTGCTTGTCGGCATCGAGTGTGCCTTGAGCAATACCATAAAGCTCAAAGCTTGGCGATAAACGTTGGCGATAACCAATAGCGGCTAACAGCCCGTTTTGCTCAACATTATTTTGCTGCTCTTTAACCTGTTTGATCTCGGCGCTGATATTACCGCTGGCAGCAAGGTTTTGTTGAATAAAGGCCCTGGCTTGCTCACGTTGATTATTGCCTGAGGCTTGCAGGGTAAAACGGGCACTGTAATGGCCGGTTTGGCTGTACTGCCCACTCACCTCAATGCCTTGCTCGGTAATTTCTTCATTTAAATCACGACGGGCAATAGAGAAACCTGCGGCGGTGTTTTTATGCCATGCCGCTGCGGTTAACTCTTGCTCGGTGTAGCCAAGAGCTTTGAGGTTTGCGCGTGCTTCAATACTCAACGCATCGCCCGAATCTTCTGTATTTTCTGCATCATCAAGCGATAAATTGCTCTGGTTAAAGGTTAAACCACCGTTATCTGAGTAGAATATAGGCGCTTGGCTATTTTTAGTGTCGCTGTGCTCAATTTTAATATAGCTGCCTTGGCCAGCTTGTAGGGTTAAATCAATACCGCCCAGTTGATAATCATTACCGACACGGTTTTCATCCACATAACTTACGCCTAAGGCAATATGGTCGTTAAACCAATGCTTAGCACGGCCACCTAAGGTTAAATGATCGGCGCTAAAACCGTCGGGTAAGTATTCATAATCAACGAGCAGTAATAGTTGGTTACCATCGAGTGGTTGATCGCGAATAATGCTGGTGTTGCTGTCGCGGGTGAAACTCAGTAAAGGGCGAGATAAAATAATACGCCCTTGTAATTCATCAAGCTGGTAGTCGGCATCACGGGTTAGCTCAATGCGATCAAGGGTTAACCCTGTGTCAGGGTTTCTCACTTCAATGGCTAACTTGTCTGAGCCGGGTAAAACATCGGTATGTTTTAAATAATAAAGGCTACCACCAGTACCTAAAAATTCACTGTGGCCAAGCGCGGTTTGTGCTTCCGATAAAAAACCTTTGACTTGGCCTTTTGCTTGGCCATAGGCGTTTGACTCCGTTGATCGCCAATTAACCATAGCACCATATAAGCTGCGATTATATTGGCTGTATTCGGTATCGGTCATGCCGGTATTATAGTTACCCCACAAAGCGAGCGATTTGTCCCAGTCAACACGCACATAAAAGCGCCCTTGGCTGTCAACATCGCGCGTGGTGGTAGAGTCGTCACCATAAACTGGGTAGTAGCGATCGGGATCTAAACGGCGGAAAACATCAACCGGGTCTTTATCTAAAAAGCCGTTAAATAAACGTGAAAGTTCGCGCTCTTGTGTATCAGCATGGGCGGTGACTAAGTACTTTCCTTGAATTTTACCTTTCAAATAAAAAGCAAGGCGGCCTTCAATCAGTAAATCATCATCGTATCTGTCATCACTGCTCAGCGGTTCAATATTGCCAGATACCTGATTATCACTGATGGTAATATCTGCCAGCGCCGCTAAAAACATATATTTTCCGGTAACATCAACTTGTAACGGCTTAGTTATTGTGCCTTTTTCGCCGCTTAAGGTCAGGTTAAACACATGTTGGCCGATGGGTAGTAAATGTTCGCTGGCGAATTTACGTTGTAGATCAATCGGTGTATTTTTACCATTGATTTCAATACTGTAGCCGTCAGGAATATCTTGACCAAAAATGCGTACCCGACTACCGGTGATCGGAATATTTTGTTTGAGTAACTGGTTTGCGCCAAAGCCAGCAAGCGCAATGTTATTCATCGCGCCATTGCTGCCACCAGCGCCTGCATTTACACTTGAATTTGTGCTTTGGTGTGAGCTTTGTGTTGCACTTTGACTGGAGCCTTGATCAAGCCCTTGGTTGAAACTCTGATCAGCATTTTGATTAAGATATGAGCCGTTATCATAAGCTTGTGGGGTAACCAATTGCAGTTGTTTACTTTGGGTTTCGTCCATATTGCCAAGCGCATCATAAGCACGTAATACATAACGTAAACTATCGCCGGCGATCATGTTTGGCAGTGCTGAAGGGGCAACTTGCCATGAAAATTCGCCGTGACTGTCGAGTTCGCCTTGGGCCCGTTTCAGCTCGCTACTATAAAGTGGTGTGACTAAATCAACATCACTGCCTTTATAAATAACTAGCTCTAAGCGTTCAATAAAGGCTTGATAGTTGGTGTAGTAATTAAAACGGGCGCTATAACTGTTACTACCATCAAATTTTATCGCTTGTGGCGCGGTAATGCTGAGCCTTGGTTCGGTGATCGCTGGATCTTCGGTGGCCCAAAAAATACCACCTAATGGCATTCTTACCAGAAAGTCGCCCTGCACTAAGGCTTTACCTTGTTGATTTGCCGGCGTTTCTGTACTGACATCGTGCTCAAGGGCAATTTCAACGCGTCTGTCGTTGGGCACATTGGCTGCGCTGGAAACTTTTTCGCCGCGGCTGATGATCTCAACCGTGAAGCCTTTAGCACTTTTACAAGGGCTAGGTGAGCAAAGCGGCACTGTCTGCTGCTCCGACTGTTTCGATTGTTGCACTTGCTGTTCTGTTTTTTCGGCCGTGTTGTTGGCCGCTAAGCTATTTACTGATAGAACCGTGCTGAATAATACGCTGATATAACGTGTCGTGGTGCTAACAAGGTGACGTTTAATGAAAGTATTCATTTACTTGCCCTCCGTGTTTGCATCTTTTGGATTATTAACTTCTGTATTCGTTTCAGCATCAATTTTTTGTATTTTAATGGTCAAGGTTTCCCATACTGCAATTGGCATGCGTTTTTTCAGTTCACCAAATACCGCTTTGGCACGGCGTAAACCTAACGCTAAATTGTAATCTTGTGAGGCACGACTATCAGCAAAACCGGTAATGGCTAAGTGGCCGGTTTCGGCTGCCACTAACTGCGTTGCAATACTATCTAGTAGCGGCGCATATTGTGCTTTAATAGTGGTTTTGTCGGTATCAAATAGCACTTTGCCTAATTTAGTTACATTGGCGAGGCTGATCATTGGGGCAAAAGCGCCATCAATTTCTTCCATTAAATCAACGCTAAAGGCATGGCGTAAGTCTTCGCGTATTAACGGCAATAATGCTTGGTAAGTATTATTGGCGCGCTCGTAAGCTAGTGCTTGCTGATGTGCTTGACCGATAATTTGTACTTGCCCGCCTTGGTACTGGTTAATGGTGTCTGCCATTTGTGTTAGCCAAGTGCGATGCTCGCTGTTTATTGTGGCGCTGTTGTCGTTAAAGAGCAGCTCACCCAGTTTAACCACAGCATGTTTTTCTTCGCCGCCAAGTTGTTCTGGCGCTAATTGCACAGCAAAATCAAAACGCGTTGGTAAACCTTGAGCAATACGTTTAACCCGAGGGTTTTCGCTGACAAATTCACTTTGCGGCGGCAAGGTGGCTTGGTCAACTTTCATATAGAAGTTACGACCACGGGCGAGATTGACCACATCAACCGCTTCAAGGTGGAAGCGACCATGTAAGTCGGTTTCTACATAAATACCATCAAGAGTAGCCACACGTACGCCCGGTATGCCAATTTCTTGAATACCATTATTTTGAATAATCAAATCAACTTGGTAGTTACCATTAGCTAATAGTGTCACAGTTCGTTCAATGGTGAGGTTTTGCGCGTTTAACCCTTGTTGCATTTCACCTTGATGGTTTAGCTGTATCTCGCTATGGCGATTCATGCTGATATGTGACCCTTCAGTCGTGGTGAGTAGTAAATCATCAGTAAAGGCTAATTCGCGCAGCTGTTGACGCACAATGATTTGATGATTGTGCGGGTGATCGGCAACGCTGCTAAGGCCTAATAAATCCCCTAAGGCAATACCACGATTTAATGGTGCGCCATTATTAGCATCGTCACTAGCATCGGAAATTATACCTTTACCGTTGCTATCAATCACTCGGGTGCTATTGGCAATATAGTGCTGTGCGTTAATGCCACCTTGAATAAATACTGCACTGGCATTGGCACTGTCTTGCCAGTTGTCTTGGTCTCTGTCATCAAACACTTTACCGAGTATGGTCACTTCTTCAAAGTCAGGATCGGCACCAACAATAACACTGGCGGTGGCTTCATTGCCGATAGGGGCATCACCAAGGAAAGGTGAAACGCGGTTAATATGTTTGCCACGGGCAACCCCAGCACCCACACGTAGAATATAAACTAAATCTACACTCTCTTGGGCGGGTACATCGATACCACTAACACTTAACGGATTAACACTATTAAGCTGTAATTGGCCATCGGTATCATTGGTATAAATCGAATTCTTTACATAACTAAAGCCCGCTGGGAGCTGATCGACCAAGGTCAGGTTGTTCACATCGACTTCACTGATGTTTTCCACTTGTACGGTATAGCGTACTAAGCCACCAATTAAGGTTTGTTTACTGTCGGCGCGCTTAGTTAGGCGGATCATATGCGGATTAACGCCAATTTGATCAACCGGAATATGGTTGTTGATCACATCAGGGTCGCCATTAGCCAAAGTAAATGCCATGTAATAAGTGGTGTCGTCACCAATTTGCGGCGCTGTTGCTAAATGCGATAAAGCAAACGGGCTTGGTTGTCCGGTGGGGTCAAGCGCGCCGTCTTGTGGCAATATTAAGCGTGAATGACTTGGCTGATATTGCTCTTCAGGCGCAGTAACCGCTAAGGTAAAGCTTGCCCCTGAGGCACACGCTGGGTCGGCATCAAGTAATAATAAAAAGAAGTAGAAACCGTCATCACCCGTAATTTGATGTTGCTGGTTAGGCAATAAACACACATCAGGCAAGGCAACACCGTTTTCATCGAGAATGCTGACCAGAGAGTTAGCCACCGGAATGCGGGTGATCGAATCATAAACCACACCGCTAGGGTCAACCGGTACCGGAATATTAACCGATTCGTTAGCCGGTACCAAAACCGTTTTACTGGTAAAGGTGGTGCCGGTTGGGGTAATAAAGGTAACGGTGTATTCACCTTGTGGTAGGTTGTCTACCAAAAAGAAGCCGTTTTCATCGGTTAATACCGTGGCAATAACATTGCCGTTGGCATCGGTAACTTGTACCGTCCAACCAATTAATAAGGTTTCACCGTCATTGAGTTCATCATTACGATCGCCATCGAGCCAAACAACCCCTTGTAAGCTACCGGCAGGCAGTTCAAATGGCGTTGGATCATCAGTGCCGCCGGCGGTATTACCAGGCGCGTCAGGGTTATCACCACCGGTGTCTGCATTATCGCTGGCGTTGGCACCACTGTCGGATAAATCATCAACCACTTGGCCACCGGTTGAAGTACCTAAGGCTTGTGCTTGGTTGGTTAATAAGCCTTTCGCGTCATCAGACGATGGATTAAGCTCTAAGGTAAAGCTGATATTGATATTTTCCCCCGGCATTAAGCGACCACTTTCGCCATCAAATAGATTGGCCGGAAAGTCAGGGCTTAATTGTGGTGTTTCTTGCGCGGTTGAGGCGGTAATTGTAGCGGCTTCACTTAGACCAACATAGGCATCACCAAATTGGCTGGCTAAATCGTCCACTAACTGAATATTAGTTAATGGCACATCACCAATGTTTTCGATCATCAATGCAAACGGCACATCAAAATTACCCGCCGTGCCATTGGTTGTTGGTGCAATATCACCACTAACTGTTTTTGCCACACCAATCGCCGGTGCTTCGGTAAAGGTGACCGGGGTTGGATCTTCTTCTGTGCCTTCACCATTATCACCTGAGGTATTGCTGCCGTTATCGGAATCATCGCTGACATCGGCGCCACTTGGGCTGGTGCCAGAGGCGGTAGCGGTATTGTTATATGGCCCTAAATTCGCCCCAGGGGTTACCGTCAGAGTGAGGGTGATGGTATCGCTAGCACCCACGGCAAGGCTTTGGCTGGCGGCAAAAATATTGCTATCGCTCACACCATCAAAATCGCTATTAATGGTTAAGCTATTGGCACTTAAAGCATTGACAGTAAAGGTTGTTGGTGCTGGGAAGGTGGCCGATAAGTCTTCAACAACTTGTACATTACTCAGGGCAATATCGCCGATGTTTTCCACATTCAGTTGATAACTTAGCGTGTAAGTGCCGTCATTGTTGTTGATTGGCTCAGCCACTAACGCTTTAGCGATACCAATGGCAGGTGCTTCGGTAAAGGTAATAGGGGTAACGTCATCAACACCGCCATCACCGTTATCGCTTTCAGGGTTTAAACCGTTATCTGAATCATCATTAACACTGGCGCCACTTGGGCTGGTGCCAGAGGCTTGGGCGCTATTATCGTATGGCCCTAAGTTACCTGCTGGGGTAATGGTCAGCACTAAATCAATCACATCAGTGGCTGACACCGCTAAGTTTTGGTTTGCGGCTAATAAGTTGCTATCAGCATTGCCATCAAAGTTATTGTTCACCACCAAATTGGCACTGGTGAGCGACACTATGGTGTAAATATTTTGATTTTGGAAGGTGCTGAATAAGTTATCGCTAACTTGCACATTGCTTAAGGCAATATCACCGGTGTTTTTCAGGTTAAATTGATAGCCTAAGGTGTAAGTGCCATCGCCATTATTAGTGACGTTGGTAATGGCTTTTGCCACCGCAATCGCCGGCGCTTCGGTAAAGGTAACCGGTGTTGGGTCATCTTCTGTGCCTTCACTATTATCACCCGAGGTATTGCTACCGTTATCTGAGTCATCGCTGACATCGGCGCCACTTGGGCTGGTGCCTGAGGCGGTAGCGCTATTGTTATATGGCCCTAAATTCGCCCCCGGTGTTACCGTCAGGGTAAGAGTGATGGTATCGCTAGCGCCAACGGCAAGACTTTGGCTGGCGGCAAAAATATTCGTGTCGCTTACGCCATCAAAATCACTATTAACGCTTAGGTTATTCGCGCTTAATGCATCGACCACAAAGGTTGCTGGCGCTGGGAAGGTAGCCGATAAGTCTTCAACAATTTGTACATTGTTCAGCGCAATATCGCCGATGTTTTCCACATTTAGTTGATAACTTAGCGTGTAAGTGCCGTCATTGTTGTTGATTGGCTCAGCCACTAACGCTTTAGCGATACCAATGGCAGGTGCTTCGGTAAAGGTAATTGGCGTAACGTCATCAACACCACCGTCACCGTTATCAGTTTCCGGATCTAAACCGTTATCTGAGTCGTCATTAACACTGGTACCACTTGGGCTAGTAGCTGAAACATTAACACTGTTGTTATAAGGGCCAAGATCGCTGCCTGGGGTCACAATAATGCTGAGATCGACAGTGACAGTGTTAGCCGCAGCTAAAGTTTGGTTTGCAGCAAGCAGGCTTGTATCACCATTACCGTCAAAGCTATTGTTTACGGTTAAATCCGCACTGCTTAAACTGAGAACACTAAAACTATTGGTATCGTTAAAAATTGTGGCGAGATCTTCGGTAATTTGCACATTACTAAGGAATATATTGCCGGTATTTTTACTATTAAATTGATAGTCGATTTGATAACGACCATCACCAAGGTTAGTGAAATTAAGGAGCGCTTTGGCAATGGCAATAGCAGGTGCTTCGCTAAAGGTGATTGGCGTAGGGTCGTTTAAACCACCACTGCCATTATTGCTGAGCGGATCGTCGCCATTATCTGAATTATCATTAACGCTAGCGCCACTTGGGCTATCGCCCGTTGCTACTGCGGTATTATTAAATGGTCCAATACTTGACATTGGAGTTACGATCACCGGCACTAATATGATGGCACTGGTGTTAATGGCAAGGCTTTGACTGGCTGCTAATAGGTTATTATCAGCATTACCATCAAAGCTTGGGTTAACATTGAGGTCGGCGCTGCTAATCGTGCCGACGGTAAAGCTTGCACCGGCAAAAGTGGTGGTGAGATCTTCAACCACTTGCACATTATTCAGTGGCACATCACCGCTGTTACGTATCACTATGCTGTAAAGCAAGCTATGGCTACCGTCTTGATTATTGGTAACCGCGCCACTGATCTCTTTGGCGATGGCAATGGCTGGCGCTTCGGTAAAGGTGATTGGCGTAGGGTCGTTTAAACCACCACTGCCGTTATTACCGTTAGGATCAATGCCGTCATCGGAATCATCACCAATAACTGCGCCGCTTAGGCTGGTGGCATTCACTTTGGCGGTATTATTATAAGGCCCTAAAAATGTGCTAGGTGTGATGGTTAAAGTCAGCTCTAGATCAGCAGACGCGCCAGTGGCTAAAGTTTGATTGGCGGCTAATAAATTTTGATCGTCATAACCATTAAAACTGTTATTTACAGTGAAGCTACTACTGGTGAGGCTATCGACAACTGCAGAGGCTGGTGCTGGGTAGGTGGCAGCAAAATCTTCAATCACTTGTACAGTATTTAAGTCAATATCACCATTGTTACGCACCACCATGGAGTAGGTTAAGGTGTAGCTACCGTCATTATTATTAACTGGAGCTGCGCTGATGGTTTTGGCAATGCCAATAGCAGGCGCTTCGTTAAAGCTTACTGGAGTGGCATCATCAAAGCCGCCACTGCCATTATTGCTTTCGGGATTACTACCGGCATCTGAGGTGTCATTTACCGTTGCGCCACTTGGGCTGGTGCCTGAGACGGTAGCGCTGTTATTGTAAGGGCCTAAGTTCGCGCCAGGAGTTACGGTGAGCGCTACGGTGATGGTAGCACGGGCACCAACAATTAAGTTTTGGTTATTGGAGAGTAAATTTTTATCGCCATCACCATTAAAACTGGCATTCACCGTAATGTCAGCACTACTAATGGCGGTTACTGCATAGCTAGCGCCTGAAAAGGTGGTAGCGAGATCGTCACTCACTTGCACATTGGTTAGATCACTCTCTCCAGTATTTTTTACCACAATGTCATAACTTAAGGTATAGCTACCGTCACCGTTATTCACCGGACCGCTACTCACCAACTTTGCTGCGCCAATAGCAGGAGCTTCAATAAAGGTAACTGGGGTAGCATCATCAAGGCCGCCACTGCCGTTGTTGGTTTCAGGGTCGCTACCGTTGTCAGACGTGTCATTTACGCCTGCGCCACTTGGGCTAGTACCACTGGCTGTCGCGCTATTGTTATAAGCGCCTAAGTTATTGCCTGGAGTAACCGTAACCACTAAGGTGATGGTGCTATCGCTGCCAACACTAAGACCTTGGCTGGCAGCAAGTAAGTTGGTGTCACCGTTGCCATCAAAAGCGCCGTTCACGGTAAGGCCATTGGTGGCGCTAGTGCTATCAACGGTATAGGTTGCACCGTTAAAGGTGGTGGCTAAATTATCCACCACTTGCACACCGGTTAAGTCACTATCACCAGTATTTTTTACTACCATCGAATAAGTCAGGGTATAGGTACCATCACCGTTATTGCTTGGGCCGGTGGTTACCGCTTTGGCAATCCCGATCGCCGGAGCTTCAACAAAGGTCACAGGGGTAGTATCGTTAAGACCGCCGCTGCCGTTGTTGGTTTCAGGGTCGCTGCCATTATCAGAGGTATCATTGGCATTGGCACCATTTTGGCTCGAACCGCTAGCAGTCGCGCTATTGTTATAAGCGCCTAAATTATTGCCAGGGGTAACCGTAACTACTAAGGTAATAGTGCTACTACTGTCGACTGTCAAATTTTGACTGGCGGCAAGTAAGTTGCTATCGCCGTTGCCATCAAAAGCGCCGTTTACGGTAAGGCCATTGGTGGCACTGGTGCTGTCTATAGTATACGTTGCCCCGTTAAAAGTAGTGGCTAAATTATCCACCACTTGCACATCAGTTAAGCTAATATCACCGGTATTTTTTACTACCATCGAATAAGTCAGGGTGTGAGTGCCATCACCGTTATTGATTGGGCCAGTGGTCACCGCTTTGGCAATGCCGATAGCAGGAGCTTCAGTAAAAGTCACTGGAGTGGCATCATCAAAACCGCCGCTGCCGTTATTAGTTTCAGGATCGCTACCATTATCAGAGGTGTCATTCGCGTTGCCATTTGGGCTGGTTGCGGTTGTGGTGGCGCTGTTATTGTATGGCCCTAACGTATTGCCAGGAGTGATAGTAACGGTGAGATCCACCATGCCAGTAGCGCCTACCGCTAATGTTTGATTTGCGGCAAGTAAATTGGTATCACCATCGCCGTTATAAGCATTATTGATGGCAAAGTCGCCACTGGTTGGGAGAGAAACACTAAAGCTATCAGCGCTGGCAAAAACGGTTGCTAAATCATCAATAACTTGTACATTAGCTAAATCAACATTGCCGGTATTTTTAACAATAAAGCGATAATTTAAGCTGTATGTGTCATTAAGGTTATTAACAACTGGACCATTTAAGGCCTTTGCTAAACCCAGCTCAGGGTTAACGGCAAAGGTGACTGGGGTTACGCTAGTGTCATTATCAGGGCCATCACTGGCGGGATCGGGATCGTCCCCGTCAACAGAGGTATCAGTGGCAGTGTTACCAGCATCACGGGCACTTTGGCCGTCGGCCGTTACACTATTGTTATATGTGCCTAAATCGGTGCCAGGGCTTACTGTAACGGCAATATCTAAGGTTTTGGTTTGGCCAATCGCTAAGGTTGATGGCACGGTATTATCGATCAACTCTCGGTTAACAACACCATCAAAGGTACCGTTGGTAGTGGTAAAATCAGCGCTGGTAACTGAGGTAACATTAATATTGACTGCCGCTATTGGGTTAAAGGTTGCCGCTAAATTATCGGTTAACTGAATGTTCGTCAGGGCAACATCGCCGCTGTTTTCTACATGTAAACGATAAACTAGATCAAAAGAGCCATCAGTGGCGTCAAAGGTACTACTGACTAATTCTTTGGCTACGCCGATAACGGGTGTTGATGTTGTCGTGGTAACATTGACCGCGGTTTGGGTACGGTAATTATTTAAGGGCGCGCTGGTTGAGGTGATAGGATTATTACCTGTGCCAGTGCTGATATCAGCAAAGTTACGTACGTCTTGCGCCGGTGCGCCGGTTTGCTGGCCGGCATAGTCAACATCAGTATTAGTCGTGAGTGTTGAGCCCGGTGTAACCGATGCTTTTAACGTGCTGTTAAAGGTTATGGTGAGTGTGGCCGATGGCGCCATGGCAAAAGTGCGATCAATACTGAGTAAGTTATTATCTGCGCCACTGACACTAAAATGCGCGGTGTTAATTGCGGTAACTAAATCAGTGTTATCAACCACAGTGCCTGCAGTTGACACATTCAACGCGGTAATGTTTTCTACGCCACTTGGTAATTGAATTTGCCAATTGCCGCTGTCGCCATCTTGTATTTGGAATGCTTGCGCCAACCCCGTATTGGTTAAGGTTAACGCCCACGCGAAGGTTGGCGTTTCATCGGTGCGGTTATCAACCGGATTGGGTGTGGTGCTACTGGTTAAGCTGAGTTGCGGCTCAACGATTTGCGCCAGCATAGTATTTGATAGTGAATTTTGTACGCCGCCAAGCAATACTTCAAATTGATTGGATAAGTTAACTACCTGCTGATTTGATAATTGATCTTTTACTAGCGCGCTAAATTCAATCACAATAAATTCATCATCGCCATCAGCATCGGTGTTGGTGAGATTGCCGATATCAAAATCAACTGAATTACCAGAGGCACCTAAGGTTGGGGTGATCGCACAGTCAGGGGTAACACTACTTTCAGGATCTGGGTGAGCTACCGTGCCGCCAGCACACAGCGCACCGGCTAAGCTTGAGCTTAAATTACCATCACTCACCAGTGCAATCGCAGCACTGGCGGTAACATATTCAAGCCCGGTTGGCAGGTTATCTCGAATAACAAAGTTACTGGCGCTGCCTTCAGGTACGGTCGCTAATAAGCGATAGTTAATTTGTTCGCCAATAGATAATAATCGCGGTGAGCCGCCAGCGCCTGTGCCCGCTTCACTGGTGTGAGTTAGACTGGTACTGACAATAGATTTTACTGAGCTAGTTACATCAACGGTAACAGTAGCTGAATCCACCGCTTGGTAGCTTTTTTCAGTGCCCGGTGTTGAGCCCGACAATGCGGAGCCGGTGCCATCTAAGCTCGTCCAGTTAAGCGTTGCTGTATTGGTGATGGCTTGGCCAGGGGTAGCCGCGGCTGATACATTGGCATCATAATTAAAGATACAACTTTCATTGGCGGCGAGCTGATCAATGCTAAGCGATATGCCAGCACCATTAGGGTCGGTATCATCAAAAGATGTTGTGCCTGCATCACAAGCACCAAATGCTGCGCTGGCATTAACATAATTTAATGCGGCGGGTAACACATCAGTTAAGGTAATATCAAAAGCCGTTGAAGGAGTCGTGATTGGTGCTGTGATCGTTAAGGTATAGGTAATGGCATCACCCGCGTCACCGCCAGCATTGTTTGCCGCTTTATCTAGGGTTAATACCGGTTCAACGCGCGTTAATGCGAGTGTTGCTGAGTCATAGCTCCCAGTGATGTCGGTATGTCGTGCTTGGTTGTCAAAGTCAGTACCGGCAATTCCGGAGTCAACTTTTACCGCATTGAGCTCTAACACAATAAGCTCCTCGTCAGCATCAGAGTCGCTGTTAGTGACTGTGCCTAATGTAAAGCTTGGATCATCACCAGCAACAAAAGGCGCATTGGCTGCGGTAATAGCACAATCAGGTACAATATTGGCGTTTGTGGTGGTATAGGTACAACCGCCAGGGTCGGCAAAACTAGAAGAGGTGATAGAGCTGCCAACCAAGGCTAAGCTGGCACTACCGTCGTGCTGATAAATTAATTGGGACGGTAATAAATCACTAAGCGATACGGTACTATGTGTGCCTTCTGGAATAGTGCTCACTATGCGGAAACGGGCAATTTCACCGACGACAAGTTCATTGGTGTTGCTATAGCTCTCAGAGGTAGTGACTAAGGTTTTTACCACATTTGGTGTAACGGTATTGACGTCAACTGTGCTTTCACGTACTGGAAACGCCGCTTCTCCAGCACCGGCAGCAAAAGTGAGTTGGCCGGTGTTTTCCACTAAAGTGTTGGCAGCAATACCGCTATTAATATCACAGGTAAAAGTTAAGGTGGCGATTTCATTGCCTGAGCCTGCTTCGCCCAAGCCACTGTTTGCAGCACCTAAGGTGTTATCAAGTACTAAACCGCCCGCTAAGGTGCCAGTAAAAGTGCCACTGCCACCAACTAATACCGGCACGGTACAATTACCCGCCGTGAGCGCAGCGCCAAACACATCGGTTACGGTGACATCAAAGGCATCTGCGCCCCCTTGGTTCTCTATAGTAATGCGATAGTCGATTTCATCGCCAGCATCTAGATTTGTGGTAACACTGGTAATTTCTTTGGTAATCGTTACGTCAGGCGCGCGTACTAAAATTTGCGTCACGGTATTATCGGCAACATTATCAACAGCACTGTTGTTAGTGGTGGCATTGAGTAAATTAGCAAGACTTAAGCCATCGGCATAAGGCGCAGCTGATGCTTTAGCATACACATTTAAAATGATGGTTTGAGTAGTGGCTGAGCTAATATCGCCAAAATCAATATTAATGCTATTAGAAGCGGCGCTACGGCTGATAGTTACATTGCCTGGCTCAGCAGAGCCAACAGCGTATTCAATAAAATTACCCGCAGCAGCAGAGCCAGGGTAGGTATTTAAATCGCCACTAAAGACGGGAAAGTCAGTGGCAGTAAATACTGGTAGTGGTAGTACATCGGTTAATATTACATTATCAGCATCGCCAGAAGGTACTGACATGCTTAGTTGAAATTGCACTACATCGCCCGGTTTTACTGTAGCCGAACCTATGGTTGATTTGCTGATAGTGATATCGTCAATGGTCACTGACGCGCTAGAAGTCTCAAGACAGTTCTGTGCATTACCCGCGCCACTGATGCCATAAGTGGCGGTAACATTATTCGTGATAATATCGCGGGTTAACACTGGGTCGCCATTGTTATAGCTTTGATCAATGGTCGTGGTGTAACTAATGGTGCCACTTTCTGCGGCATCAACAGTACCGCCAGCATTAATAATGGCAGTTAATATATCGGCATTACTAAAGCTAGCAGAAGTGCCAATACCAACAAAAGGCACATCAAGGGTCGTATTGGTTACGCCATGGTTAATGGTTAACCTAACAAAGCTGCCACCAACATCGCTATAGCTAATACCATCGTTTAAGGTATCGGTAACAGTAAAGGCATTAATGCCAGGGATAAATTCAGAAGTTTGGTAGGCATAGGTATAGGTAATCGTTGAACCCGGTCTGCCGGTGCCAGCAGCACTTTTTCGTAAAGTTAAATGCTTAGCGGTGTTAATTGCACCTGTGGTGGCACAGGTCATATTGTCTAAGGTATCAACAATATAAACATCAAAATCAACGCGAATATCTTGTGCGTTACCATTAGTGCCAGTACCAGAGTCGCAGGTAATATTGATATCTACATCTGCGCCCAAACCGGTCGTGGCATCGAGTGTGGCGGCATCTGGGGTTAAAGTACAATTTACTCCGCCTGTTATGGTGGGCAAACCAGTAAATTTAACATTGCCGGGCAAAGTAACGGTAGGGAAAGTGATCGGTGTTACTGTTGCGGTTGAAGCAATATCAGCAATGGCGGTGATCGGGTATGTCCATGCAGGGCCTGGCGGGTGCTCGGTTTCTGCTTGCGTATCCGATACTGAATATTGGATAACGGTTGGGGTAAAGTCATTTACTGCAGCGCTACCTACAATGGTATCACTGCCAATCACACCTGTAGCGCTGTCACCAAATTGAAAGCCCGGAATAACAGCTAGTGCATCGCTTTGCAGTACATCAGGCACGGCATTTACATCAACGGCCAAACATATCTCTACTGATAGCGCTGGTTGGCTGCTTGACACTGAGCCAACTGGGATGGTGAGCGCCACTAAGCTGCCGTTTTCACTGCCAAGGAAGGCTGAGCCTGAAATAGGATCATTTAACGTGCCGGTCGCGGTATAAGTTTGATTAGATACTAAATCTAAGGCTAAGCCGCTGAAAGTTGCTGATTGGAAAGTTAAATCGGGATCTAAGCGTAATAAATAATAGGGGCCATAACCGATATCAGCCGATAGGTTAGAAAAGTCAGCATTAAAACAAAAACTTTCACCAATAAACTCCTCACTAGGTGATTGATTAACCACATTGGGGATGGATGCTGCGAGTAAGGAAGAAGAAAAGAGTGTAAAAAATAGAAAAGCGATAATTTTGGTGAATATATAATACTTCATTAAATTTCCAGTTATGAGTTGAAAAAGTACCTATCTACTTGAAAAATTTCCCTATAATTTCATTAGTTAAAGTCTATACTAATTGCTTTTTTTTATCACTACAATGTAAAAAACATTTTTAATAGTAATGTTTACTTATTACAAGTTGCCCCGTTCGCAGCGTTCGGACTACAATATCTACTAAATTCTGCCTATGTTCCTTAAAATAGGCTGGCAATTACTATTCCCCTACTCTTTTCTGGTAAATATTTGAGTGAATTAAAATATTAATCACTCAATAAGGCCAAAATATTTTATTTAACGATCAAGCACCTAGCATTCACTACGAATGGTTAGCAAAATAAACTAATAAAAATAAAACTAATCAGGAAAGAAAAAACCTAATAATACGCCATTCCAACCAGCAACTAACTTTGCATTACCTTTCGGTTGATTACCCATATAAACCTCAGCTGGTGTACTTCCACCTAAGTTTTCATAGGGCCTTATGCAGTTATAACAAGTTTGATAAATTTTAAGTCGAGCCCGTAAGTGGTTAACATCTGTAAACTTTGCTAAATGCCACTTCCATTTAGATGTTGTAACGGTACAATTTAACTAGAGACTTCGTTAGAGGTATTATTACTTTAAATAACGAGGTCAACATGCCAAAGAAAATATTATCAGCAGAATTTAAACGTGAATGTGCAGAATTAGTCATTAATCATGGCTACAAACACAGTGATGCGGCTAAAGCGATGGATGTAAGTATATCGTCAATGCAACGCTGGGTTAGCCAATACAGAAAAGAACAAAAAGGCATTACACCCAAACCCAGCGCACTGACATCAGAGCAAATACGCATTTAAGAACTTGAAAAGCAAGTTAAGCAACTAAAAAGTGACAATCAACTATTAAAAATAGTGTTGCGTTGGCAAGTTGAATCTACATCAGCCTTTTTCGCTATGAAAGTGAACAACGGCAACAAATAGCTGTAAAACTGAAAAAGGCTGGAAATAATGTTCAACAGGTTTGTCGATGCTTATCTATCGCATCAAGTACGTTTTATTATCGAGAAAAACCTAAACGTATTGATGCTCAGAAAGTGAAGCTAGAAGCGGCTATTAAGCAAGTTCATATCGATATGGATCAAACGAAGAATGTTAGTTGAGCTACAGGCGATGGGCTTTAATTTAGGTATTCACAAAGTAAGAACATCAATGAAACGGCTAAGGCTTTTTGCTAAACGCCCGACACAGCACCGTTATCCATCAGGTGGAAAAGCGTCAATTATTGCACTGAATTACTTAAATAGACAGTTCAACCCTGAACACATAAATACTTTATGGTCAGGCGATATCACTTACATTCGTACGCAACAAGGTTGGTTGTATTTAGCGGTTATCATGGATTTATGCTCTCGGAAAGTGATCAGTTGGGCGTTCTCTAATAAGCCAAACAGTGAGCTTACGACTAGGGCTTTACGTTTGGCAGTCAACAAGCGGCAGCCAAACGATAATGTGATATTCCATAGTGATAGTAATAATGTTCTGGCCTTGTTTTGCTGTATTAATCATTCATTAATGGTTCATGCTTAAGACATGGTACCAACAATGCACTAGGTTCTCTGACCCTCATAGCGATAGACCAATTAATTGTGTCATTCCTCGGATCTGTCGATTACCTAGTTTCATTGCTTGGTGAGGGTTAGCTCATCAGTATTTGTGACTCAAGAAGGGCCTGTTGATTATCTCATTACTGTCATGTCCAAGTATTTGATTTGGTGCTCTCATCCATATTGGCTATCACCCAGGAGATAAGTAATGAATCAGATCAAAAAGTATGTTGTGGGAGGTGTTGATACCCACAAGGATATTCATGTTGCTGCCGTAGTAAATGAATTAAACCAAGTAATATCTACCGAAAGCTTTCCAACAACTAGGTATGGATATAAGAAAATGCTTATGTGGATGTCGTCATTTGGAATTATTTCACGAGTGGGAATTGAGTGCACTGGTACATATGGTTTAGGCTTATTGCGTTACATGCAAAGCAGCGGGATTGAAGTTTTAGAAGTCACTGCGCCAGACAATTCGGATCGCCGTAGACGAGGAAAAGACGATACTTTAGATGCCGAAAATGCAGCACACGCTGCTTTTAGCAAACTACGTACAGTTACACCAAAAACAAGAGACGGTATGGTTGAATCTCTTAGAGTTTTAAAAAGCTGCCGTAAAAGTGCTGTGGCTGCTAGAACAGTAGCATTGCAGATGATAAAAACGAGTATTGTGTCAGCTCCTGATGAGTTACGTGAAACTCTTAGGCATATGACAAGAATGAGCTTAATCCGTACGCTTGCCTCAACACGTCCTGACTTAACAAACTACAAAGACATTAGCACAGCATATAGGATTACCTTAAAGTCTCTTGCTCGAAGATATATTGAGCTTCATGATGAAATTGCTGATTTGGATAAAATGATAGCAACAATTGTAGACACACTGGCACCTGAATTAATTAAGCAAAATGAGGTTGGATATGAATCAGCGGCACAATTATTAATAACACTAGGTGATAATCCAGAGCGATTGAAATCTGAATCTAGTTTTGCTGCTCTTTGCGGTGTTTGCCCTATTCCTGCATCATCAGGAAAGACTAACAAGCACAGACTAAACCGAGGTGGAGACCGCGCTGCTAATAGTACGCTTCACATAATTGCCATTGGTAGATTACGAACAGAATATCGGTCAAAGTCCTATATTAAGAAACGGACTACCGATGGGTTATCAAAAATGGAAGCATTACGCTGCTTGAAAAGGTATATCGCTCGGGAATTATTCTATCTGCTAAAAAATAGGAATACATCCATTAACTGTGTTCAAATTACATCTTGACACTTAGAAGGGCATCCAGGGTGTTCAATATACGAGTGAAGCATTCCAACATTCATTAAAAGAACATGGTTTAATTTCAAGTATGAGTCGTCGTCGGAATTGCTTAGATAATGCGGTAACAGAAAGGTTTTTTCGCAGCTTGAAATCAGAGCGAGTTAACTATCGACGTTATCAAACTAGGCGAGAAGCAATGGCAGATATTATTGATTATATCGAGCCGTTTTATAATCAAAAACGACGACATTATAAATTAGGAAATTATGTGAGTTGATTCTGTGCCTTTTGTTTAAAAAGATTACTCTGAACGAACAAGATCTATTATTCTCTTTGTCGCTTTAGGCAATGGCGTGGTAATTAAAATAATCTAATTATTTTGCACAACCAAAGATTGGAGTTTAAACACAAAACTACGACAACCCCATAGAGCTAAATAGGATTCAGGATAAGAGTAAACTCGATCTATAAGGAATATAAAATATTATGTATAAAGTAAAAAACACTTGAAGCAATATTTTCATTTGCTTTACTTCAAGGGTGTGCTGACAGCTATCCAGAGGTAGGAAAATTTAGTGGTGGTAATATATCACAATATTCTACAATTTATACTCTAGAACTGAGTAAATTTGAAGGTTGAAAAAGTAAGTTGGGCGAACTTAAATGCTTATTCAAAAGGCAAGATTTATTTTTAGTTTACCTCTTTCTATTAGCAATTTCGAGTGGATGGGTAAAAATCCCTTTAACAAATTCCAAAAATCACTGAAAGTTAATGTCAAAGCGATAACTATTTTGACAAACAGAACGAAGTAAATAATGAAATTATATAAATTCTGCTTGAATATTGAAATCAATAGGTACAATTATAAAAAATTTAGCGTACTCGCATAAGATATAAGATATAAGATAAAGTTATATTTTAATTAAGAAAGCTATCAGACTGTACCAGAACATTTGAATTTAGCTATCACTAACAACTTACGTTCATAAAGAATAATTATATAGGGTTCTGAACAATGAAAAAACTATCACTTGTAAATACGATTATCGCGCTCGCAATTATGTTATTCATCATACAACTCTTCAGTAGCCTATCGTCTATTATTCGCGTTAACACTATGGGACATCATACAGAACAAATTGAAACCATATTGATACCCCTAACAGAAACAACTACCTTAATTACTGAACACCAACTAGAACAAGAAATAAAATTTGAACAGGCCTTTCGTTTTGCTCTAATGAACAGTGCCAGTGAGCGTTTTAACCATACCGTACAAGCTTTTAATACCTTAAACTCATCTATAGAAAATGAACTTAAAGACGCTCATAATCTATTGAAACAAGCTTCGGAAATTTTTACCGAAGGCAACGGGCAAGGGCAAATTGAGGAACTGTTAAAAAGTAATATTTGGACTAAAGAACACCATGCGGATTGGGTGGTAGAAGTAGAAAAAATATTTTCGCTACTGACCTTGGGAAAAACACAAGAAGCATACAATGTATCAGAACATATTGAAAGCGAAGCCGTAGCATTAGAAAAGCAAGTAACAACGATGCTCCATAAAGTAGAAACCTTGACCAAACAGACCTTGCACGAATTAAAAGGTGAAGAGGAACATATTTTAAATGTTGCTATCATCATTTTAATCGTATCTTTTGTCGTTGCTATAATGATGACTCGTTATGTTACTCAAAACCTAGTAAAAGAAATAGACCAATTAAGAGCCGCTATTACACGCATTTCGAGTGGTGACTTAATAACCAAAGCAACATCACGCTTAGGTAAGGAGTTTGGCATAAACCTAATGCGTCAGAATCTGCTTAAGACACTCTCTATCTTTGAGAGTAGCGCTCATGAAATGCTCGGGGCTAGCACTGAATTAGCCCAAATCAGTGCCGATGTTCGTCAAACAATCGATCAGCAAGCAGTGGAAATTGAACAAATCTCTTCTGCAATGGTACAAATGGAAGCGACATCGGTTGAAGTTGCTCAGCATGCTGAAAGTACACAAACATCAACACGCAGTGCCGCTGGTAAAGCACTTGAGAGCAAAGAAACTATAGAAAATGCCATGAGCCTCATTTCAGAGCTTAGCCACAGCCTTGATACGTCGAGTAACAACATCAAAGAATTAGAAGCTCATAGCACCCAAATTGGCTCAGTGCTGGGAGTGATAAAAGATATTGCTGACCAAACTAATTTATTAGCGTTAAATGCAGCGATTGAGGCAGCGCGGGCTGGTGAACAAGGACGAGGTTTTGCCGTGGTTGCTGATGAAGTGCGTAGCCTCGCTCAGCGTACTCAAGAGTCAACCATTGAAATTGAAAATATGATTGAGCTATTCACGCGTGGCACTAATGAAGCCGTCATGTCGATGTCGCAAAGCACTCAGCAAGGTGATTCGAGTAAAAACGCAACTCAAGACACCAATGTTAAAGTTGATGAAATTCAAATAATAATAGATGAAATCAACGGTATGAACAATCAAATAGCAACCGCCGCAGAGCAGCAATCTTGTACTTCTCAAGAGTTATCACGAAATACTGTCAGTATTAATAAATTAACAAACGAGAATTTGACCTCGGTAGCACAAATATCAACTGCATCAGAAGAATTGGCTCAAATATCAATGCAATTAAAAGAACAACTAGAGCAATTTACGCTAGCGTAGCTAGATGTCTAAAATTAACTAAAAAAAGAGCCAAAACAATGTTCATTTGTTGTGGCTCTTTTATTTTATATTTGATTAAAATGATTTTACGAACGCAACACCAAATACTGTTGCGGTTTCGCCATCAATAAAATCAACCGCGATAGTCGGAGCAATACCAAAATCAGTGACATGAAAATCATAGCTTGCTGAAATTCTTGTTAAATTTTCTTTATGGCTATGGTGCCCGCCCACTCTTTCTTTACCAAAACCTGCGCCAACTCTTAAGTCTTCCCATGGATGTAAAAACAGCGATGCTAAAGTAATTGTAGTACCGTCACCATGATGTGCGTCATTGGTTTTTTCAATAACAACACCCGCTCCCCAGCGGCTTGTAAATTTGTATTCATACTCGAAACCGTAGGTAAACTCGATTTCACTGTCAAATGATGTGCCACCAACAAATACCGCTGGAAAATGATGATGTTCCTCTGGTGATGCCCGAGCAACCCCAGAAGTTAATGCTAAATTAACTAACGATAACGCTAAAACTAAAACTTTCATCCTGTATCTCTTCTTATTTTAATATTTAAGTAAATATACCATTTATAAAAAAATTATTTATACCTGTAGAGCATTAAAATATTTATTTAAAATGTCAAAATTAGACACAACGTTAATATCAAGTAATGATAATACAATGTCAGCCATGAAACTTTAGTTCCCGTCAGGTTAAGTTAGACCCAAGCCTAACAACCAGACCTTATCGTTATATTTTGTATATCTCTAGGTTTAGAGCTTTTATTACACGTTCTGAACCTAATCTCTTATACTCAAATAAATTATGCTATATGGACTTCCCTATTTGAAAAATGAATAATTCAGAAATGTACAGTTGCAGGGTTAGCAGCAAAAGCTAGTGTACGGAACCCATTGTATGAGTTGCGACAACGGAAGAAATTATTGTAAAGATGAAAAAGTACCAGAGTCATGTCCCGTATGTGGTGAGCATAAGAACTATGACATTGTAGACCTAGAATCATTGCGACATTAATTTAATTAACATACAGGAACATAAGCATGAAAATAACAACAAGTGAAAATGAAACTGATGCAGGAATTACCGTCTATTTAGATGGTAACTCTATTGGTTGGGCAGATTACAACTTTGAAGATGAATTATCATTTAAAGCTAGTATTTCATTAACAGCAGATCAGATGATTGCAGTAGCAAATAAGTTAAAATCAATTAAGTAACTTGAGATATATTCGCGTTTCAACGCTAATAAGGTTGTGGATTAAAACCAAATAAAGTGAACCACTACAAATATTGAAGGAATAATATGCCAATTGAATTTCTTACTGAAGAACAAAAAAATCAATATGGCCGATATAATACAGAGCCTAACGAGACACAACTTGCTCGTTACTTTCTTTTGGATGATACAGCGCTAACGCTTATTAATAAAAGACGACGCGATTACAATCGTTTGGGGTTTGCTTTACAACTTACTACGGTGAGATTTTTAGGTACCTTTTTACCTGATCCAACTGAAGTTCCAAATAATGTACTTCATTTTATCGCACAACAAATTGATTCTGACGTTGAAAATTTAGCGCAGTATATGAGCCGTAAGGTGACTCGTTACAGCCATAGTAGTGAGATACAAACTTTTTACGGTTACCACGAGTTTAATACACCTCCTTGGCGATTCAGGCTAACACGTTTACTTTATACCCGGGCTTGGATCAGTAATGAGCGTCCGAGCCTGATGTTCGATTTTGCAACAGCATGGCTAGTACATCATAAAGTTCTCTTACCTGGTGTATCAACGCTATCTCGATTAATTTCAGAAATTAGGGAAAGAGCCGTTAACCGTTTATGGAATAAACTAGCAGCACTACCAACTAAAGAACAAAAAACGAAATTAGAAACACTACTTCAAATGCCTAATGATGGACGTGTTTCTCGTTTTGATAATTTTCGAAAAGGCCCGGTAACCATTAGTGGTCCTTCATTTATTACCGCTGTAGAACGCTATATTGAATTAAAGAACTTTGGTTTACAATCGATAGATTTTTGCCATATCCCACCCGTCAGGCTTAAAAACCTTGCTCGTCATGCAGGAGTTATCTCCATGCATAAAATAGCAAGAATGCCAGATGAAAAGCGAATCGCCATTTTGTTGGCTTTTGTAAAAGCGTTTGAAATCATGGCACTTGATGATGCCATCGATATTCTTGATTTATTAATCACAGGTATCGCTGGAGAAGCGAAAAAACTAGGCCAGAAAAAACGACTAAGAACACTGAAAGACTTGGATAAATCAGCACTTGCTTTAGCTGCTATTTGTGATCTTATATTGAATGAGGAAACCACGGATAATCTGTTAAGGAAAGCAATTTTTAATAAATGCCCTAAAGAAAAATTGGCAGAATCAATTGCTACAATTAATGCGATAGCTCGACCCTCTAGTGACAATTTTCATGATGAGATGGTTGAACAGTACGGTAAAGTAAAACGCTTTTTACCACGACTACTTAAAGATATTGCCGTTAAAGCGGCTCCTGCTGGTAAAGTAACGCTTGAAGCTTTTAATTATCTAGCTGAGCTTGGTCACTCGCGTAAGCAAATATTGGACAACCCTCCATTAGAGATAATTACCAATCCTTGGAAAAGATTAGTTTTTAATAAAGATGGCCAAGTGACAACCCGGGGTTATACCTTGTGCTTTCTAGATAAGTTACAAGATAGCTTGCGAAGAAGAGATGTATTTATTGAAGATAGTGACCGTTGGGGCGATCCAAGATCTAAACTCTTACAAAATGAAGAGTGGCAAGCAAATAGGGTCAAGGTTTGCCGCTCACTAGGTCATCCAGTCAAAGCCAAAGAAGCAGTCGAAGCCTTAACAAATCAACTGGATACTACTTATAAGCAAGTGGCCGCTAATTTTAATGAAAATAGCGCAGTCACCATTGATCATTCTGGAAAGCATCCATCTTTAACAATTACCAATTTAGACAAGCTAGATGAGCCAGACAGTTTAATACAGCTTAGAAAAGAAGTTTTAGATTTATTACCTAAAGTTGATTTAACTGAATTACTTTTAGAGATACATGCACTTACTGGCTTTCTTGATGAATTTATCCATGTAAGTGAATCTTCAGCACGAACAAATGATTTAGGTACCAGTATTTGTGCGGTGCTTATTGCTGAAGCCTGTAATATTGGACTAGAGCCATTAATAAAATCTCATATTCCTGCATTAACACGACATCGTTTAAGCTGGGTGAAACAAAACTATGTACGTGCTGAAACACTGGTGAAATCAAATGCGAGGCTAGTTAACCATCAAGCAACGCTAACGTTGGCAAAAAAATGGGGCGGAGGCGAAGTTGCCTCAGCTGATGGCATGCGTTTTGTAAGTGCCGTTCGAACGATAAATGCAGGGCCGAATAAAAAATATTTTGGCTCCAATAGAGGCATTACTTGGTATAACTTTGTATCAGATCAATTCTCAGGGTTTCATGGCATTGTTATCCCCGGGACGTTAAGAGATTCTATGTTTGTTTTAGAGGGACTTTTGGAGCAACAAACAGGATTGACCCTAACTGAAATCATGACCGACACCACAGGCACTAGTGATATAGTGTTTGGTTTATTTTGGTTATTAGGTTATCAATTTTCACCACGCTTGGCTGATGCAGGTGAAGCTTTTTTCTGGCGAATTGACAAAGATGCTGATTATGGCACTCTCGATGATTTAGCACGAGGAACCTTAAACCCAGAAAAAATATATCAACACTGGGATGATATGATGAGGATTGCAGGCTCATTAAAATTAGGCACAGTACAAGCTTCTGAACTCATTCGCTCCTTACTTCGAAGTGACAGACCTTCAAGTTTAGCGCAAGCTATCATTGAAGCTGGACGGATCAACAAAACCATCTATTTGCTCAACTACATCGATGATGAAGATTATCGTCGACGGATATTAACGCAATTAAATCGTGGTGAAGGAAGACACTCTGTTGCTCGTATTATTTGCCACGGTCAACGTGGGGAGATTCGTAAGCGATATAAAGAAGGACAAGAAGATCAACTAGGTGCGCTTGGCTTAGTTACTAATGCTGTAATTTTATGGAACACCATCTACATGCAGTCTGCATTGGAGCATTTACAGCAATCGATAGAAATTAACAAAGAAGATGAAGCTAGATTATCCCCTCTAGGATATGGTCATATTAATGTACTAGGCCATTACTCTTTTACTTTGGCAGAGCAAGTAAAGAAAGGAAAACTTAGACCTTTAAACTTACCTTCAGAAAGGATTGAAAATCCTTAGAGTAACTTTTCGTACCATTGGACTTCAAACCCCGTATATACATACAATTCGCCATCACCAATTTCTTTAGTCCAACGTGCGCTTAGGTTACCTATCCACTCAGGAGACTGAGGTAATGTGTTCCCATCGATAATAACTCCACCATTAGGCGTTAAAGGATCGGTAACTGTACAACCACCACCACAAGCAGCAACTGAAATTGTATCGTCTTGTAATTCAGTATGGTTATAACTCAAACTTGCACCAAAAACTAAATTTTCACTTGCCCAAAACTCTGAGTCTAACTCAAAACCGTACCCTACCGCTTTATCGGCATTAAGTAGGCTTGCTACATTGCTCGTGCCGCCAACAGCCGTTAACTGTTGATCATCAACTATATAATAAAAAACTGAACCATCAATACGCGCGGTATTTTCAAGCATGGTTGACTTAAAGCCTGTTTCAATTGATGTTACTAACTCAGAATCGGCAGTCGTATGAGATTCAGAAAACAGTAAACTACGCCCTTGTATACTTGGTGCACGATAACCTTTTGCTAATCTCGCGTATAAATTTGTTTCTTCTGTCCAAATATAATTAACGCTTATGTCTCCACTAACTTGTGAATCATTAACTGAAGCACTTTCACTAAAACTTGGCGCACCAAAAGGTGATTGTACTAAGGTGCCATCTCAAATACGTTCGTCATCACTATAACGGATACCAAAGTTCATGTTTACTTTTGAAGATATTTCGTAATCAACAGAGCCAAATACTGCCCAAGCTGTTGTTTCCATATTTTGAACAGCAATACCATCTTGAGCACCACCGCCTAAGGTATTAAAACTCAAATTGTTAATCGTTAAATCTTCATTAAAGTAGAAAAATCCTACTTGATAATCGATTACACCAAGATCATTACTCGCTAAACGAATTTCTTGGGTAAGTTGTGAGTGATCGGGCATTCTTGCACCAGTTTCAGAAGGGAATGGGATGAAACCAGGTCCCATATAATCAGGCAAAAATGCAGCACCATAACCACCATCTATATCACCTACAGAAAACATTTCTGCTGACTCGTAACCACTAACAGAAGTTAATGTATAATCGCCAAAGTCATATTCTAACTTTAAGCTAGAGCCGTTCATTTCAATGGTTTGATTATTACGAACTGCGGCATCATGATAAACAACTTCTCTGTCAAAATCGTCAACTAATTCATTAGTACCTGGTTTGATTACATTCGCTCGAAATACTCGTGCATCAGCATCAGCGTCTCTAAAGTGATAGTTAAATAACGCAGAAAAATTATCGCTAGGCTCCCATAATAATTGCAATCTACCGGCAGTTTCACCGTAACCACCTAATTGATCTTCTTGCTCAAAACCAGGCGCTTTATTGTCAATCCAATCATCACGGTCTTGTTGTAAAAACGCAACACGCGCTGATAAGGTGTCTGTTAAACCACCACCAACAGCTAAACGCAAATCAGTAGAGCCATAACTACCGTAAGAGCCTGAGATGGTCGCGTCAAAATCTTGTGTTGGTTTTTTAGATTGCACTTTAATAATACCGGCTGTGGTATTACGACCAAACAAAGTACCTTGTGGACCACGTAAAACTTCTACGCGCTCAATGTCAAACATTGGCATGCCCTTGGTTAATGCATTTTCTAGTACAACATCGTCATAAATTAAAGAAACAGGTTGCGAAGCAAGTAAATCAAAATCTGTATTACCTAACCCACGAATATAAAAACGTGGGAATGTGCGGCCAAACGATGATTCAATTAATAAACTAGGAACTTTTGCTGATAATGCTCTAACATCCATACCTGAGGAGCCAAGTACTTCAAGCTTTTTAGGGGTAATTGCTGACACTGAAATAGGTACATCTTTAATATTTTCAGTACGTTTACGGGCAGTAATTTCAATAACTTCAATCCCTACTACCTTTTTAGCTGCTTCTTCATTTTCTTGAGCGTTAACAGTGTGGCTATACACACCGCCTGCTAATATTGCCGCCTGTATGCACACAGCGAGTGATTTCTTTCTTAATGCAATCATGTTGTTCTCTCCAAGGGCTTTATTTTATTTTTTTAATAATTAAAACGTGATGAGTTTTCACAGTCACTATTTAAAGCGTGTGAAAATCAACACGTCTTAAAGTTATACTTCACTTTAATGGGTCAAAGTATAGTTAACTATTTTAAACTGGTCGGACTTTATTTTAAATGGCTTTATTTTGTTTAACTAATAAATAGTTAACAACGGACAAACTAAACAACTATTTTCCGACTATTGATGGAGTATTGATGAAAAATAGTTGCATTGCCAATGAGAGTATTATGATTTAAACGATAGGTCCTTTAAAAAGCTACTACCGTATTTAAAAGGTGTCAGGGTAAAAATATCCGCAATGGTTTGCCCCAAATCGGCAAAAGTAGCTCTTTCCCCTAAGTTCACCGAACTTATATTATGATGATAAACAATAATAGGCACATATTCTCGCGTGTGATCATTGCCCGGCCATGTAGGATCACAACCGTGATCTGCTGTTAAAAACAACACGTCATCATCTTTCATTGCTGCCATTACATCTGATAAGCGATTATCAAAATTTTCTAATGCTTGTGCAAAGCCAACCGGATCACGTCGGTGGCCATAATCTTGATCAAAGTTAACTAAATTAGTAAAAATCAAACTATTATCAGGTGCCGAATTTATATGATTAATAGTTGCATCAACTAACGCATCAATTCCTGTTGCTTTAGTTTTTTCACTTACCCCTTGATGAGCAAAAATATCGGCTATTTTACCGACACTAATCACGTGACCGCCCTCTTGCGTTAACTTGTCTAAAATTGTAGGTGCTGGTGGTAATACTGAATAGTCTCGGCGGTTGCCTGTTCTTTGAAAATTACTTTTGTTATCGCCAATAAATGGTCGAGCAATAACTCGGCCAATGTTGTATTCATCTAAAATGTCTCGCACTACTTGGCAGTACTGATAAAGATTATCCAAACCAAAATGCTCTTCATGGGCAGCAATTTGAAAAACACTATCGGCAGACGTATAACAAATAGGTAAACCCGTCTTAATGTGTTCTTCGCCTAGCTGCTCAATAATCGTAGTGCCAGACGCATGGCAGTTTCCTAGGAACCCATTAATACCGGTTGCTTTATTGATTTTGTCAATAATCTCTTGAGGGAAGCTTTTCTCTTTATTTTTAAAATAAGTCCAATCAAATAAAACAGGCACACCCGCCATCTCCCAATGTCCACTTGGTGTGTCTTTTCCTGTACTAATTTCAGCGGCATAACCAAATGCACCTTTAGTTGGTAAACTGCCATTAACAGATAACTGTCGATGAGAAGCTTGTTGGCAGGCTTCAACCAAGCCTAAAGAAGATAAAATAGGTAAATTAATCGCTATATTTTTATCTTTAAAGTATGCATCTGATAAGTTCCCAAAGGTATTAGCACCAATATCGCCAAACACATTAGCATCTGGGGCATGGCCAATACCAAAACCATCAATAACCATAATAATTACTCTAGACACAATTTCTCCTAGGTGGTTTTGCTGTTTATTCGTTAGAATGAAACACTATAAAATTAAAATATCTTGACATTATTTAACATTAAACATGACCACGTGGTCAAGTTGTGGTAATTTATCACCATTAATGATTTAGGCAAAGCGTTTAAATTTTCTCTATAATCACTAACAAATAAAAAATTTAAACTTTCATTTAAGGTAAAATTCAAGTTGAAACAAAATAGCCCTACCATTATAGCTATTACTGGTGCGTCTGCTTCAGGTAAATCATTATTTGCTCAAACCATTTTTGATGAATTACTACCAGAACTTGGTGAAGGTGGCATATCGATCATTAAAGAAGATGCTTATTATCGCGATCAAACGCATTTAGCAATGTCAGAACGAGTTAAAACAAACTATGATCACCCAGATGCCTTCGAACATACCTTATTGTCTGAACAATTAAACAGTTTAATTAACAATGAACAAGTAAGTTGCCCTACTTATTGTTATAAAACCCATACTAGAACCAAAGA
Source organism: Colwellia sp. SU-HH01217 (assembly GCF_057543495.1). NCBI lineage: Bacteria > Pseudomonadati > Pseudomonadota > Gammaproteobacteria > Alteromonadales > Colwelliaceae > Colwellia > Colwellia sp. SU-HH01217. Next base: position 9,045 of record NZ_BAAJLX010000003.1, on the reverse strand, counting down.
AACCACGACCTTAACACCGACAAAAATTATTTTAGTCGAGGGCATACTACTCTTTTCTAATCCTAAACTACGTGATTGCTTCAATATAAAAGTGTATATGGATACTCCGCTAGATATTTGTTTAATTAGACGGATACAACGAGATACAACGGAAAGAGATCGAAGTATTGACTCAATCACCGAACAATATTTAAATACAGTTCGACCTATGTATTATCAACATATCGAACCATCGAAGTTCTTTGCCGATTTAATTATCACTAAAGGCGGTAAAAATAGAATGGCGATTGAAGTGCTTAAAGCAAAAATTAGACAACTTACACAATAAAATAAAACATGGGTGAGCATCTAATTAACGCATAATTTACCCTTTAACTTTAACTAATAAAAATAATAACGAGGTAACTATGGATTTAATGGCATTACGAGGTGCTTTAGGGATTGCAGCTCTGCTAGTGATTGCAATTTTGCTCTCAACAAGTCGCAATGACATTAACTGGCGCACCGTTGGTTTTGCGTTTTCACTTCAATTACTGTTAGGTGCATTTGTTTTATATATACCCTTTGGTAAAGATGTGCTCCAGTCGGTTACCAACGCAGTTCAAGGTGTTATTGACAGTGCGCAAGTTGGTATCGCCTTCTTATTCGGTGGTTTAGGCACTGATGCTATGTTTGGTAATGGTGTCGGGTTTGTATTTGCTGTTCGTGTTTTACCTGTCATTATTTTCTTCTCTTCTCTTATCGCAGTACTTTACTATTTAGGTATTATGCAGTGGGTCGTTAAAATTATTGGAGGAGGTCTACAAAAACTATTACAAACCAGTAAGTCTGAGTCTCTCTCTGCTACCGCTAATATTTTTGTCGGTCAAACTGAAGCACCATTAGTTATTCGCCCCTATATTGCAAAAATGAGTCAGTCAGAACTTTTCGCCATTATGGTTGGTGGTTTAGCGTCAGTCGCAGGTTCAATTTTAGCGGGTTATGCTGGTTTAGGTGTTGATTTAAAATACTTGATAGCCGCTTCTTTTATGGCAGCTCCTGGCGGGTTATTAATGGCCAAATTGATCATTCCTGAAACAGAAAAAATAATCAACCAAGACGCAATTATAGAAGAAGAGACAGATCGCCCAGTAAACGTAATTGACGCAGCTGCCTCAGGTGCTGCATCAGGCTTAAAATTAGCCGTAAATGTTGGTGCAATGTTATTAGCATTTATTGCTTTAATCGCTCTGCTTAACACTTTAGTTGGTGGTATTGGTAACCTACTTGGTTATGAAAACATTTCAATTGAATGGATACTCGGTTATTTATTTGCCCCATTAGCTTTTGTTATTGGTGTACCAGCAAATGAAATGCTACAAGCGGGAAGTTTTATTGGTCAAAAAATTGTTGTAAATGAATTTTTTGCATATGCCAATTATGTCGAAGTTAAAGAGACCTTAAGCGCCTCAACACAAGCTATTATTACTTTTGCTTTATGTGGTTTCGCCAATTTATCTTCAATTGCTATTTTACTTGGTGGTATTGGCTCTATGGCGCCCAACAGACGTCATGATATTGCCCGGCTGGGAATGAAAGCTATGATAGCTGCAACGTTAGCTAACCTAATGAGTGCAGCGATTGCTGGCTTATTTTTAAGCTTATAAGTCATTGCGTTTACAGTTTAACGCTATTAAGAAAATTAAAGGAACAAGGCGGTATGGCTCAGCTTTATTTTTACTATTCATCGATGAATGCGGGTAAGTCTACCAACTTATTACAATCGTCATATAATTATCAAGAAAGAGGATTACACTCTGTTATTTATACCGCGAGAATTGATGATAGATTTGCAAAAGCTAAAGTAACCTCTCGTTTAGGTTTAAGTGCAGATGCTAGTTTGTTTGATGAAAACACACATATATTTAATGAAATATCCGCACTAAACAATAACCAAAAGGTTGATTGTTTATTAATTGATGAAGCACAGTTCTTATCGAGCATCCAAGTAAAGCAACTCACAGATATTGTTGATTTATTACACATACCTGTTTTGGCTTATGGCATTAGAACAGACTTTTTAGGTCAAACGTTTTCTGGTAGTGCTGCATTACTTGCCTGGGCAGATAAATTGGTTGAATTAAAAACTATTTGTCATTGTGGGCGAAAAGCAAATTTTGTTATTAGACGTGACAACGAAGGTAACGCCGTTACCAATGGTCAACAAGTAGAAGTTGGTGGAAACGAGCGTTATGAACCCTTATGCCGCGCTCACTTTAAGTCTCTTGTTTGGTGTTAACAATTATTAAACTGTGTAAACAATGAAAATTTATTGAGGATAATTATGGCTAATTACGCGAGCAAACACCCTTTAGTTCAACACAAGATTAGTTTATTGCGCGATGAGTTAATTTCTGTAAAAAGCTTTAGAGAGCTCACCAATGAAATATCAAGTTTATTACTTACCGAGGCAACAGCTAACTTACCGTTAGAAAATAAGCCAATAACGTGTTGGTCAGGTAATATTTCCACACCTTTACTCGCCAATAAACAACCCACTTTAGTACCCATTTTGCGAGCAGGATTAGGCATGCTGGATGGAGCATTAGCAATACTCCCTTGTGCAAAAATAAGCGTTGTAGGCTTACAACGCAATGAAGAAACATTAGCTCCAGAAAGTTATTATCAAAATATTATTAGAGATATTGATGATCGTACAGCGATAATAATAGATCCTATGCTTGCAACAGGCGGTACAGCAAAAGATACAATAGATTTATTGAAAAACTCAGGGTGTAAAAATATTATTGCTGTGTTTCTAGTTGCCGCACCTGAAGGTATAGCGTATGTAAATGATGCTCACCCAGATGTCGATTTGTATTTAGGGGCAATTGATGAACGATTAAATGAACAAGGTTATATTTTGCCGGGTCTAGGCGACGCTGGCGATAAACTATTCGGAACCCTGTAAATAGCACGCTCCTTATTGCGATTTAATACGATAAGAAGCGACTAATTTAACAAAGAAATAACCTAGTCAATCGTTTGATATATCACAGGTAAAGCTTCTTGAGATACAGAAGATAAGCTAATCGATTTAACATACTCACTACTTGCTTGTACTGCCATATCATTACTTGTTGCATGCACACGAGCGATAACATCACCTTTATTGACCAAAGTCCCCACAGGTAAAATTTGATCAAAACCGACACTATGGTCAATCGCTTGTCCATTTGCTAATCGCCCGCCTCCCATTGCGACAATGTTCATACCAATGTCTCGTGTTTGCATAGCATTGATATAACCATGCTCTGGTGCAACAACATCTTTGATAACTTTCGCTTTAGGCATAAATTGCCATGGTTTTTCTAGTAAATTGGCATCGCCCCCTAGAGCGGCGATCATTTTAGCAAACACTTGAGCTGCTTTACCTGAAGCAAGTGCTTTGTCCGCCATCGCCTTCGCCTCTTGATTACTTTTAGCAATCCCAGTGTTAACTAACATCGCATTAGATAACGCTATTACAATTTTATGCAATCGAGGCTCTCGTTGCTCGCCAGTTAAGTATTGTATCGTTTCATAAATTTCTACGGCATTGCCTGCACTACTGCCTAAGACTTGATTCATATCCGTAATGATCGCTTGCGTTTTAACCCCCGCATGGTTAGCAACATTAACAATACTTTGCGCTAACGCAGTAGCTTGAGACATATCAGTCATCATCGCGCCATTACCCACTTTAACATCCATCACTAAAGCATCGAGACCTGCACTCAACTTTTTGGACAAAATAGAGGCAGTAATAAGCGGTATAGACTCAACTGTCGCCGTGACGTCGCGAATTCCATACAATCGTTTATCAGCAGGAGCAATATTGTCAGTTTGAGAGATAATCGCGATGCCTAATTCTTTAACAATACGCTGAAAGTCACTTGTAGTTGGTTGTACATTAAACCCTGCAATACTTTCTAACTTATCAGAAGTTCCGCCGGTATGTCCTAAACCACGACCTGAAACCATTGGTACATATGCACCGCATGCCGCAACTATAGCTGCCAACATAAAACTAACTTTATCTCCAACACCACCGGTTGAATGCTTATCAACAATAGGTCCATCAAGCTTTAAAGCATCTGCCCAAGATAAGACTTCTCCAGAATGCATCATTGACATAGTAAGCTGGGTGATTTCTTGTGTTGTCATGCCCTTTTGATAAACAGCCATCGCCATTGAACCTACTTGAGCATCGTTAAACTGACCATTAACTAAACCATCAACAAAAAATTGTATTTCTTGATCTGTTAATTGGCCACCATCGCGTTTTGTTCTAATTATTTCTTGAGGTAAAATTTTGCTACTCATATTAATATCCTTATTTATCGAGTAAATCTTTGGGTGAGAAAGCATCAGGTAACAACTCAGCAACTGTCCATTGCTTTTTATCACCTAAATGATTAGCCGCTCTTATATTTGCTAAAGGCTCGAAAAACTCAGCAATAACTTGTCTGCACGCACCACATGGTGGGGTAAGTTTTTCTTGTTCGGTGTAAATTACCATAGCAGTGAGTGCTTTTTCGCCATGAATAATTGCTTGCGCTATACAGTTTCTTTCAGCACAAGTTGTTAAACCATAAGAAGCATTTTCAACATTGCAGCCTTGTACTATATGCCCTTGCGCAGTATAAGCCGCAGCACCTACATAGAATTTGCTGTATGGTGCATACGCTTTTCCTGCGCTTTCTTTGGCAGAGCTTGTTAATGTTAACCAATCAATTGTTTGTTGAGACATAAATAAACCTTAATTAACTGACCATATGGTCAACTTAATTAATATCCTAGTTAACTCTTGCTGAAATATCAATAACTCTTTACGTTTTAACCATAAAAAAGCCGCACAAAATTATGCGGCTAATACGTAGAGCTAAACAAAGTAAAGGCTAGAAATCATATTTCATACCGATTCTAATTTCCCATAACGACGCGTCTGTAACACGGCTTTGTGATGAAGGCGAAGTAAAGCTATCATAAGAATACTGCCCATTAGCTGTTATTGAAGACTCTACAGCGCCTTGTAAGAAACTACCTTCTTTTAATACGCCCCAATCATCGTTAAGCATGTTGCCAAAGTTTTCTATAACAAAATACGCGCTTGCCTTATGACCTTTGATAAAACCTGGGAATTGTTGTTCAACGCGAACATCAAACTTAGTCCACCATCCACCGTCAAGGCTATTACGTCCCATTATTGCACCTCGTTTTAACCCTTCAGATTTTATAAAGTCATTAAAAGCTGCTTGATCAAAATTGCTACCATAAACGACTTTACTATCATTTTCTGTCGGTACATAAAGCAGTTGACGAGAGGTATCGTTATAACCAAAACCACTCGAACTATTGCTGAAACTATAGGTATAAGGATGAGTTTGATTAGATTGGCCGAAAACACTAAATTGTGTTTCATAGCCGGCAAAGAACTCATGAACATACGTCATATTTAACGTAAAACGATGAGGTATTTCATAATTTGAGGGCGATAGCGCTAAATTTTCTGAATCTACCACTGCGACATTATGATAATTAGAAAATGCAACAGAACTTGTCATCGGGTGAATATCTTGAGCATCAGTATAAGCATATGATGCGGTAAAAGAGAAACCATTGTCATAAGCTTTACTCACAGCAAAAGACATCACGGTAGTTTTTCCGTCTTCCCCTTTAACATTGGTTAATAAAAAGTCGTTATTTCTACCGTGATTAACTCCTTCATAAACTGGACGTCCATCAGGAGCAGTCGCAACTTGTCCATAAGCAATATTTTTAATAACCGCTGAGTCTTGCTTGTCTGTATAAAGGAAATCGGCCATCAATACATATTCATTAGTAGTGACATACGTCGCACCCAACGAATACTTCCATTCTGACGGTATTTCAAAATCAGGATCGGTTACGTTCGTATCAGAATCACTACTTCCGCTGCCAACACTATTATATAAATCAACAGGAATATCGTATCCAGGTTGGCCACTGCCATTAAAGTCAATGGCATTAGGCCCTAATATTTGTATTGATTTAATGCGCTCTTGAATATTACGTACGCCATCATTAGAGTAACTGTTAGAAATCCAAACATTTGGATTACCACCAGAATATAGTCCTAGGCCACCTCTTATTTCTAATTGCTCATCAACGGTCCAATTAAAACCAAACCTTGGCTGAATGAGATCAACGCCATCTAGATTTTGTGAATTGGTAAAACCGTATCTATTTTCAAAATTTTGATTATGATTAGGTGTATCATCGCTTGTATACCAGTCATACCGTAAACCAGCAGTTAGGGTAATATCGTAATCATCAAATTCAAATTTATCTTGAAAATAAACCGTATTTAACGCGTAAGCAAATTCCCCTGCCGCATCATCAGGATTATGAGAGCTCGCGTTACCGTAGTATATTTGTTTAGCAAAACCATCTTCAAAACCTTGTAAGTTACTAAAGTCTGTTTCTCCTTGAGAGTGCTGAACAAATAAATTAAATACATCTAACTCTTCACGCTCATAACCAAAATACAACTCGTGTGAATCAAGGTAATAAGTACCAGCTATTTTTATTGACAAATTGTCGTATTTTAATTTGTTCGATTGACGAGAATCATCTGGACCTAAATAAACATCAACATCTTCACCGCGCTCAATACCCACTTTTTCGATAGTAAACTCACTAAAGCCACTTGCTTGATCTAGTGAAATTTGTCGATTATCAAGTTTTGAATACCCTAATCTAACCTCAGTAGTGAAATTATCGGTCCAGTCTGAATATAATGATGAAACATATGAGGTGAACTCTGCACCACGTTCATAAAAGTGATTAGAAAGGGATAACCGTGAAGAACCTTCATCAGACTGCCCTATTTCAAATCCATCATTATAATTATAAACAAAGTTCAAACGATGGTTATCGTTTATGTTCCAGTCGAGTTTAACAAGAATCTTTTCATCATCAACAGGAATACTTGGCACCATAGTGCCTGGATCGTAATTGTATTTATCTTTAGATATTTGAATAATACGATCGATATCTGATTGTAAAATCGCGCCGTTATCAAAGGCTGTATATTGCATGATTTGCGCACCATCGAGCTTTTCATAGGCCGCAAAGAAATATAATTCATCTTTAATTAAAGGAAAGCCAAGATTAAAACCATAACGCTTTTCATCATAACTCCCCGTATCAATATCATCCCCTTCTAGGCTATCACCTTTAAACGAATCACTGGTGTAGTCTAAAAATACACTGCCGGCAAACTCATTCCCACCCGATTTTGTTACCGCATTAATATTACATGATGTAAAACCACCATATTGTACGTCAAACGGAGCAAGTTCAACCGCAACCTGATCAATAGCATCATAAGAAAAAGGAATGCGAACAGTTGGATAACCATTAGAATTTAAGCCGAAATTATCATTCATTCGCGCTCCATCAACGGTCAAACTATTAAACCTAGGATTACCACCCGCACAAACTACAGAATCAGAGCCTGAGCCAGTTTCATTAATATATACTCGTGGATCTACCCGTATTACATCTTTAATATCGCGATTTACCGTTGGAGTTAATTCAATATCTTTTAAATTGAAATTAGAAGATGGGCTATTACTGCCATAGTTTTTATTAACAATACGACCTGTAATAACAATAGTTTCAATATCTTCTTGAGGTTTTAAAGCAACATTTACGGGGTAAGTTTCGCCTAGCGTTAAAAAAACATCTTTAAGTTGCGTATCTTCAAACCTATCTGAGTCAATAACAATTTTATATGGTCCCCCTACCCGTAAACCTTTAGCAGAAAATGATCCCGTATCATTAACTACGGCTGTTTTAGTGGTCCCTGATGGTATGTGCGTTATAGTCACTACTGCACCACTAGCCGGATTACCGTTAGGGCCAACAATATTACCTTTTACACCTGATGAAGTAGTATTGGCCATTGCTGATGTAGTTAAACCTAGTGCGATTATTACTGCACCTGCAATACGAGTTATACTGGGAGTATCCATATTATTTTCCTTGGTGTTTATACTGTTATAATTAAAATTGTTTTTATCTAGACAATAATAGTCAAGATTAATGTTTTTGCTATAAAATCCACAAATCGTTCAAAATTAAAACAAACATTCATGACAATTTCATTACAACTTGCACTTATTGACTATTTAGTTAGTATTTAATATACACTTAATGAATGTTAGTGGTATTGTGTCATGATCAGTACACCTCCCTTTGACTACTTTAAAATAAAACATACTAAATGGATGATTAACTAATGGCTGAAAAAATGAATAAACAAGGTTTAATAAGAGCCCAAAGCCAAGAAAAAATATTATTTTCAGCTCAAGAAGAGTTTATTTTAAATGGTTATCGAGGTGCAACGGTTCAGTCGATTGCCGACAGAGCCGGCTTACCTAAAGCTAATGTATTATATTATTTTAAAAATAAAGAAAATATTTATCACGCGGTTCTCGAACAAACATTAGATATGTGGGATCAAGGAATTGGTGATATTGAAACTGATGCCGGCCCTAAAGTAGCAATTGAAAAATTTATTGAAGCCAAAGTTAAAATGTCATTTAACCACCCAAGCGCTTCAAAGATATATGCGATGGAGATCATTCAAGGGGCACAACATCTTAAAGAATACGCCAGAACTTATTTAAGAAAATGGGTAAGAGAAAAAGCGAAACTCTTCCAACAGTGGGTTGATAACGGAGAAATGAAAGATGTAGATCCTGTTTACCTTATCTTTCTAATTTGGTCTTCAACACAACATTATGCTGATTTTGAAACTCAAGTATTAACAGTCATGAATCAAGCTGATTATGAAGAAGAAGATATTCAACGTGTTACGAGTTTCTTAACTGACTTTATTTTACGTGGTTGTGGCTTAAAAACATAAATACTACGCTTTATGTTATCACCAAATTTATCGTATTAGGCTCAGTTATTAATAAACTTAACCAATAAAAAAGGTTGCCGAAGCAACCTTTTTCAATTTTATAATATGAT